>NZ_JAAUWR010000006.1:0-218742 GCF_014694495.1 Aliivibrio sp. S10_S31 | reverse complement strand
AAAGAATTTGCTTGGCGACCATAGCATTATGGACCCACCTGATCCCATGCCGAACTCAGAAGTGAAACGTAATAGCGCCGATGGTAGTGTGGGGTTTCCCCATGTGAGAGTAGGACATCGCCAGGCTTTAAATTAAGATACACCTGAATAGACACTGCGGAGTGGTAGTTCAGTTGGTTAGAATACCGGCCTGTCACGCCGGGGGTCGCGGGTTCGAGTCCCGTCCACTCCGCCACTATACTAAGAAGCCCTAATCGAAAGATTAGGGTTTTTTTACGTCTGTAGAAAACGGAATGAGATAAGCAGAGCGAAGTGGTAGTTCAGTTGGTTTGGGGAGCTTAGCGGCCTATCACGCAGGGGGGACGTGTTACTTTCAAGGTTGATAGTAAAGCCCCGTTAATTTTGCTACTTATTTGAAGAAGCCCTAATCGAAAGATTTGGGCTTTTTTACGTTTGTAGAAAACGGAATGAGCTAAGCAGAGCTAAGTTGTAGTTCAACTGGTTAGGCTTTTTATTGGAGAGCTTAGAGGCCTATCACGCCGGGGGAAGTGTTGCTTTCAAGGTTGATAGGAAAGTCCCGTTAACTCCGTCACTTATTTGAAGAAGCCTTAATCGAAAGATTAGGGCTTTTTTACGTTTGTAGAAAACGGAATGAGATTAGCAGAGCGAAGTGTGAGTTCAGTTGGTTGGACTTTATATTGGAGAGCTTAGCAGCTTGTTGTACTGGGGAACTTTCTGAGAAGGTTTGTTAATTATTTAAGCTAAAAAAAGAGGCGTACAAGCGCCTCTTCTATTAACTTCAATTTCTACATTTCTTTTTCAAGCTTCTTAGCTTTATCAATCATAGGAGTGATTGTTGAACCTTGTACTAAAATTGAAAAAACAACAACAGAGTAAGTCATTACAAGAATGATTTCTCTAACATCTATATTCTTTTCGGGTATAACCATAATTCCAGCAGGTATAGCTAGTGCCATTGCTAATGCTAAACCTCCTCTTAAGCCACCCCAAGTTAAAATACGTACTGATAATGGGTTGTAAGTTCTAAATCGATTAAAGCCAATGTATGAGATAAATACACTTAAATAACGGCTTGTTAAAACTAAAGGAATAGAAATTGCCATTAATATCCAATCTTCTTGATGGAATTGGAATAAAAGCATAGACATACCAATTAATAGGAATAGTACGCCATTGAGGAATTCGTCGACAAGTTCCCAGAAGTGATCTAAATGATCTTCACTTTCTTTTGAAAAGCCAATAAATCGAGTCCAATTTCCTATCATAATACCAGAGACAACCATTGCTAGCGGACCTGAAACATGAAGCACTTCTGCTAGAGCATAACCAGCGGTTGGTATACCAATGGTTAATAGTAGCTCCATTGAATGGTCATTGGTTGAACTTATTAGATAATGGAAAACTAGCCCAAGAATAAATCCATAGGCAATCCCACCAATAGCTTCTTGGAAGAATAATGCCGTTACACTTCCTACTGTCGGTGTTTCATGACCGAAAGCGATGGTAAAGAGAGTTACAAAGATAACAAGGCCAAAGCCATCGTTGAATAATGATTCGCCTTCAATTTGAGTTGAGATTCGTTGCGGAGCATTCATCTTTTTAACGATAGCAAGAACGGCTATTGGGTCAGTTGGTGATATTAATGCACCAAATAGTAAGCAGTAAATAAGATCTAAATTAACGCCGATAACATTACAAATTGCCCATAAAACAAAGCCGATAAAGAATGTTGAAAATAACGTAGCTCCCAAGGCAAGAACCGTTATTTCCCACTTTTGATCTTTTAAGTTTTGTAGCTTTATGCCCAACCCTCCAGCAAAAAGCAGAAAACCTAGAATCCCTTTTAATAAAAAATCTTCAAAGTTAATATCTGTTAACGTCTCAGTTGCTACTTCCCTAAGGTTAAACCAGTTATTTTGACCGGCAATGATAATGCCTAATGAAAGCATCATGGAACCTGCAGTAATAGCAATGGTTGTTTGCATTTTTCCAATTTTACTATTGAAAAATGCGATTAACATTGCAGCCGCTGCGAGAAAGCAGAGTGTGTTATATACGGACATTGCTTAACCTCTAGATTTTTATTTAATGTAACAAAGTGTGATTTATATCATTTTCCGCTCTATTTGATAAATATCAAATTTTATTTTCATTTTGTTGAAATAAAAATGCTTTTAGACGTCTAGATTTCTATAAAATGTGTGATAGGATTGTAACAGAAACGTATTATGGATGAGGTTGTACCGTGGCAGGAAGCAAAATAAAAGTACAAATAGAAAAGCAACTTTCAGAGCGAATTTTATTGATTGATGGTGGTATGGGCACCATGATTCAAGGTTATAAATTTGAAGAGGAAGATTATAGAGGGGAACGTTTTAATAAATGGCATTGTGATCTTAAAGGTAACAATGATTTATTAGTTCTTTCACAACCACAAATTATAAGAGATATACACGAAGCCTATTTGGAAGCTGGTGCTGATATCCTTGAAACTAATACTTTTAATGCAACAACTATTGCTATGGCTGATTATGATATGGAAAGCCTTAGTGAAGAGATTAACTTTGAAGCAGCAAAGCTTGCTCGTGAAGTTGCAGATAAATGGACCGAGAAGACACCAAATAAGCCTCGTTATGTCGCAGGAGTGCTTGGACCAACAAACCGAACTTGTTCTATTTCTCCAGATGTAAATGATCCAGGCTTTCGTAATGTATCGTTTGATGAATTAGTGGAAGCTTATTCAGAGTCAACTCGAGCACTTATTAGAGGTGGCTCAGATCTTATTCTTATCGAAACTATTTTTGATACATTAAATGCTAAAGCGTGTTCCTTTGCTGTCGAGTCTGTTTTTGAAGAGCTTGATATTACTCTGCCTGTTATGATTTCAGGGACAATTACTGACGCATCAGGAAGAACCTTATCGGGACAAACAACAGAAGCTTTTTATAATGCATTAAGACATGTAAAACCTATTTCTTTTGGTCTTAATTGTGCGCTTGGCCCCGATGAATTACGTGAATATGTAAGCGAGCTTTCACGTATTTCTGAATGTTATGTTTCTGCTCACCCAAACGCTGGCTTACCTAATGCATTTGGTGAGTATGATTTATCCCCTGAAGATATGGCTGAGCATGTTGCGGAATGGGCAAGTAGCGGATTTTTAAATCTCATTGGTGGATGTTGTGGCACCACTCCTGAACATATTCGTCAAATGGCTTTAGTTGTTGAAGGTGTGAAACCTCGACAATTACCTGAATTACCCGTCGCTTGTCGTCTTTCCGGATTAGAGCCTTTAACAATAGAAAAAGATTCTTTGTTTATTAATGTTGGTGAACGTACAAATGTTACTGGATCTGCACGTTTTAAACGCTTAATTAAAGAAGAGCTTTATGATGAAGCACTAAGTGTTGCTCAAGAGCAAGTTGAAAACGGTGCTCAAATTATCGATATCAACATGGATGAAGGCATGCTTGATGCTGAAGCATGTATGGTTCGTTTTTTAAATCTTTGTGCATCAGAGCCTGAAATATCTAAAGTTCCAGTGATGGTTGATTCTTCTAAATGGGAAGTAATTGAAGCTGGATTAAAGTGTATTCAAGGTAAGGGGATAGTTAATTCAATCTCTTTAAAGGAAGGCAAAGAAAAGTTTGTACATCAAGCCAAGTTAATACGTCGCTATGGTGCTGCAGTGATCGTTATGGCTTTTGATGAAGTCGGCCAAGCGGACACTCGTGAGCGTAAAATTGAAATTTGTACCAATGCCTACAATATTTTAGTTGATGAAGTTGGTTTCCCACCTGAAGATATTATTTTTGACCCTAATATTTTTGCGGTTGCTACAGGTATCGATGAGCATAATAACTATGCAGTAGACTTTATTGAAGCTGTTGGTGATATAAAGCGAACGCTTCCTCATGCAATGATTTCAGGTGGTGTTTCTAACGTCTCTTTTTCTTTCCGTGGAAATAACTACGTTCGTGAAGCTATCCATGCAGTATTTTTATATCACTGTTTTAAAAATGGTATGGATATGGGCATCGTAAATGCGGGGCAGCTGGAAATATATGATAACGTACCAGAAGATCTGCGTGAAGCGGTTGAAGATGTGGTATTGAATCGTCGAGATGATTCTACGGAGCGTTTACTTGATATTGCAACTGAGTATTTAGAACGAGCTGTTGGTAAAGTTGAAGATAAATCTGCTTTAGAGTGGCGTGACTGGCCTGTTGAAAAACGTCTTGAGCATTCTCTAGTGAAGGGGATAACAGAGTTTATTGTCGAAGATACAGAAGAAGCACGAATCAATGCAGAAAAACCAATAGAAGTAATTGAAGGACCATTGATGGACGGAATGAACGTCGTCGGTGATCTTTTTGGTGAAGGAAAAATGTTCCTTCCTCAAGTAGTAAAGTCTGCTCGTGTAATGAAGCAAGCAGTTGCGCATTTAGAACCGTTTATTAATGCGTCTAAAGAAGTTGGAGCAACAAACGGTAAAATACTTTTAGCAACGGTAAAAGGTGATGTTCATGATATTGGTAAGAATATCGTTGGTGTGGTTTTACAGTGCAATAACTATGAAATAATTGATCTTGGTGTCATGGTCTCTTGTGAAACTATCTTGAAAGTAGCTAAAGAAGAAAATGTAGACATCATTGGTTTATCTGGATTAATAACCCCATCATTAGATGAAATGGTTCATGTTGCTAAAGAGATGGAACGACAAGGGTTTGATTTACCATTATTGATTGGTGGAGCAACAACTTCAAAAGCACATACAGCGGTAAAAATTGAGCAAAACTATTCTCAACCTGTTGTGTACGTTAATAATGCTTCTCGAGCTGTAGGTGTCTGTACTTCATTACTTTCAAATGAACTAAAACCTTCTTTTGTTGAGAAGCTAGATATTGATTACGAACGAGTTAGGGAGCAGCATAGTCGTAAACAACCGCGAACTAAGCCAGTAACTTTAGAGGCTGCACGAGCGAATAAAGTTGCTATTGATTGGGCTTCTTATACACCTCCTGTCCCACTAAAGCCTGGTGTACATATATTTGATGACTTTGATGTTTCAACATTGCGTAATTATATTGATTGGACCCCATTTTTTATGACTTGGTCTCTTGTTGGAAAATACCCAAAGATCTTAGAGCATGAAGAAGTAGGTGAAGAAGCCAAACGATTATTTAAAGATGCAAATGATCTATTAGATCGAGTTGAAAAAGAAGGGTTACTTAAAGCTCGTGGAATGTGTGCGCTATTTCCAGCTTCTAGTGTTGGTGATGATATTGAAGTTTATACTGATGAATCACGCACTAAAGTTGCAAAAGTACTTCACAATTTGCGACAACAAACGGAGAAGCCGAAAGGTTTTAACTACTGTTTATCAGATTACATAGCACCCAAAGAGTCGGGTAAAAATGATTGGATCGGTGGTTTTGCTGTAACTGGTGGTATTGGTGAGCGTGAACTAGCCGATGAATATAAAGCAAATGGTGATGATTATAACGCTATCATGATTCAAGCGGTGGCTGATCGTCTAGCTGAAGCCTTTGCTGAATATTTACATGAAAAAGTACGTAAAGAAATTTGGGGTTACTCTCCTAATGAGACACTTTCAAATGACGATTTAATCCGTGAGAAATACCAAGGTATTCGTCCTGCTCCTGGTTACCCAGCTTGTCCTGAACATACAGAAAAAGGGGCTTTATGGGAGCTAATGAATGTTGAAGAATCTATTGGAATGTCTTTAACATCAAGCTATGCAATGTGGCCCGGTGCATCTGTGTCAGGAATGTATTTTTCACATCCGGATTCTCGTTATTTTGCGATTGCTCAGATTCAGCAAGATCAAGCCGAAAGCTATGCCGATCGTAAAGGTTGGAATATGCTTGAAGCTGAGAAGTGGTTAGGTCCAAATTTGAATTAATAGTGAACTGACCTTTTAAACTAAAAAATGCCCATTAAATGTAATGGGCATTTTTGTATGTATCACTTATTGTTCAAAAAGTTCTTTGTGCAAGATTTTAACGGCTTGTTTAGATTCAGACTCATGAAGTAAGAAACATAAGTTATGTTGACTCGCACCATAACAAATCATACGTAAATTAAACTCCTCTAAAGTACCAAACACTTGTTTTGCTGAGCCTTTTGAATGGCTCATTTTGTTACCTATTAATGCGATTAAACAAAGATTATGTTCAACTTCAACAGTACATAACTCTTCTAATTCTTGTTGTGCTTCAAGTGGAAGCTCTGGAGCTTTACCATTGGTGTTTGTTTGATCTAAAGTAAGAGCAACGCTTACTTCTGAAGTTGTAATTAAATCTACAGAAATTTGGTATTTAGCTAAAATCTTGAAAACTTCAGCTAAGAAGCCATATGCATGGAACATACTTGGGCTATGCAGTGTTACCATCGTTTGGTTACAACGAAGGGTTAGCGCCCTAAATAAAGGAGTACTATCAACTTTTTCTTTAATCCAAGTCCCTCCTTTTTCAGGTTCTTTTGATGAACCAACAAAAACAGGAATTTGATGACGAAGCGCAGGGAGAAGTGTTGATGGGTGTAAGATCTTTGCACCGTAATTTGCCATTTCAGAGGCTTCGCTAAAGCTAATTTCTGGAATCGGTGACGCTTTGGGAGCAATGCGAGGATCCGTGGTATAAATCCCTGGTACATCTGTCCAGATTTCTAATCCGCATGTATCTACAGACTCAGCAATCAGTGCAGCACTATAGTCACTGCCACCACGACCCAAAGTTGTTGTATTTCCTTCGCTATCAGAACCAATAAACCCTTGAGTTACCACAATCTGTTGCTGACAAAGAGGAGTCAGTTTTTCTTGAGCTAAACGAGATATATCATTAAGTTGTGGTTCACCTTTTCCAAAACGAGAATCAGTGCGCAAAACAGTGCGAATATCAAAACGTATTGCAGGGTTTCCTCGCTCAATGAGTAATTGAGTGAATAAGTGAGTAGACATGAGCTCACCACAAGAGACTAGATGATCGGTTAATTTATCATTTGATTGAGATGCTGCCGTTTCTGCTGTTTTTTCAATATCATCCAATATATCTAAGATAGCTCGCTCTGGAATAAGTGGATCTGCGAGCTGATCTAATACAGAAAAATGAATGGTTTTTAATTCTTCAAGAATTGCTTTTTTTCTGTGATTATCTTGAACGCCATTAGCAAGTTCAACAAGAAGATTAGTCACACCAGAGCAGGCGCTAATCACTACAAGGTGAGTATTTGGATTTTGTTCAATGACACTTGCACTTTTCGTCATTGCTTCGAAATTTGCAACGCTAGTACCGCCAAATTTGGCAACATTAATAGGGTTCACTATCCTGTCTCCCGACTACATCCAGTGTAAAATAAATGTGAAGAAGCGATAGCAATAAGAGTGGTTTGCTAGAAGCTCTTCACTTAATAAATTAAGTGACAATCGTTAGGATTCAGCCTAAACGACCGACAACCCTATTCCCAATAGGATCATCTCGGCATTACTCTCCCTCACTTATTTGTGTAGGAGTTTGGGCTCCACAAATTAAGCTACCTAGGTAATGCTCCTCTTCTTTATATTTCAAAAATGAAATACGTTTCAATAATGTGCTTTTTTATGAGTCAAATGTCAATTGTTGGTAATGTTTTTTTTACTTTTCTTTTGTTTTAAGTGAAAAGTACCTTTATAGGGCTATTTTTCGTAATTAAGTCACTCTAATCAAATAGTCTAATTGAGTTTAATTTTTCTTATGTCTATTCTTTAATCACCTCATATTGATAGGAGTTTATAATGAAAAGTTTTATACCACCGAAAAGAACCCTTATGGGACCTGGTCCTTCTGACATTTCTCCTCAAGTTTTACAAGCATTAAGCCGTCCCACTATCGGTCACCTTGATCCATTATTTATCAAAATGATGGATGAACTTAAAGAGCTACTCAAGTACGCATTTCAAACTAAAAATGACTTTACTATTGCGGTTTCAGCCCCAGGTAGTGCAGGGATGGAAACATGCTTTGTGAATTTAGTTGAAGAAGGCGAGAAAGTACTAGTATGTCGTAATGGTGTATTTGGTGAACGAATGCGACAAAATGTAGAACGCTGTGGTGGTATTCCTATTATTATTGATGATAAATGGGGGGAACCTGTTTCATTAGATAAAGTAGCGCAAGCATTGGAAGAAAACCCTGATATTAGCGTTGTTGCTTTTGTGCATGCGGAGACATCTACTGGAGTTCTTAGTGACGCAAAAGCGATTGCACAAATTGCGAGACAATATAATTGTTTAACCATTGTGGATGCGGTGACTTCGTTAGGTGGCGTACCTTTGTTAGTTGATGAATGGCAGTTAGATGCGGTTTATTCTGGTTCTCAAAAATGCTTATCTTGTACTCCTGGATTATCTCCTGTTACTTTTTCTGATAAAGCGGTTGCTAAAATGAAATCGAGATCCTCGGTAGTACAAAGTTGGTTTTTAGATCAAAGTTTGGTTCTTGGGTATTGGAGTGGAGAAGGAAAGCGCAGTTATCACCATACTGCACCAGTAAATAGTTTATATGCTTTGCATGAATCACTGTTAATGCTTAAACATGAAGGAATTGAGCAGGCGTGGCAGCGTCATGCTGATTATCACCAAGAGTTAAAACAAGGCCTTGAAGCGTTAGGGATTAAGTTTATTGTTGATGAAGAATATCGTTTACCACAATTGAATGCTGTATATATACCGGCAGGTATTTCTGATACTCAAGTTAGAGAGCAGTTGTTAGAGGAATATAATTTAGAGATCGGTGCTGGTTTAGGTGAACTTGCTGGTAAGGCATGGCGTATCGGTCTTATGGGATACGCAGCAAAAAAAGAGAATGTCGCATTGTGCTTAAAAGCATTATCTGATGTTTTTAAGTAAATATTAAATAAAACAGCCACTAAATTCCGTGGCTGTTTATGCTAATAGTTTTTAGTTAGTCATCCGTAATTTCTTATCGAGTTGTACGGATTCAAATTTACTTTTTGGAAAGAGGAATATGGCTTCTCTTCTTATATCTTCCGCTCTTTTTTCATCTCCCAACGCTTGATAAGCAATGATTAAGTTTTGATAAAAAGCAGGTCTTGGTTTGGTTTTTATTAATTCTTGTGACCATTCAATATAGGGTTTAATTAGCTCTGGTTTTTTATTAATAATACCGATTTTTAATTGTGTTGAAAGTATGTCCCAATTGAATCTATCTTCCCACACAACAGGGTTGGTTACTCGACTTAAAATGTCTGGGTTCATTGGTTTTGTGGTTTCAAATTGAGTTAATACCCAGTTTGTATGTAGCGTTGATAGCATATAAAAACCTGTCACAATCGGTAATACTAATGAACTGACACGTAGGGTTATTTTACTGATATCACTGATTCGATATTTTTTGTATTTACAGCTTAATTGGTCAATCCAAAATAAAAGAATAATAAAGGTAAACCAATGAATCATTGAATGATAAAAAGGATACTCTAACTGACTATGAATAAAAATGGGGGCAATTAAAGCGAGTAGAGCAAATTGAGTATCCAGCTTGCTGCGTCGTATCTTGGCTAAAACACCACCTGCGGCAAGTAATAAACCTAAAATAGCGACAATACCACCTTCAACTCCCCAGTATAGAATTTCGTTATGAGGGTGATCCATTGACGGTTCACCTGCTCTATAGTCAGAAGATAATTGATGCTGTTTCGCTGTATAAAGAATGTATTCAGCTTCGAAATTACCATAACCATAACCTGTGACGGGTTTTTCTAAAAACATATCCAGAGCTTGAGGAAAAATATATTCTCTTGCGCTCTCTAAATCGGCTTTTTTACTAATAAGTGTTACGTTTGATATATCATCATTTTTGGATAAATCGAGTAGAGCAAAGCTTCCACTAAAACCAACTATTAGCGCTAGCAACCAAGAAATAAAACGTGGTTTAGTACAGTATTTCCACATATAAGGAACAAGCAGAACTAAACTGAAATTAGCTGATAACCAACCTGTACGAGAAGCTAAAACAACAATTAAAGGTAGAGTGAATATGATTGTTGCGTAGAGCAAAGTTAATGCAATGATATTTTCTCGATACTTTATAGGTTGTCTTGCAAGGAAATAAGAAGCAATGGCTAAACCGGTTACAAGAAAGCTCGCCATAACATTGGGTTGTTGGAAAATGCCATAAGGGCGATTTGCTATTACGTTATAACCAAATGAATTCCCAGCTTCTAAAAACAGATATTGAATATAGCCAAATAGAGTTTCAATAAGAACTGAACCAATGATGCACCATAACAGCCATTGCTTCTGTTTATTTGAAAATGAAAACTGTTGTAGAGTAATAAAAAAGAGCAATCCAGCCCATAGGCCTAAAAATTTTCCGGTAGCAAGATGTGGGGACGCCTCTTGATAAAGTAATGGAATTGATAATAAACATACCGAGATGAATAGTACGATGGTTAATGTCGAAAACTTAAGTATGCCTTGCTTTGCAATATGAAAAAGAGCAATGGCAATGGCGATACTTGCAGGGATCCAAGAAGCGGCATTAAATGCAAGGTGAAGGCCAGAACCGCCAGGGTTTGGCTGAAAAAAGTGGGCACAAACAAAGAAAAGAATGGTAAGGCTGAGTAAAAAAGATTTGGTTAGAGGCTTTTTGATTTTTTTTGCTTCTAATAGGGTGCCTTGAGTTAAGAGCGTAGCCATTTTCCAACTATTTCCTTATATAATAAAGCCAACAAAAATGTTGGCCTTATTCTATCTTATCCATAGGTGAAAGTGCGGACTTTCTGCTGAGTTACGTTATTTTAGCATCGGTTTTAAGAAGCGTGCCGTATGAGAGCCTTCAACTTGTGCAACATCTTCAGGTGTGCCTTCTGCAATGATCTCACCACCGCCTTGTCCGCCTTCTGGACCTAAATCAACAATCCAGTCAGCTGTTTTCACTACATCTAAGTTATGCTCAATTACGACGATTGTATTGCCTCGCTCACGTAGACGATGAAGAACCGTTAATAATTGTTGTATATCATGAAAGTGAAGACCTGTTGTTGGTTCATCAAGGATATACAGTGTTTTACCTGTATCTCGTTTTGAGAGCTCTCTTGCTAGTTTTACACGTTGAGCCTCACCACCAGAAAGAGTCGTTGCAGCCTGACCTAAACGAATATAAGAGAGGCCAACGTCCATTAAGGTTTGTAGTTTACGAGCAATAACAGGAACTGGCTCAAAGAAGGTATGAGCATCTTCAATGGTCATTTGAAGGACTTCATCGATACTCTTTCCTTTGTATTTTACTTCTAATGTCTCACGGTTATATCGCTTACCCGCACACACATCACATGGAACATAAACATCTGGTAGGAAGTGCATTTCTACTTTGATAACACCATCACCTTGGCACGCTTCACAACGTCCACCTCGAACGTTAAAGCTAAATCGGCCAGGTTTATAACCGCGAGATCGTGATTCTGGTGTTCCAGAGAAAAGCTCACGTATCGGTGTGAAAATACCAGTATAAGTTGCTGGGTTTGAACGAGGTGTTCGACCTATTGGGCTTTGATCAATATCGATAACTTTATCAAAATGTTCGATACCTTTAATTTTTTTATACGGAGCTGGTTCTGATGTGGTGGCTCCGTTCAATTGAGTATGAGCAATTTTAAAGAAAGTATCGTTGATTAAGGTTGATTTACCTGAACCTGAAACCCCTGTGATACAAGTAAATAATCCCACTGGCAGTTTTAACGTCACGTTCTTTAAGTTGTTTCCTGTTGCTCCAATAAGTTCAACTTGTTTTTTAGGATCGGCCTTAACACGTTCATTTGGTACCGCAATTTCTTTTGTACCATTTAAATATTGGCCAGTTAATGAGTCTGGATTTGAAATAATAGCTTCATAATCACCTTCGGCAACAATATGGCCACCATGAACACCTGCACCAGGGCCAATATCAATAATATGATCGGCACTGCGAATAGCATCTTCATCATGCTCAACTACGATAACTGTATTCCCTAAGTCTCGGAGGTGATTTAGCGTTTTTAATAGGCGTTCATTATCTCGTTGATGCAGGCCAATAGATGGTTCATCAAGGACATACATTACACCGACTAGGCCGGCTCCGATTTGACTGGCTAAACGAATACGTTGGGCTTCACCACCGGATAAGGTATCGGCACTGCGTGATAAATTGAGGTAATTAAGGCCAACATTAACCAAAAAGTGAAGGCGTTCGTTAATCTCTTTCATTACTTTATCGGCAATTTGTGCTTTTTGTCCTTGTAACGTTAACGAACTAAAGAAAGCCATTGAGTCTTGAATACTCATTTCGCAGATTTCAGGTAATGTGGTATCACCCACAAACACATTTCTCGCCTCTAAACGTAAGCGTGTACCGTGACAACTTGAACAAGATTGAGTTGAAATATATTTGGATAGATCATCTCGAACGGCACTTGATTCCGTTTCTTTATAGCGACGATCTAGGGTGTTTAGTATTCCTTCGAATGGATGGCGTTTGACTCGTAGATCGCCGCGATCATTACTGTATTGAAATTCAATTTCTTCACTGCCTGAGCCATTAAGAATAATGTTTTGGAATTTCTTTGAGATGGATTTAAATGGTGCGAATAAATCAAAACCATAATGTTTAGCTAATGACCCTAGCATTTGGAAATAGTAATAATTTTTTTGATCCCAACCTTTAATAGCACCTTCTGCGATACTTAGCTTATCGTCTAAAACGACTCTGTCGGCATCAAAGTATTGTTGTACGCCTAAGCCATCACAGGTACCACAAGCACCTGCTGGGTTATTAAAAGAGAACAGACGAGGCTCAAGCTCTTGCATGCTATAACCACAATGTGGGCAGGCAAAGTTCGCAGAGAAGATTAAAGGATCGTGTTCGCTGTCATCCATATAATCGACAACTGCAATACCGCCTGTTAATTCTAAAGCGGTTTCAAATGATTCTGCGAGGCGTTGTTGAAGATCATCTCTGACCTTAAAGCGATCAACCACAACTTCAATAGTATGTTTTTTATGTAATTCTAATGTCGGTGGATCAGAAAGATCGCAAACTTCACCATCAATACGAGCCCGAATAAACCCTTGCGCAGCTAAGTTTTCAAGGGTTTTAACATGTTCACCTTTGCGTTCTTTAACAATAGGTGCCAATAGCATCAGCTTTGTGCCTTCAGGTAATTCTAATGCTTTATCTACCATTTGGCTGATAGTCTGTGCGGTTAACTCAACATGGTGCTCGGGGCAACGAGGCTCACCAATACGGGCATAAAGAAGGCGTAAATAATCGTAGATTTCGGTAATAGTACCAACCGTTGATCTAGGGTTATGAGAGGTAGACTTTTGTTCTATTGAAATGGCAGGAGAGAGACCTTCAATGTGGTCTACATCTGGTTTTTCCATTAGAGATAAAAATTGACGAGCGTACGCTGATAAAGATTCAACATAACGTCGTTGGCCTTCAGCATATAAGGTATCAAAGGCTAAAGAAGACTTACCTGAACCTGAAAGTCCTGTAATTACAATCAACTTATCTCTTGGGATAGTTAAGCTGATGTCTTTTAGGTTATGGGTTCTGGCCCCTCTAACTTCAATTTTATCCATGGGAGTCTCACTGCAATAAAAATAACTAAGGGTTAAGTATTGCACAGAGTAAGAAAACAGAAAAGCATTTTACTGGATAAAAAAACAGTGTGGAGGTGGGATTAGAAAGATAAAAAAACGCCCCATGTCTAAACATAGGGCGTTATTATTTAAGTATTAGGGTTATTTTTTACCCGTTACTTTTTTTGCTAATTCTGATGATTTTTTATCTTTTAGATAAATGTTTTCATAACAGTGGTTTGTTGCTTCGATATAACCTTCAACGCTGCCACAGTCAAAACGCTTTCCTTTAAATTTATATGCTAAAACACAGCCTGATTGTGCTTGTTTTAGTAGAGCATCGGTGATTTGAATTTCACCGCCTTTACCTGGTTCTGTCTGCTCGATTAACTCAAAAATATCAGGAGTTAGGATGTAACGACCAATAATAGCTAAGTTGCTTGGTGCTGTTCCTGGCTCTGGTTTTTCTACCATGTTATCAACACGGTATAAATCATCTTTGATCATTTCACCAGAAATCACACCGTATTTGTGTGTTTCGTTGTCTGGAACTTCTTCTACAGCAACGATAGAACAACGGAATTGCTTGTATAAAGCAACCATTTGAGCCAATACGCCTTGTTCTTCGTTCACACATAGGTCATCAGCAAGTACAACTGCGAAAGGTTCATCACCTACAAGTTCACGACCAGTTAAAATTGCATGACCTAAGCCTTTCATTTCACGTTGGCGAATATAAGTGAAGTGAGCTGAATCAATCAGTTCGCGAACATCTTCAAGAAGTTCTTCTTTGTTTGTACCACTGATTTGGTGCTCTAATTCGTAGTTTTTATCAAAGTGATCCATTAAAGAATGTTTACCACGACCAGTAACAATACACATACCGTCCATACCAGCATTGATTGCTTCTTCAACACCGTATTCAATAAGAGGCTTGTTTACAACAGGCATCATTTCTTTTGGCATTGATTTTGTCGCTGGTAAAAAGCGTGTGCCGTAGCCTGCGGCAGGAAATAAACATTTTTTGATCATAATTCAGTCCTAGAAAGACAATATTTAAAAATTTAGGGGAGGCTTCATTTTGAGCCTCATTATTATCGACGCAGTTTATCGACTTAGGTGCATGAAATGAAGTGCTTTCATCAAAAATAGAGCTCCGTATCATTATTAATGTGATTTTCTCTTTAATAAGCATGAAAACCACATGTAAAACTAATGCTGCATTAACTCTTTAAACCAATCCCAAACACCAAAAGAAAAGTTATGGAAAATATCAATTCCTAAGGCCGATTTGATCAGATACAAAGCAAAAACAGCTAGCCCTAATATACAAAAAATGCCGATAGATATAAGAAAGGTAAGCATTAATAATGCAAAAGGGGATTCTTTACGTAACTGCTGTCGATAATCTCGTCCGAGAAGGAAAACAAAAAAGTAGCGCTTATTAAAAACAGAAATACTTTTTCTAATATCAACGCGATTATTTGAACCTAACCCCGTCGCAATGATCGCGTGTTCAATGGATTCTTTTTGTTCTTCAGTGAGCTCATCAATGACATTCTCATCTAAAGATGAGTAGAAATGCTCAAGTAACTTTTGTTGTTTATGATTGTTCACTTGATGCCTTCTTAGTTAACGCGTTTTGATATACCGCCATAGTTTGAGTCGCTATTTTTTCCCAGTCGTAGTATTCAAGATAGGATGCATAATTGATGTTGCTATATTCATTTTTAGCATGCTGAGCGAGTTGTACTGTTAACTCTTCGGTATTACCAACAGAAAAATATGTATCTGGAGTTAGTTTCACCTCTAAGTTAGCCGGAATATTACTGACAATTGCAGGTAAAGAATAAGACATAGCCTCAAGTAGAGCGATAGGCAAGCCTTCATGATATGACGGCATTACAAATGTTTTTGCTTGAGAGAAAATGGCTTGCAGTTCGTCACCTTTTAAAAAACCAGTAAGAATGACGCCATCAACATCTCTTGCTTGTTGTTTGAGTTTTTCACTATAAGGCGTAGGGTGATCGGTATCGCCCATAATAACCAATGGAATATTAAGGTTAGCTTGTTGGTAAGCATTAATGAGGTCATGAAACCCTTTCTCTTCAACAAACCGGCCTACTGCAACAAAGTAACTTCCTGCTGTGAGTGAAAATTTAGATAGAGTAGAGTCTATTTTTTCTTGCGGCAATTGTGTAGGTAGTTTCACACCATTATAAATAAGGTGAGCATCGTAGCGATTGTATTTTTCTTTGATGATGTTATTGATTACTTCTGAAATAACAATAACTTCATTTGCGTAAGTAGCCGCTAACTTTTCACCTAATTGAAGAATGCGTTTGGCAAACCCTCCCCATTTTTGACGGTCATAATCAGGACCATGGTGGGTGAAAACAACTTTTTTTCCTAATAAGCGCAATAAGGGAACAACGAGTCCTGGTCCTATTGCGTGTACGTGTACAACTTTAGAACCGTCAAATAGTGTGGTTAACGATGCGAGTGTTGAATGAATTATCGCTTCAAGGGATTTTTTCTTAGGAGCCCAAACGGCTTTAGTTTGAACCCCTTGATATGAGGATATTTTATAGTCTACATAAGGTGATCGTGCAATTACGCAGATATCATTATTAAATTGACGATGAATTTCAGGATAAAGGTGTTGGCAATGAGTTTCTACGCCACCTAATACATTAGGGATGCCTCTAGTGCCAATGACGGTGATTTTTTCTGTCATGTTATTATCCTTTCAATAATTCTTGATATAGATTTAGTAAATCGTTTTTATGTTTAGTTAGCGTGTACTTACTTAAAAAACGCTCTCTTGCATTTTTTCCCATATCAATGGTTTTTACAGGTTCTTTCACCAGTAGATCCAGTTTATCAGCAAGCGCTTGAGCATTACCGGCTTCAAATAAATAGCCGTCAATCTCATCTCTAATTTGTTCTGGTATCCCACCAATTTTTGAACCTATAACCGGTTTCCCATAAGACATGGCTTCTATCACTGACATCGAGCAGTTTTCATAACACTCTGATGGGACAATCACGGCTTTAGCTTCTTTAATTAGCGTTAAAAGCTCTTCACCACTTTTAAAACCAAGTAGCTCTGCTGTGGGGTAATTATCTTTTAATTGATTAAATTCAGGACCATCCCCAACGATTTTTAAGCTTGCTTTCTCTGTCATCAATTGATGGGCTTCTGCTAGCGTAGGAACTCCTTTTTCTTGACTTAAACGCCCAAGATAAAGGTAGTAACCACTATCTTTTATTCCCTCTAAAGAAACGTTTTCATCAATACCATTAACGATGACTTCAATGCGGTTATGTGGCAGTTTTTGTTGAATGAATCGTCCTAAAAAGCGACTTGGAGAAACGATAGCATCTAGATATTGATAATTTTTGCTGATTTTTTGATATATCGCTTCTACAGATAATAAAAAGCTTTTACTTAGAGACCCTTCTTGGCAGCGATACTTAGTCGCATTCCAAACTGAGCCATGAACACAAGCTTCACATGTATGACAATTGCGGTACATTGTGTAGCTTGGGCAAGCTATTTTTGTATCGTGGGCGGTAAGTACTGTTTTACAGCCAAACTGCTTAGCCACTTTAATAATTGATGGTGTGAGCTGATGATAGATATTATGAAAATGCACCAAGTCGGGCTTTTCTTGCTCTAATAGATCCTGCAACTTTTCACATGCTTGTCGGTTATGAATAAAATTAATAGCCGTTGTGAGTTTATCTTTTATGGTCTGTTCTTGATAATAATCGACATTCTGAACAAAAAATTCAGAGTATTCGGATTCAATATTTTTCTCATGTTGCATCGAGAACTCAACAATCTTTACTCCTTCAGAAAGGAGCATATCTCTTTCTTGGAAGTAAACCGTTTCTGCGCCACCTTTCATAAAAAAGAATTTATTAACTAATAGAATTTTCATTTTTTACCCTCGTTAATAATGGTATGTGGTGGTGGTGTTTTTGGGTCTTTTAAAGAGATAAATAATCCTCTAATTAATCCTGCCGCAAAGACTGAAAGATTTAATACGCTTTGAAGGGCATCTCTGATAGATCTGTTTTTGATTGTTTTTAATCCAATGAAGGCGAATAAAGGCAAAGAAATTACTCCAATTAACATAGGATTAAACGAAAATAGTGAGGCGAATAGAATGACTAAATAAACAGCAAAGATAGCTTCATTCTTAATGGTTTTTAGAGCGTGTGAAAATAACGGCGTTCCAAAAGCACCTTTCACTAATTCTCCAGGAGCAAAAAGGTAGCCGCCTTTCCAGCGGTGCTTCATTAATGCTAATGATGACATGGTATATGATGTATGGAAAAAATAAGGAACATCAAGTCGATGTAATTTATATCCAGCGTGAGTTAAACGCATTCCAAGCTCTGACTCTTCATAAGCATGAAGGTTGCGATTGGTTAAATAGCCAATTTCATCAATGGCCGATTTTCGATAAAGGCCACCACCACCTAAGTGTGAGCAATCACCGATAGGATAAATTTGATGAAGGCGCTGTTTACGAGATTTAAACTCATAACTATCAACGTCATCCATTTCCACAGAACCCGCAACTCCTGCATATTGAGTGTTCTCAAGTAAGAAGGATACACCTTGTTCAATAAACCCTGATTCCAGTTCCATATCACCATCAAGAAGTAGCAGGAAATCACCTTCGCTATAAAGGTAGCCAAGTTGATGTCCAACACCGCAGCAGCGATCATTTGCATCGATTAGAGAAACAACGGTTGTGTTCATTTTCGTTGCTATCTCTTGAGTTTTGTCGGTAGACAAACTATCCGCAACAATAATTTTATGAGGGAATACCCCCATATTTTTTTTTATACTGGAGATAGTTTTCTCTATGCCTGCTTCTTCATTATAAGTCTTGATAATGACTGAGATAAATGGAAGTTTAGTCATGGTTTTCTGCCGCCGTGATCAGTGATTTTCGGATCACTAGGTTTGAACCTAATGATAAGTAAAAAAGAAATTGAAGCATGGGAACAAGCATCAATATTTGGCTGTATGGAAGACTTAACAAGCAAGCAATAGCAAAAGCGTTAAGCGCTGGAGGATAGCTCATTAGTCTAATATCTTCTGGTGCTACATCATCTCTATTAAATAGAGGTGTAGGCCTACAAACTCGGAGGATATAAAGTGTCATTGAAATGAAAAATATAGTACCGATGATACCTAATTCCCATAAAAGAACACTTAGGGCTGTAGTATCAAGAATGACATTAAAAAGGATATTGAGAAAACCAGGAGATACTGTACTACCATGATTCGTTGTACTTAATCCGTAACCAAATAAAACATTTGGAAGACCATAAAAATCATTATTATTTAACCAGAAAAAAATGGTTGTCATCCGTCCTAGTTCGCCTGTTGGCATAATGTAGTTAGGGTCAAAAATATACTCTAGAGAGTCGATAAAAATATCTAATGCACCCTTACTTGGATCGCTGCCAAAAGCTGAAGAGTAAGATAACGATAATAATAAAATTGCGACCCCCATTAGTAGTAGCATACCGCCTACAATAGCTAAGATAATTTTGATGTCGTAACTTTTCATTCCTTTGATATAACTAGGAGCTAACCATACGTAGGCCAGCAAAATGGGGGATAATAAAATAACAAATTTAACTTCGCCTAAGATGCAAAGGATGAATGCAGCGCCTATATGTAAGATGGTTGATTTTATTGAGCAGAGGCCGTGTTTGTATTCAGAAAGTTTTAACAACATAATCAGTAGGCAAAATAACCCCATTGCAGCAGTATTACCGCCTCCCATAGGGTCTCCACCAAAGGTACCTACTACTGAATCCCATTTCTCAAATTCCCCGTGAGCTGCAACTCGCTTAGGTAATATGACAAATATCTGAAATAAGATTACGGGGAATTGAGCGTAAAATATCCAGTAAAGCGTTTTTGTTACTCTATAAATTTGCGATTCACGACAAAAGCGAAGTAATAAACAAAATAGTACTAATGAAAGAGCAAGCTCATTCTTTAAACCAACAATTGTAATGGTCGCTCCATTTTGTAAGTAAGTACTAACTAAAGCTATGCCAAAGAAACCAAGAAAGAGAACTAGTATGATCATTTCTTTATGGTCTAAATTTAGGGGAGAATAACGAACTTGTAGTAATAATAACCCCGTCATGGCGAAAGCGAGCAAAAACGGCAGCCATAAAACAGCAGAAACACCTGTAAAATATTGTGTCGAGCCGCAAAAAATAAGAGTAAATATGGCGTAGATTTGAAGATATAAGCCCGTGTTCATTTTCATTATTAAGCATCTTCCTTAGCTAAAAGGTGTGCTCTTTTGTTTACTTTTAAATAAATAAAGGCGTAACGAATAAAGGATAAGACCGCAAATAATAAAACAGAATAAGCGTAATCTTTGTGGAAGTAAGGAAATACAACAAAAGCGAGCACGATTACTAGTAATTGCTCAATTTGAATGCGAAGGAAATATTTTGGTGAACCAAATACCAATTCAATTACTGTTAGAGGACACACGGCCAGTGCCGGTAATAAATAAGGAAGCATATAGCGAGAGGTTGGTACCGAGCTTAGCCATTCATCATTAAAACCTAATTGCATGATTAAAGGATAAAAAATTAATACACCAGCGGTCGCGATTAAACCTAATACCAATAACATTAAGCGAACTTTTTTAAACTCTTGAAAATTGAAGGTGTTATTTCGAAAATCAATGGACCACTTAGAAAAAATAGAGTTTCTGACCGCATTACCAATAATCGTCACTGGAGCCAAACAAAAGCGATTAACAACAGCAAAATAGCCAGCGGTTAATGGCGAAAACCAAAAATTAATTAATAGTGTAGGTAGATTATTGTTAGCCATAGCAAGTACTTCAGCACTCCCTATTCCTGATAAATGACTTCGGTTTTCTTTAATAAATGCTAAATTATTTGAAAGCGAAAAGTGAGATATTGAAATTTGAGTAAATGAGACCGAGTAGGTCAGCCATGCGAAGATAAGGAATAATAATCCGGCAGCCCAACAAAAATAGAATGACTCAATATCCGGAGTAAGGAATATAGCGCCGATAACCAACAATGAAACAGAGATTCGTTGGAAGGCTAACAAACGGATGTTTTCTACACGTAGCAATAAATTTTCAGATACAAGAATCCAAGCATGGCAAAGCGTTAGAACATAGAGTATGTATCCATTTTGCTCAAAAAATAGCGTCATGATGTAGCTGTAAGGAAGAGCAATAAGCATGCTCTGAAGTAATGAGAATACGATATTTTGCGATAAAGTATGGTCATTTTGCTTTGGTAACAATAACTGTGATGCAAAAGTACAAATTTGAGCCCCAATTAAAACAATACTGTACACAAGCGCGTAAATGCCGACCTGTGACATATTGTATTTATGAGATATCAACCAAATTGAAACTGCACCAATGATCTGAGAAATCACTGATGCTCCTGCTATCGTAGTAATACTTTTTAGCAAGCTCATATTATTAACCTAAAATGTCATCATTTTGGTGGATTAATTGTTGCTTGGCTTCTTCTGTTTCTAATTCGTCGTTTTGAACATCAGTAAGCATTACCCCCATAATTGGTGTTTGAACTTGTCTAACTTTTTCAATGTTAGCAAGGATATGATTAGCACTTAGTTCACCTGCTTGCACAGTGTAAATGACACCGGATAGATGACGAGCGATTAGTTGAGCATCTTTGCTTTCTGTCATTGCTGGTAAATTAACGATAACTTGTTCAAATTGTTGGCTTAACTCTTTTAGTTGGCTACCTAGCTCTTCTGAAGCTAAGGTGATTAATGGTGTTTCTGTTAATGTGCCACGAGGTAAAAATGTTAAGTTATTTTCAATTTTTATTAGACAATCGTTGATTGGGTGTCTTTGTTCTAATGCCTCTGCTACACCCATTACTGTGGATGTTGGGAGCGTTTCAAAATCATCACTATTCTCTGTTTTTTTAGCATCAATTTCGTTTTCCATCTGCATTAGGATTGCTTCAGTTAACGAAATTTCCTTTCTATAATCTAAATCAATAAGTAAGGTTGAGCGGTCTTGTGAGAATGAATATGCAAGTAGGTAGCTATTTAGTTCATTACTTTCAGTCGATTCAGTTGATGCCAAACCAATGATAGGCCAAGGCTTATCATCTAAAAGAATGGTTGTACGAATAGCATGAACAGTTTCTGCTGAATAACTATTTTTAAAGAAGTTTTTAGTAAATAAAGCCAACTCATCAATATAATTTAGGCTGATTAGCTCCCCTATACCTTGTAAGCCTAAGCGAGTATTAATTTGGGTTAAGTTATTGATTGATTTGTTTAATGCTGATTTTATGATGATAAATAGTAGACTCAAAATAATCGTCATGGCACAAACCATAATTAAAAAGAGTGCTTTATTTGGTTTGCTTGGTTTAGTCGGTGGAGTTGCAGGATCAAGCAGACGAGCAACTGGCTCACGGTATAAAACGGTTAATTCTTGTTCTTTACTGCGTAAAAATATTTTCTCATACAGTTCTTGAGTCTTATCGAGATCAAGTTTCATTGTATTGTAAATATCTTTTTTGGCTGCTAGTGCAGTGAAATCTTTTTTCTGCTCAGCAAGTAAAGCTCGGTATTTATTTTCTCTTTCAATTGAAGCTTGGTATTCTTTATATAACCCTGTTTTTAGTTCTTTAAGTAGAGATGTTGTTTGTTGCTGAATAGCTTTAATTTGAGCATTAGCTTCTAAAATTTGACGATTTTTAGGACCATACATTTTTTGAAGATCAAATAAGGTACGTTTTGCTTGAATTAACGCAATTCGAAGATCTTGTAGTTGAGCATGGTTAGATATACTTGGTAAGGTTGCTACGTCTTCTAGCGGGTGCCCTAGAGCTTCGCTAATTGTATTGTAGTTGGCTTTTGCCGTGATTCTTTTTTCTTTGGCCGTAGCAAGGCGATCGTTAATTAACGCCAGCTGTTCCGTTTCAAAACCGTCAACACCTTGATAGGTAAGTAATCCGTTATCAGATAAAAATTTATCAATATTGGCTTTTTGTTGTGTTATTTTTTCTTTTAGCTCAGCCATTCGAGTGCTATTCCACTGTTGAGCTTGCTGGGTTTTTTCTATTTTTCTTTGTTCTTGTTGCTCGATATAACTTTCAACGACAGCATTAGCTACGAGTGCTGACATTTCAGAATCTTTAGATTCATAAGAAACATGAACTAATTGGCTAAAACGTACTGGAGAGACAGAGAGCTTTTTCTTTATTGATTTTACTATTGAATAAAGCTGTTCTTCCTCTGATTGAGGAATGTTTTCATCTTTATCCTCTGCTTCAAAGATCGGATGATTAATAAGATCTAATTTTTTAGCGGCTGCTTCAATCACGGTTTTTGATTGAAGTAATTCCGCTTGAGTTGGGTAGTATTCAGCTTGCGTGGCATCAAAATCTTCCACTTGGTCAATTGGAGTTGAATTGTCCGTTTTGGCCTTTAAGACAACCGTTGCTGTTGCAGTATATTGAGGAGCCATCCCATAGATCAATGGGAAAGCTGTCAGTGTAATTGTTACGACAACGAATAGAACGCGTAAGCGATATTTTTTAAACTCTTTCAAAAAATTTGAAAAATCGATCGTACTTTCTAGCTTTTTGCCATTTTCAATAATTGATAGTGCCATAATTTAGAAAAAACTCTGTTCAATGATAACTACATCGCCCGGACCTACAGGATAGGTTGGAGCCACATCTTCGATTAACTCATTTGTTGCTGCTGAGCGTACGTTTATAGAATCTCGATCTGATCTATCTGTGAAGCCACCAGCCATAGCAATAGCTTGCTCAACAGTTAAACCAGGCTGAAATTCGTACCCATTTGGATTTGCCACTTCACCACTGATAAAGAATTTACGAAATGCTTCAATGCTGACGGTTACCATTGGTTGTAGAATATAGCCATCAGCTAATCTTGCTTCGATATCTTCTTCAATTTGCGTCGGGGTTCTACCAGATAATTTAATTTCACCAAGATAAGGGAAATTAACATAACCACCACGGTGTATTTTTAAGCGCGTTGTCATCTCAGGTTCTTTGAAAACTGAGATTTGAATCGTATCTCCAGCACCTAAAATATAACCAAGATCTTCTTTAGGTTGAGATTGTTCAGTTTTTGCTTTTTCTTGTGTATTTGAAGGCGTGTCTTGAGCTTCAGATGCAAATGCATTAGAAACAAAATATAGAAATAGGCAAAAAGAAATAAATAAGGATTTCATCTAAATTTGCACCTTAGTTGTAAACATAATAAGTGATTTATCATAGCCTAACGTTTGAGTAACCGTTTCGACTGAATTAATGGTGAAATCATCGAATTCCTTATTAGATTCATTCACAAGTTGTTGGTAGCTCAGTTCAAATTGAATTGACGGTCTAAATTTATATGTGACTTTAGCTATCGCTTCTGTTTTTGTTTCAACCTTATCTGAACTTTTATCTTTATCAGCGCTGGTTTTATAGCGATAACCTAATGTTGTAGAAAGTCTACTCGACCACCAGAAATGTTCCCAATTGGTTCCATATTCAGTATTTAGGACATAGCCGCCAACTTCTGTTGGATCTTCTACTGATTGATCTGTGTAGAAGTGAAAGCTTGAGTGTCTAACTGGGCTCCATTTGATATCTATATCCCAGTTTAATCCCCCAAAACTCTCTGAGTCAGGGTTGTTGGGGAAATCTTTATAAAGCCAAGCAATATTGGCATCTATAGTTGTCTTTCCTGTTCTGATCGTTTTAATGCCAGCAATAAAAAACGTTTCATTAGTGTCTTTAAGACTATTAATTTTGTAGTGCCTTAAGTTACTAATGATAGAATAACGAAAGCGAGTTCGACTGGATGCTTGATCAAATAGTTCAATAGTGAACGTTGTTTGATCCCATTCTTGATCTTCAATGTATTGGTTAAAGTTATAAATACTTCCTGATGCAGAATTGGAAGTTCTGTCATCATAAGTAAAGTCTTTGTACTGAACTGCAAAGCTTAATTTTCCAATACTATCTTGCTTATCAATACTATAGCGTAATTCTGTATGAAACATGTTTGTTTCTAAAACATCAGTAATACCATATTTTTGAAACTGTTCAGCAGATAAACCATCCGTTAACCCTTCGCCTCGGTTTTCATGACCAGTCGTATTTTCTATGGTGAAAAGTAAATCGTTGTTCAATCCTTTTTTCCATGAGCCAATAAATGCAATGTGATGGTCATAGTAATCATCGGACGTATTATTTTCTTGATACTGTCTATAATCGCCTGTGTATTGCAAGGTATAGATATCTGCATTATGAACCCCTTTTAATTGTACAAAAGGCTTAACATTAAAGAAATCAGATTGTACATGTGGCGTATGGTTTGACTGATAATTTACGTTGTCATCATAACCATAATCTAAAGCTACATTACTTTGATATTCAATACCTGCAGGACCAACATGTGGTTTTGGCGTTAGATAAGCATAACAAGAGCTGCTTACTAATGGAAAAGTAAGCAGTACAAGTAATTTACTGAAAATTGTGGACGGTTTAGTAGGCCGTATCACTCACAAATCCTTTGAAAACAGTTAAGAAAATAATCTTAAGATCCATTGATAGAGACCAGTTTTGTAGATATTTAATATCATACTCTACACGCTTTTCCATTTTATCGAGTGTATCTGTTTCTCCACGATAACCGTTGATTTGTGCAAGCCCAGTGATCCCCGGTTTAATTTTATGCCTTACCATGTAATTGTCGACTAACACTCGATATTCCTCATTATGTGCAACAGCATGAGGTCGAGGGCCAACAATAGACATACTACCTTGTAATACATTAATAAATTGTGGAAGTTCATCTAATGATGTTCTTCGAATAAAGCTACCAAATCGAGTGACTCGAGGATCGTTTTTGGTTGCTTGAGTGACCACTTCAGAATTCTCCATTACTTTCATAGAACGGAATTTCCATACTTTGATTTTCTTCCCACCTAGACCGTATCTGTCCTGTTTAAATAGGATAGGACCTGGAGAGCTTAATTTCACCCCCAATGCAACAGCGCATAATACAGGTAAAATTAATAGAGTAATTAGTGAGCCAATAACGATATCTTCAATACGTTTAATGATTGCGCCAAGCCCTTCAAAAGGAGAGCTAAAAATACTAAACGTATGCACATTACCAATACGTTTTATTTGTGAAACGCTTAGCTTATAAGT
This sequence comes from Aliivibrio sp. S10_S31, assembly GCF_014694495.1. Lineage (NCBI taxonomy): Bacteria > Pseudomonadati > Pseudomonadota > Gammaproteobacteria > Vibrionales > Vibrionaceae > Aliivibrio > Aliivibrio sp. S10_S31. Next base: position 192,806 of record NZ_JAAUWR010000006.1, on the reverse strand, counting down.
GTAGAGATCTGGAACAATATAAGCATTAACCGTTGAATTCGATAATTGATGAATAATGTCTTTTATGCGATCTTTGGCCACCATTGGAAGTGCGATATACACACTTTGTATTTCGTCATTTTTTGCTTTTTCAATCAGTTCAGAGACTTTTCCGGCATAACCACTTTTATTTACATAACTAAAACGGCTATCAGAGCGGTCATCGTAAAATTCAATACTGATTTTTTGATGCTTATATTTTGAAATCAAAGCTTGTTCAATTGAAAGGCCAGCAGGTGTTAAACCAATAATTGCTATTTTATTTGTTTTTAATCTTGGTATTACAATATAGGTATAGCTTAAGGTGCAAAGTGTTCTAGAAATAGATAAAACAGCCCATATAAAAACATACCAAAGTAGATAGATATGAGAATTTAGATTGCTGATCTGCATACCTTCTAAACTTGCAAGACGAAGTTTTAATATAGAAAATACTGATACAGTGAGGAGTAAAGAGAAAATGAGTCTTAAAAGATATTTCTTTAATTCAACTTTTGTATTTATTGTGTATAGGCCAGAATACTCACTAATTAGAAGAAAAATAGTAGAGAATAAAAGTCCTGCAGATAGATCGATAGCAGTTTCTTCAAGCCCATAAATAGATAGGATAAAGGTAAGTAGTAAGTTGATTGCGATAAAATCAAATGCCTTTGTTAAAGTACGATAACTATCACTTATCATTTTTATATTTTGTTGTTTCATATCGCTCCTAGGCATTATTGGGGATTATTCATCATTATAAATGATAAATAAACTTACAAAGTTAGCGTTTCGTCAAAAAAATGACATCATATAGTTTGATTGTTGGGATCGCAATCTCATCTTTTAGGAACTTAATGAATTTTCTAATAAAATGAACACGAAATAGTGAGAAATTACTCTCTAATTTTTACTACTATAGTATGCTTTCTTTGTTTAGGGGTATCAGATTTCACAACGAACGTGTTAGACTGATGACTACTGTATATATAACCGGGTGAAAACAGTTTTTCCCCTTAATGATCTGGAGTAGACTATGGCCAGCCGTGGTGTTAATAAAGTTATCCTTGTTGGTAACTTAGGGCAAGATCCTGAAATTCGTTACATGCCAAGTGGCGGTGCAGTAGCGAATATTACAATTGCAACGTCTGAATCTTGGCGTGATAAAGCAACTGGTGAACAGCGTGAAAAAACAGAATGGCACCGTGTTGCTCTGTTTGGTAAATTAGCTGAAGTTGCTGGTGAGTACTTACGTAAAGGCTCTCAAGTTTACGTTGAAGGTCAATTACAGACTCGTAAATGGCAAGACCAAAATGGCCAAGACCGTTTTACAACAGAAGTTGTTGTTCAAGGCTTTAATGGTGTAATGCAAATGCTTGGTGGCCGCGGACAAGGTGCTCCAGCTGGTGGTCAACAACAGCAAGGTAATTGGGGACAACCTCAACAACCTGCACAGCAAAATAACTTTGCGCCTCAGCAACAACAAGCACCTCAACAACAAGCTCCACAAGCTGCTCAACCTCAGTATAATGAGCCGCCAATGGATTTTGATGATGATATTCCGTTCTAAGAACTGAATATGTATTAACTTATTTAAATAAAAAAGCCTTGATATTATCGAGGCTTTTTTATATCAGCTATTTTTAATCTTTTATTTGAATGGATAATTTAGGGAATTGTTCTGAAATGTAAGTAGTAGCTGTGTAAATTAATACCGCGATACCAAGCATTTCAAGGGTCTCTTCAATGCTGTAACTGATTGCATATACTAAAGCATCAGTACCGTGTTGCTCTGCAATTTTCCCTCCAATAAGTTCCATAACTAGAGCGCCAGAAACATAAATCACACCAGCAAGAATTAAGCGGTTACGAGTGGTAGATGGAAGTCTAAATAAAAACTTGAAATAAATTAAAGCAAAAATCACTAGTAATACGGCATAGGGAATAACCCACGCAAAATAGAGGATTCCTGTTGTATTTAATGAACTACGAACAGGGTCAACTAACATCTCGTGTAATTCTGTCATTTCATCTAAAGCTAGAAATAAGAAAATACCACTTAGACCCGCCCAAGCTAAATATTTTTCATTTTTCTGCAAATGTACATAGGCGATAAGTCCCAATAAAAGGCTTGCAAAAATCATTGCGCAAGATGAATACAGGGTTGGAATGTTCATTTCTCTATCTACGTTAAAGAGACGAATAATAGTTTCCATGTGAGAATATGATAAAAAATGTTCAGAAATGATGGCAAAACCATTTGCTATAACAAGGAATACGATAATTGAAATAAAAAACATAAATAGCTTTTTTGAGTTAAGTTCAATATTCACGTTAAGACCTTAAATGTAGGTTAATGGGTTAAGTTGGTTTACTCAGGATTATATTAAGTTTCGTGTTAGTAACGTGGCGCATTGTATAGAGTTATTCGTAAAATATTTGTATTATATCTAATACGTATTTAGAGAATGTTCTAAATTTATCAATGAATTTGTGTCTTAATTCACAATCTATTTTCTTCAAGGAAGAAGAGGTTAATGAGAAAAACACCTAGTTTACGTTTAAGTAACCGCTTAATTTCGTTTGTTACTCTAATGGTTTCTGCCGCAATATTTATATTATTTATTGGTGGTACTATTTCCGTTAAACAAATTGGCACAGAGTATCTTGATCATTATTTAGCAGGGGTTGTTACTGCTGTTGATGAAGAGTTAGTTAACCCTGAAAAAGCCAAGTCTATGGAAACGTGGTTACCCAAATTACTTAAAGCCAGTAATGTGGTTAGCATGGAGTTATCTTCAGCTACTGGACCGGTATACTCCTTTCAAAGTTTAGCCATCATTCCTGATGATAGTTTGTTGTATCACAAAATACTTCCGCTACAAATTAATAAAGGGTATGAGATTTCATTTAAATCAGTTCCTCCTTATAGCGCTTTTACGTATTCATTAGGTGCTCTATTCTCTATTACTGCAGCTATTGCAGTTATTGTTGTTTCACTCCTGTGGGGGGTTGTTTGGTTGAGAAAGCAGTTACATGGTTCTGAACTGTTAGAAGAAAGAGGCCGGATGTTACTTGCTGGAAAGTTAGATGATTATTCTATTGGTAGTGAAGAAGAGTGGCCAGCAACAGCAAGTTTAGCACTAGATAATATTATTGCAGAACTAAAAGATGCGAGAAAAGAGCGCAGTCGTTTTGATACTTTTATTCGGACACATACTTTTTTAGATCAATTGACAGGATCTGCAAATAGAGTGTTATTCGATAGTAAATTAGAATCTATTTTACAAGAGTCTCAAAGCCAAGGGGTTTTATTATTACTCCGTATTAACGGTTGGGAAGAATTAGTTGAAGAGCAAGGAAGTGCTGTTGGTGATGAATTAATTGTTGAGGTAGGAAAGCAATTAAATAATATTATGCAACGCTATAGTGATAGTGTGCTTTCTCGTTATTATCAATCAGATTTTGCTTTATTGGTTCCTCAGCAATCACTGAAAGAAGCAAAATCATTAGCAACCCAATGTTTAAAATTAATAGAAAAGATTAACCCACCTCGTAGTTTGGACCGTGATAATTGGTGCCATATTGGGGTTAGTATGTTTGTAAGTGGTGAACGACGTGGTCGTTTGATGGAAGAGCTTGATATGGCTCATCGTAGTGCCTTGCTCCAAAATAATAACACTTGGTCGTTATTTAAAAAGCAGCAGCAATTAGCTGAGAGCCTGGGCAGTGTTCGATGGAGAACCTTATTTGATGCTATTTTTCAGCAAGATAAATTAATTATTTATAAGCAACCAACTTTTTTATTTGAGGGTAATGAACTTGTCCCTCTTCATTTAGAGCTATTTTCACGCATAAAAGATGAAAATGGTGTTCAAATTAAAGCTTCACGCTTCTTGCCTGCAATTAAACAAGTAGGGTATCAAGTTAAGCTTGATAGTGCAGTTTTAAAACAAGTATTTCCTTTATTAAGTGATCCTGAATTAAGCCATCATTCGTTTTCAGTTCATTTACAGGTTAAGAGCATTACTAATGCTGCATTTATTCGTCAATTAAGAAATCGCTTATTGCAAACGCCAAGAGCTCAGCTTCAACGACTAAGTTTTGAGTTAATTGAAGGTCAGGTTGTTACCTATTTAGATGCTGTAAGACCCGTCGCAAAAATGTTAAAAAGTTTTGGTTGTCAATTGGTGGTTGAGCAAGCGGGAAGAACAATTGTAAGTACTCATTATATTAAAGATTTGAGTGTTGATTTTGTAAAACTTCACCGTAGTTTAATGAAGGACATTCATCAAAGATATGAGAATCAATTATTTGTTCGTAGTTTGTTGGGAGCATGTGAAACCACGGTGGCTCAAGTGATTGCTGTTGGTATTGAAAAAGAAAAGGAATTTAGTTTATTAAAAGATCTTGGCGTTGAAGGTGGGCAAGGACGATTTTTTGAATCAGAAACGGCTTTATATCATCGTCAAGAAAAGATATCCATACCTAAAAGAAGAAGCCGTTGGGGTAAATAAAATTCTCTTATTTTGTTAATAACGGTCGTATCCTAAAAGAATAGAATGTTGTATGATTGCGCGTCACTTGTGTTCTTTATAAGAACGTTGTAAGTAAAGTAAGAAAAGTCGAGCAATCAATGAAAATGATGGATGCATTCAAAAAGCTGAAACTATCTCGTTCAGTAAAAACTACTACGTCAATTGTAATATTGCAGGGTGGTATTTATATTGCGAAAAGTGATGGATTTGATGAGCTTAAAGAGCATTATTTTACTCCAACAAGCCAGCCTCAAGCGTGGAAAGACGTTATTGTTGAAGCATGTGAAAAGGCTGGAGTAACCAATTCTAGTGCTAATGTAATCTTAGGATCTCACCTATATCAATCTTTCCAGATCGATAATCCTAACTTACCAAAAGAAGAGTTAACGGGTGCTTTACCATTTTTGGTAAAAGATCTTATTACCGATCGTATTGCCGATATTGTTGCTGATGGTATAGAAACGATAAATGGCAAGCTACAGGTTTATATCTCTCAAGTTGCTACGCTTCACACATTGATTGACTCATTAAGTCCTCTTTCGATTCAAATAAATAATGTGACTCCAGATGAACTACTTTGGGCTTATTCTCAACCTGAAGACGGTGGCTTTATGTTATTAAATCATAGTCAATCTGCTGATTTTAAGCTGTTAGCGTTTAATAATGGGCATCTACATCTTAACCGTTCTTTACGTGGTATCGTTGCACCATTAACGGGCGACCAAACTAATAGTTTTCAAATGGACAGCTTGGCATTAGAGTTGCAGCGCTCCCTTGACTACTTAAGCTCTCAATTGCATGGCGTAAGTATTAATAATTTGTATTTCCGTTGCGATGATGAAGATGATGCGCTTTTAGCGCTTGAGCTACAGAATCGATTGGGTGTGAAGGTTGCTTCACTACTTATTGATGAACCAAGAGCCTTTCGTTCTGGTGAGGTTTTAGCTTGGTTAGCTTTATTTAACACTCCAAGTATTAATTTATTTCATGAAAGCCTTAAGCCTAAAGTTGATTATTTTACATTACAAAATGTGATGATCAGTTGGGGGATAGGACTAGCGTTAAGTATTGCTGTTGTTGGGTATTACCAATGGCAAATTTACAATCTAGAGGCAACGATAAACGCGAATTCATTAAAAGAAAGTAGTTATAAACAAGAATTAGCGACGTTAAATAAAAAATTAGAGAGCCACAAACCTTCGGCAGCTAAGTTAGCTGCGATTAAGCGATTAAATGATGATATTCAATCGAAAAAAGCCTCGTTAAAGGTGATTGATAATTTTGATGAGGGAATGCAAGTAGGCTACTCGGGTGTGATGAGTAGCTTGACTCAACTAGGAAAAGGAAACATCTCGCTTAATAAAATTTATATCTCTGGCGATAAGGTTAATTTTGCTGGTTATGCTCGTACACCTGATGTTATTCCTCGCTGGGTTCAGAGTTTTGATAGTGAGTTACATTTAGTTGGACGAACTTTTGATCAACTTGAAATAAAAACAGACGATAAAGGTCTGGTGTCATTTATTCTAAATACTAAGGCATCAGAGGGTAATCATGAGTAATTGGAATCAAGTAAAAGAGAAATTTGGTGCTTTGTCGCAAAGAGAAAAAGTACTCATTACATTGGTTGGTTGGGTTGCGGTAATCTTTATTTCATTAAGTTTGTTTATTGAACCTAAAATTGAGCAATATCATCAATCTCAACAAAAAGTAGTGCGTATTACTAATTCTATTTCATCTCTAAAACAGCAGATAGAATTAGCTGAATTTCGTTTAAAGAAAGATCCTAATGTTGAAATCAATAAACAATATCAGCAATTAATGATAGAGAGTCAGGATTTAGCTGATCTGCTTTTTAGTCGTGTCGCGTCATTGGTTTCTCCAAGCCAGATGGCTTCTCTATTAGAAAAAGTATTAAAGAAATCGTCAAAGTTAAAGTTACAGTCTATGACCACATTGCCATCTGAACGCTTGCTTGATGAAAATAATAATGCAGGTTATTACATTCATCCGGTGAAGATTGTGTTGTCTGGAGAATATTTTGATATTGAAGAGTACCTCTCTCACTTAGAGGCGCTACCTGTAAAATATTACTGGCGAAACTTCCGTTATGAAGTGAAAAAATACCCTATTGCAGAAGTCACAATCGAAGTTTATACCCTTGGGTCAAGTCGCGGGTTTATTGGTGGTTAATATGAAAAATCGCTTTTTAGTTTTTATTCTTATGTCTTTACCGCTTTCTGTATCTGCATCTGAAGCGGTATTGGGGCATGATCCTACAGAACCATTAAGTTGGAGTACCCCTGCTCCAGTTCAAAAAAAGGTAATAAAAAAACGTCAATATTTCCCTTCTTTGCAAGCAATAAATTGCAATGCAGAGTCTGATTGTTATGCCGTATTAGATGATAAATCAATGAAAAGAGGCGATAAAGTTTCTGGTTATACATTATTAACAATTGGTGAAGAAAGCGTTTCGATTGGTCGTGCGGGTAAGCAATGGCAACTTTCTCTATTTCCACAAAATATTAAAAATTAAGGTTTGCAGTAATGAAAGTACGTAATGTCATCATTGGTTTCATGGTTGCCTCTTTAACGGGTTGCTCAATGGGTCATCGTGATCCTGTTGAAATTAAGCAGACCTTAGATAAATCCATTAATGAAAATGGTGGTCAGCTACTTGCTGATTTACCCGCTTCGGTGCAAGCTGATTTAATGCCAGATCTAAACACACCTCATGTTGAGGTTGAAGAGCCAGTTAAACGTTTCAGAGTCAGAGCAAATGGTGCAGGCGCAAAAGCATTTTTCACGAGTTTAGTGAAAGGAACTGAATACAGTGTCGTTATTCATCCTCAGGTTTCTGGTCGTATTACGATGAATTTGAGTGATGTTACGATGGATGATGTGCTTTCATCGGTTGAAGACTTATATGGTTACGATATCGTTAAAGCTGGAAAAGTATTACAAGTTTACCCTGCGACGATTCGTACAGAAACTATTCCTGTTGATTATTTACAGCTTACTCGTAAAGGACGTTCATTAACGACGATTACAACAGGTTCGATTACCAATTCGGACAATAATTCATCAAATAACAATAATTCAAGTTCTAAATCGAACAATAATTCATCATCTTCGTCATCTTCTGCTACAGGTGGAACTGAGATTGAAACCACGAGTGAGAGCGATTTTTGGAAAGAGTTAGAAACAGCTATTTCTGTGATGATAGGAAATGGAGCTGATCGAAGTGTTGTTGTATCTCCTCAAGCGAGTGTTGTTACCATTACTGCCTCTCCTGATGAATTACGTAAAGTTAAACAATTTTTAGGAACTTCTCATAAGCGATTACAACGTCAAGTGATCCTTGAAGCTAAATTACTTGAAGTCACATTAAGTGATGGTTATCAACAAGGTATTAATTGGTCTAATTTGACTGCATCGTTAGGTGGAACTGATGTTGTTTTTGGACAGACTCCAGGACTTGTTCAAGGCGCATTGCCTGGAATGGATACCATTGGAACATTATTAGGTGGTCAAACAAACATTACGGTTTCAGATGGTAACTTCCAAGCCGTATTAAGTTTTATGGATACACAAGGTGACTTAAATGTACTTTCAAGCCCGAGAGTGACTGCTGCAAATAACCAAAAAGCGGTGATTAAAGTTGGTCGTGATGAGTACTACGTAACTGAAGTATCAAGTGTTACTGGTAGTGGTGACAACTCTAATGCTTCTCCAGAAGTAACATTAACGCCTTTCTTCTCTGGTATTTCTTTAGATGTAACACCTCAAATCGATGATAAAGGTAATGTCATGTTACATGTTCATCCATCAGTTATTGATGTGGAGAACGAGGTAAAAGAGATTGATTTAGGTGATGTTGGTGGCGTACTGAAATTACCATTAGCTAAAAGCTCTATTCGTGAATCAGACTCTGTGATCCGAGCGAAAAGCGGTGATGTGGTTGTGATTGGTGGTTTGATGAAATCACAAACGGTTGACCAAGTATCGAAAGTGCCATTATTAGGAGATGTTCCAGCACTCGGGCATTTATTTAGAAATGTCAGTCAGCTAACTCAAAAAACGGAATTGGTTATTTTATTAAAACCAACGGTTGTCGGTGTAGATACTTGGCAAGAAGAATTAGAACGTTCTCGTGACTTATTGCAAGAATGGTTCCCAGACGAGTAATCAAAAACTGACATGTATGAAGCTCACTTTGGGTTAAAGCAGTTACCATTTACGCTGACACCCAATACCTCACTGTTTCATGGGTTATCGCCTCATTATGAGGCGATTCATACTGTGTTGTCTGCGATTTCGATGGGTGAAGGGATTATCAAGGTTACAGGTGAGGTGGGAACCGGAAAAACATTAGTCTGCCGAATGTTGATTAATGAGTTGCCTTCCAATGTGGAATTACTTTACCTTCCGAATCCGGTAATGAATGGCCATGAACTTCGACAAGCTTTAGCAAAAGAGTTATGGCTTGATCAAAGTGGTGATGATATTGCACTGATTGATCGTATCCATGAGAAAATTATTGATCTACATGCGGAAGGAAAATTAGTTGTAGTATTCATTGATGAAGCTCAGGCTCTAAGTGATGAAGCATTAGAAACATTACGTTTGTTTGGCAACTTAGAAACAGACTATAAAAAATTGCTACAGATAGTGCTGTTTGGGCAACCGGAATTGGATGAGAGATTACAACAACATAACTTAAGACAATTAAGGCAACGAATAACGTTTTCTGCTTTATTGAGAGCATTAAATATGAATGAAACCGTCGCTTACATTCGATATAGAATAGCTGAATCTGGATGTGAGAATAATCCATTTTCGCTTGTTCAAATGAAAGCGATATGGAAGGCCACAAATGGTATTCCTCGCTTAATTAATCAGGTTTGCCATAAATCTTTGTTAATTGCCTTTTCAGAGCAAGTGAATAATGTGCCTTCAAAAGCCGTGTTTAACGCCATTATTGATACGGCTGATACTGTTAAACCTAAGCATTACTTCCCAACATTTTGGGGATGGAGAGTTTCGTGAGTGTGACTAATAAAGCGTTATTAAATATAACTCAACAAAATGAAAACAAAGAAAAACAGCACTCATTATCTCCTGCGGATATACCGAATGTTGAGTCAAAATACAAAGCATCGTTTTTCTTTGCTATTGGTGTATTTAGTTCTTTGTCGTTAATTGGATGGTCAACATTAAGTGCATCGACAGAGCAAAATGTAGATCTGCAAAAGAGTGCTCATACTCAGCAGCAAGCGCTAACAACAGAAGTGAGTGAACACTCTCCGAGTAATATTAAAACAGATCAATTATTGATTTCACCAACGAAAAAAGAATCAACATTAGCTGTGAGTTCTATTTATGCGGAGAAGCCAATATCGGCGGATAAGATTGAAGTGACAGCTTCGGTTCGTAGTCAGTCTACTCAGAATCGCTCTATAGTGGATAAACCACAATTGATGACATCGACAGAGGTCGTTAAACCAACATCAAAGTCGACATCAATTGTTCCGGCAACGCCAAAAGAGCAAGCACAAGCTAATGAAATGTTGCAAGTTGAAGAAGTTGAATTACTGCCATCAGAGCTAGCTCGTAGAAGCAGAGAAGCGGCTAAAAAAGCATTAGATAGATCCGATTTTAAAGCGGCGATGAAAGAGTATTACACCGTACTTAAGTATCAACCTAGTGATGAAGAGTCACGAAAAAGACTCGCAGCTTTGCTTTATGGTAAACGTGATGTGAGTGAAGCTGCGGCCATTCTTCAACAAGGCATCAAACTTAACGATGACAGTGTAGAGTTAAGATTAGCGCTGTCGAGTCTATTACAAAAAGAGCAGCAGCCAGAAGCCGCTCTTTCTGTATTGGAGTATATTCCTGTTGGTGCACCAGTTGACTATCTTGCAACCCGTGGTGGCTTAGCTCAACAGTTGAAGTTGATGGACTTAGCAAAAGAAAGTTATCAAATGTTGGTTAACCAAGAACCAGATAATGGCCGTTGGTGGTTAGGTTTAGCTATTGTTTATGAAAGAGAAACAAAAGTGAAATCGGCTTATGAAGCATACCAGACAGCATTAATTAAGCCGGGTTTATCTCGCTCGTCTCAAGCGTTTGTTCGTGATCGCATTAAATTATTAGCAACAATGGAAGGAATTGAGTAATGCGTCTTAAGTTAAGAAAAAGACTTGGTGATCTATTAGTCGAAGAAAACATTGTTACTGAAGAGCAAATCGAACAGGCTCTTTCGACTCAAAAGAAAACAGGCCGAAAGTTAGGGGCAACATTAATTCAGTTAGGTTTCCTGAGTGAAAAACAAATGTTGACGTTTTTATCTCAGCAGTTGGGTGTCCCTTTAGTTGATTTGAACCGCGCTGAAATTGATGCGGCAGCCGTGCAATTGCTGCCTGAAGTGCATGCTCGTCGCTTACGCGCATTAGTTCTTAGTCAGCAAGGTAATACGATCCGAGTTGCCATGAGTGATCCTGCTGATCTGTCTGCTCAAGAAGCCTTGTTTTCACAGCTTCAGCAATATCAAGTAGAAATGGTTATTGCTTCTGAAAGACAGCTTGTTGATAGCTTTGATCGTTTCTATCGTAGAACCAAAGAAATCGCTTCATTTGCTGAGAAGTTGCACTCAGAACACCAAGTTAACGACGATTTTAATTTTGGTATATCAGATAACGATAATGAAGAAGTAACCGTTGTTAAGCTGATTAACTCATTATTTGAAGATGCGATTCAAGTTGGTGCTTCAGATATACATATTGAACCGGATGAAAGAGTCCTGCGTTTACGTCAGCGTATTGATGGGGTATTACACGAAACATTATTAAATGAAGTTAATATCGCTTCAGCATTGGTTTTACGTTTAAAACTGATGGCGAATTTGGATATTTCTGAAAAACGTTTGCCACAAGATGGACGATTTAACATCAAATCTCGTGGTCAGTCTGTAGACATTCGTTTATCTACAATGCCTGTTCAATATGGTGAATCGGTTGTTATGCGTTTATTGAATCAGACATCTGGCGTTCAAGAACTAGAACAATCTGGATTACCGGAACATTTACTTACTCGTCTGCGTAAACAACTTCGTCGTCCACATGGCATGATCTTAGTTACGGGGCCAACAGGTTCTGGTAAAACGACAACATTGTATGGTGCTTTAAGTGAATTAAATCAACCAAGCAAGAAAATCATTACAGCAGAAGATCCGGTTGAATACCGTTTACCTCGTGTTAATCAGGTACAAGTAAATAGCAAAATTGATTTAAGCTTTTCAAAAATTTTAAGAACGTTTTTACGTCAAGACCCGGATATTATCCTTATTGGTGAGATGCGTGATCAAGAAACCGTGGAAATTGGTTTACGTGCCGCTTTAACTGGTCACTTAGTGTTATCTACATTACATACCAATGACTCGGTTGATAGTGCATTACGTATGATGGACATGGGAGCGCCTGGTTATCTTGTTGCTAGTGCAGTTCGTGCGGTATTAGCACAACGTCTAGTTAAAAAAGTATGTCCAGAATGTTCAGCTCCTGATGAATTGGATAACGCGAGAAAACAATGGATTCAAAGCCGTTTTCCAAATCAAGTAGGGGTAACTTTCCAACGTGGTAACGGATGTCAAAGTTGTAACTTAACTGGCTATCGTGGCCGTATTGGTGTGTTTGAATTATTAGAGTTGGATCAACCTATGATGGATGCACTAAGAGCAAATGATGCGGTTGGCTTTTCACAAAAAGCACGTCAAAATCCGGATTATAAACCACTGCTTGCTTCTGCTATGGAGTTAGCGATAAGTGGTGTGATTAGCTTGGATGAAGTGATGGTATTAGGTGAAGGGGATCACGCGTCTTCTCATCAACCAATATTGATGTAGGCGTAAATCATGGCAATTTTTAAATACAGCGGAAGAAATCTTCGAGGAGAATCAGTTTCAGGATCTATTGAAGCGACATCTCAAGAGTCTGCTGCTGAGCAATTGATGAATGATGGAGTGATTCCTACAGGGATAAAAGCCAATAAATTTGGTGGAACATCTCGTTCTATGGATTGGAAAAAATGGTTGCAACCAAGTATTCCTTTAGAAGTTTTGGTTATTTTTTGTCGTCAAATGTACAGCTTAACCAAAGCTGGCGTGCCTCTACTGAGAGCAATGAATGGTTTAGCTCAGAACAGTAATAACAAATTATTAAAAACAACATTGGAAGAGGTGACTGCTGATTTAACTAACGGGCGGAGCTTGTCTGTATCTATGCAGCAGCATCCACAAGTGTTTAGCTCTTTGTTTGTTTCAATGATTCATGTTGGTGAGAATACCGGTCGATTGGATCAATCTCTCATGCAATTGGCTAATTATTACGAACAAGAAATGGAAACCCGTAAGCGAATTAAGTCAGCAATGCGTTATCCCGTATTTGTTTTAACTTTTATCTTACTTGCGATGTTTGTACTAAATATCAAAGTGATCCCTCAGTTTGCAGGAATGTTTGCTCGTTTTGGTGTGGAGTTACCATTACCAACTCGAATACTTATCGCAACATCGAGTTTCTTTGTTAATTATTGGCATTTATTAATTGGCGCAATGACTGGCGCGATGTTTGCTTTTCAAGCTTGGATTAGCCGAGCTGAAGGCCGAGAAAAATGGGATAAATTTCGATTACGCTTACCGATTGTTGGTGGAATTGTGACTCGAGCTCAAATGTCACGTTTCTCAAGAACATTTGCACTGATGTTGAAGTCGGGGGTCCCATTAAATCAATCCCTTGCATTATCAGCAGAGTCTCTAGGGAATAAATATTTAGAGAACCGATTGCTAGAAATGAAAGCAGGCATTGAATCGGGTACCAGTATGTCAGCGACAGCGGCACAAAGTGGAATCTTCCCCCCTTTGGTGCAGCAAATGATCGCGGTTGGTGAAGAGACGGGTCAAATAGACGATTTATTATTAGAAGTCTCTGATTTTTATGATCGTGAAGTGGATTATGACTTGAAGACGCTAACTGCACGAATTGAACCTATTCTATTGGTCATCGTGTCAGGCATGGTTTTGATTTTAGCACTAGGTATTTTCTTACCGATGTGGAACATGTTGGATGTAGTAAAGGGAACCTAATTATGTCAGCAACCCGAATTTTATGGGGCGCGCTTGTCATTATCTTATTGGCTGTGATTTTTATTAATTGGGAGCAAATTGAACCTGAAGTAGAAGATACAGCAATCATTATGACAAGCAGAGAGATACTCTCTTCGGCAAATGAGTTTAAAAATTATTGGGTTGTTAATGGGCAACCTAAGACAATGGTAAAAGATGGTATCGACGTTAATTTTAGTTCTTTAGGGTGGCCAATTGTACTTAAAGAAGATGATGGGATTGACTGTCTACAATGGTTACATCTTTTATTACCCAATAAAGACAAAATTTATGCGGACAGCATCGAAATTAAAAAACCGGAATTAGTAAAAAAAGAGCAGTATCGTTGTGACTATAGTATGGCAAATGGTAAGGTGGTTTCGGTAATGTTAGTAAAAGATGCATTAAAAGTAAGTGTCGGATTTATAGATAAAAAATAAGTGGCAAATTTTTGACGAACGCCGTATTTTTTTTTGTATAATCCCTTACAATTCATGGAAAAATTAAGATAGAGAGAAGCAGTACAATGAAGACACAAAAAGGTTTCTCACTGGTTGAGCTAGTGATTGTAATTGTTGTAATTGGTCTATTAGCTACAGTGGCATTACCTCGTTTTTTAGATGTCAGTCTTGAAGCGAAAAAAGCGAGTATTGAAGGTGTCGCAGGTGGCTACGCCACGGCTGTTCTTTCTGCAAGAGCGCAGTGGGAAGCGGAAGCTCGACCAAAAACCGATGGTTATAATGCGGTTAGCTATGATGGTACTGAGTTTTGGTTAACGGATCCTTCTCAAGCTAATCAAGCAAACTACCGTCCAGGTTATCCAATTGCACCAAGAGAAGATTTGGATGGTAATGATACGGGAAGTTACCCTGCATCATTAACATCAAAAGAGTGTATTTTGTTGATGGAAATGTTGTTACAGAATGCACCGCATGTGACTGATGATAAAAATGATAATGAAGGTAAATATCTGGCTGAAGTGATCAGTGAGAATAGCCGTAGTCAATGTAAATACACACAACAAGAAAATGAAGGTCACTTTTTTACTTACGAGCCTGAATCAGGTCGTGTTGTCGTGACATTACAATAAGTAATTTAAGCGCTTGTAGATGAGCTAGGATAGCGATATACGGGTGAATAAATCTGTTTTAACCGATGGTGTTTTGACAGTTTGCGTTAATAATTTTTGGGTTTTAACAATAATGATGGCACTGGTTTGGTGCTATCGATTTTATAATAAAAGAGAGAAGTAACATGAAAAGACAAGGTGGTTTCACCCTTATCGAGTTAGTGGTTGTTATCGTGATTTTAGGTATTCTTGCAGTAACTGCTGCACCTAAATTCTTAAACCTGCAATCTGATGCGCGTGCATCATCTCTGCAAGGTCTAAAAGGTGCAATGGCTGGTGCTGCTGGTATCGTTTACGGTAAAGCAGCGATTGATGGTAAAGAAACGGCTACAGTAGAAACTGATGTTGATGGTATTGCTACAAAATACGGTTACCCAATGGCTAAAGATACAGGTATTGGTGAAGCGGTAGTTGGTCTATCAGAAGACTGGAGTAGTGCAGTATCTGGTGCAACTTTAGTTGTTGGTTTTAAAGCTGACTCAGCAACAGCTGCAACAATTACAGCAACTAATTGTTTTGTTACATACGGAGAAGCAACAACAGTATCTTCTGGCGTATCAACAATCGTTATTGATACTGGTTGTTAATCTAATTCAACCTCTTTAGTTAAAAACCAGCGATCTCCGCTGGTTTTTTTGTATCTAAAAATAACAAACCATTCGCTATATCTATAATTTCCGTTATCCTAGTAACAGGAGATTATAAGGTAACGGATGATGACTTTTCCTCTCAAAAAAAATCAAATAAAACAACGACAAAATAGGAATGGCTTTACTTTGGTTGAGCTTATCGTTGTGATCTTGCTACTTGCGATTATTGCAGTTTACACCGCCAGTAAATACTTGGGAGCAAGCCGTTTTTCATCGGCTGCAGCTCAAGAGCAAGTGTTGTCTATTTTGCGTCATGTTCAAATTGCATCAATGCAAACGAATACTTCTCATATCAATAATGCGTGTCGTTCGGTTCTTACATCATCGAATCAATTTGGTGTGGACTCTGCGTGCCAAAATCAAGGTATGGCGAGTGCGGTATTATCCGATTACTCCAAAGAAAATGATCGTGAAAATCTGGATATGATCCGGTTAAGTTATGCTTTTAATACGGCAAGTGGTGCAGTAGCAATTTCAGCTCTTTCGTTTGATTTATTAGGACGACCAACAATTCCGGCATCATCTGATTTGACTCTTTGCACTCAAGAAGATTGTCGTATCACGATTACAACGCTATCAACAAATGAAAGCCGCTCTGTTTGTATTAATAATGAAGGCTTTATGTATCGTTCTTTGCAAAGTACGAGTTGTGAAATATGAAAGGGGACTTGAATGCACAAAGAGGGTTAACCTTGATTGAGTCGATCGTAGGTATTGTGATCTTAGGGTTTGCATTATCGGTATTGGTATCTGGTGTGTTTACTTCTTCTTCCACTTCTCATAAAGCGACTTATCAAGCACAAGCTGCCACGCTTGGCCACTCTGTAGTGACGGATATTTTAAGTCGTCAGTTTGATGAAAATAACGATCCTAATGGTGGTCAATATCGATGCGGTGAAAAGAATGACAGTGGTACGTTAATTAACTGTTCGTCGAATTTAGGTAAAGATGGGGGTGAAACTATTGCAGCCACATTTAATGATGTTGATGACTTCATTGGTTGTTGGGGAGAGGTTTCTGTATGTTCTTCAACTAGCTTGCCGCAATATCAATTAGGTGATCTTATTGGGGCTTCTAATGCCGATGAATATAAAAATTTTACGGTTGAAATTGTGGTTAATTATAGCAATGTTGATGGTTCAAATACGGTAATAACACCGTATAAGCTTATTAAAGTAACCCTATATGGAAGCCACCATGCCAAGTATTCTTTTAGTGCGTATCGAGGTAATTACTAATGAAACGTGCATTAGGGTTTACGTTAATTGAGCTTATTTTAACCATTGTCGTTGTCGGGCTTGTTGCTTTGGCGGCAAGTAATACACTACAACTTGGTTTTCAAAGTTATAACGACAGCATTGATCGTCAAGATAATCAAATGCAGGCTAAATTCTTAATTGAAAAGTTAAGTCGTGAATTACGTCATGCCGTTCCTAATAGTGTCGAAGTTACCTCAAATAATCAGTGTATTAGTTTTGTTCCTATTGAAAGTAGTGCATTTTATTTGTCTTTTCCTTTGATAAATCAAAAAACAATCGACGTAGTTTTATTGTCAGAAGTTCCTTTGAATACGAATAATCTACGTTTGATAATTAACCCAAGTACCCAAGGTGATTTACTTCAAGAAGAAAACCATCGATACGTAACGGTAGATAGCATTGGTATTTCTGGTGGTGTATCAACAGTTACCTTTTCAAGTAATAATAATCCAGCCTTCATATCAAATTCCGTTTCTGAACGCGCATTTTTCTATCATCCTAATCCTATCGAATATTGCATAGTGGGAGATGGTGTTTTTCGCTCACATACACAACTCATTAATCAGGTTCATAGTGGTCATTTCTCTTTTGAAAATGCATCAATTCAACGTAATAGCATAATGAAGTTAGTGTTAGCTTTTAAAAATGACCTTGGTGAAATTACTCAATATCAACATGATGTGCAGGTGATAAATGTTCCCTAATAAAAGAAAGCAAAAGGGTAATTTGTTGGTTATGTCCATTGTTGTCATGGTGGTGGTGGGCTTTTTATCTCTTAATTTATTAAAAGTGGAAAGCAGTAATCATGACACGCTTTCTAAAGAAGTCTTGGGTACTCAAGCGTGGTTTTTAGCGCATTCGGGTGCTGAATGGGGGCTAACTCAACTTTTTCCTATTGGTGTTTCTGGTGCTAATACAAGTATCTGTAATGGCGAGGTTCGTCGTCCTAATATGAGAGTGGATGAGAGTGGCTGTAAAGAAAAGCCAGAAGTGGTATGCGTGACAAATACGGTGAATTATCACAGTGAAGAGATTCAATATTTTAAAATTACAAGTTCAGTAACTTGTGGTTCTGGTATTGATCAAGTCACACGAGTTCAAGAAGTATGGGCAAAGGAGATTAATTGATGAACATAGCATGGCGAGTAATATTGATTTGTTTATCTTTGGTTTCTTTATCTTCGTTGGCTCAAAATTTCACTATTCCACCTCAACAATGTGATGCATTTAATGGGATGCAGACGTGGAAAGATAATCCGGTAAACCTAATTACTATGGAAAACCATGCAGTAGTCTCAGGGGGCGGGAGTATTAAAGGGCAAGTAAGGTTTACCAATGACATTGTTAATCAATATCCTGGATTTATACCAGAAGTGCCTATCGAACATGGATTATGTGATGGGAAAAGCTGCTCTCTATCTAATGATAGTGATTTACCTGATTTTTTGAATTTTAGTTGGCAAGTTTCTTCAGAAGCTCGAGTTATTAATGGATATGATTCAAATTGGGATGATCAAAAAGTTTTTCAGAGAACTACATATTTTAAGAACCCTTATGGTATAGGGAGTCATACGGGGTTTAGCGTTAAATCATCACATACAGTGTTATTCAAATCAGGAGAATATTGGTTTGATGATATGAGAGTTTTAGGCAATATTGAAATTGAAGGAGATGTTATTTTTCATGTTCAAGATAAGATCGATTTTGCTAGAAATGTAAATGCGAATAATGGAGGCACTCTTTTTATCTACTCCTATAAAGACAGTGGGTGTGAATCGACTATTGATATTTCACCTCATCAACCTTTAGTGAATCAAGATTATAGTTTGAATTTAAATACTGACGCTTATGTTAATGGTTATATATATACCAAAGGTTCCATGACGTTAACTAATGGTGCAAAAGTTAAAGGAGCGATTACTGCTTGTCAGGTTGCTATGAGTAATGATTCTGAATTTATTCATGAGCCTCTTACAAATTGTGGGGCAAATAGTTATCAACTTGTCATCTCCCCAACTTCAGGTAAAGGCCTTGCTTGTGACGGTATAGAAATTGATTTTTCTCTTGTTGATACCAATGGTGATGTGGTTGAAGGTAAAGGACAAGAATTACAAGTATCCAGCGCCCCTGTTGTTATTGGAGATAGAAATTCAGCGTGTTGGAGTGATGATGGAAATATTACTACTTCCGAATGTAATCATGTTAATGATAGCCGTTTTGAAACGGTGTTTCCATCAAGCGGCCCTGCTGTGGTTACTCGATATATTCATAGTAAATTCTTAAATTCTTATAACGTTTCAGCCAGTGTTAGTAGTGAAAATCTAACTACGACAGAAGGACCGTATGAGTTTATCGCTAAAGCAATCAGCATTGTTCCATCTGAAGGTGTTGATGGTTCTGATAGCAATCAAGTAGCAGGGCGTCCTTATCCTTTTAGACTGAAGATTCGTGGTAAAGAAAACGGAAATGGCAACATGTTAAATTGTCATATTATTAAAGAAACGACGGACATAGATGTTACTTTTTCGAATTCAGTCTTACCAGCGACGAGTAATGAGAGCATTGAAATCAAGAAAGAAGGCAGCAGTTGGGCTGAAGCAAACAAAAGTTTATCGATTTCATTTGTGAATGGTGTTGCCGGTGGAGATGAAAATCAAGCTGATGGTTCTCTTCAAGCTCGATTGAATGATGCTGGAAAGGCAAAATTAACAGCCAGTGCAAATATTCAAGGTGATACGTTTACGACCTCAGAGCAATTTTATTTCCGTCCTTTTACCGCAGCATTGTGTGATCAATCATCTACATTACCGTCTTATACCGATGAGCTTAATGGCGCTTACTTGACTTCTGGAACTGATTTTAATGCTTACTTAAAAGCGGTGAATTGGATTAAAGAATTAGATTCTGGAACTTATGGAAATGGAATTCCAGATCATGATCACCCATCTTTAGTTTGCAGTCAGACTGTGACGCCAAGCTATATTACTCATAGTGAAGGGAGCGCTAAGTTAAGTCTATCTTCTCAAGTATATTACCCACAATCAGGTGCTATCGGCGTTGTTACTGTTGATGGACAACCTATTGCTGATTTTAATAAAGAAGTGACAAGTGAGAACCAAAATTCATCAACTAAGATAAATTGGAATGAAGTAGGTACATTAAGTTTTGATGTTTTCCAGAATGATTACTTTAACCGTTCAGGGTTTAATATTCCGTCAACGACTTCTAAGGTAGGACGCTTTTATCCTGCGTATTTTTCTATCACAAATACCGAATGGGATTATCCTCAAAACCAAGGCACATCTGAGGGTAGTTTTGTATATATGGATCAATTTTTTAAAAATGTGGATTTTCAAGTGACTGCTTATAGTGCTTTAGATTCAGAGGTCACCAACTATGCTCAGTTTAACAATGAGTTAAAATCTAGGTTCTCATTGGTTGGGGAATATGCTTCTCGCTTAAATATTAGTGATGTGGATTTAGATGAAACGCATTGGAATGATAAGGCTGTGTGGCAAGTTACGAATTTAGATCATGCTGTTATGTGGTCAAAAAAAGAGGGGGCACCTTCATTTGGAAATCGTACTACGGTGGTCGATGGCCCGTTTAATATATCGGGGTACTCAAGTTCAGAAATCACAAGTTTAGGCCTAAAAATTGGTGGTGTAGATCCTGTTACCTTCATTAAAGATCAACAATTAGTAGAGGCAGAACTTTTATCTCAACCGGATGTTCGTTATGGGCGAATGGTATTAGATAATGTAGGCGTTGCTTCAGGACAATCTGTATCAGTGCCCCTTAGGGTTGAATATTGGGATGGTCAGCGTTTTATTTTAAGTAAAGAAGATGACGCAGCCGTATTTAATGGTTCATCTTATTGTAAGCAAACTATTTGGCCAGAACCTGATAAGGAAAGCGCTGCGAAATTAATGGGAACTGGTGGCATTAAATCTGGTCTTAACTCAATTGATCTAATAGCAGAACCCGATAACAATCAATTAAGAGAGCAGATCCGCTTTTGGTTACGCTTATCTGAAGGTTCGCCACAATTAAGTGAAAAGCATACACATTGTGAATCAAAACCATCGGGTTTATACCTACAACCTTGGTTACAATTCAATTGGCGGGGCAAAGGAGATGAAGATCCTTCGACGCTTGTCACTTTTGGGATGTATCGAGGTAATGATCGTGTTATTTTTCGTGGTGAAAGTAACATTATTGGTACTTCTAACTAAAAAATGAATAAAAATCCTGATTTGCTTCAGGATTCTGTAGCAATACCTTGCTGATTCGGCTAGGCATTGGTACATTTAATAAAATTTATCTTATTCTCACGTTTTCAGGAAATACGAAGATTATGTTCAAGAAACTTCGTGGCATGTTTTCAAACGATCTATCGATTGATCTAGGTACTGCCAACACACTTATCTATGTAAAAGGTCAAGGCATTGTTCTTGATGAGCCTTCAGTGGTTGCTATTCGTCAAGATCGTTCAGGTTCAGCTAAAAGTGTAGCTGCCGTTGGTCATGATGCAAAACAGATGCTAGGCCGTACTCCTGGTAACATTTCTGCAATTCGCCCAATGAAAGATGGCGTTATTGCTGACTTCTATGTAACTGAAAAAATGCTTCAGCACTTCATTAAGCAAGTGCATGACAACAGCGTGTTACGTCCAAGTCCTCGCGTATTAGTTTGTGTTCCTTGTGGTTCTACACAAGTTGAGCGTCGTGCAATCCGCGAATCTGCACAAGGTGCGGGCGCGCGTGAAGTGTTCCTTATTGATGAGCCAATGGCTGCTGCTATCGGTGCAGGTCTTCCTGTATCTGAAGCAACAGGTTCAATGGTTGTTGATATCGGTGGTGGTACAACAGAAGTTGCAGTTATCTCTCTAAACGGTGTGGTTTATTCATCGTCTGTACGTATCGGTGGTGACCGTTTTGACGAAGCAATCATTAACTACGTTCGTCGTAACTACGGCAGCTTGATTGGTGAAGCAACGGCTGAACGTATTAAACATGAAATCGGTTCAGCTTACCCTGGTGATGACGTATGTGAAATTGAAGTACGTGGTCGTAACCTTGCAGAAGGTGTACCTCGTAGCTTTACACTGAACTCGAACGAAATCCTTGAAGCACTTCAAGAGCCTCTATCTGGTATCGTATCTGCAGTAATGGTTGCACTAGAACAGTGTCCACCTGAATTGGCTTCTGATATTTCAGAACATGGTATGGTATTAACAGGTGGTGGTGCACTACTTCGTGATTTAGACCGTCTTCTAACAGAAGAAACGGGTATTCCAGTAGTGGTTGCTGAAGAGCCTCTAACATGTGTAGCTCGTGGCGGCGGTAAAGCATTAGAAATGATCGATATGCACGGTGGCGATCTATTTAGTGAAGAGTAATAACAACTAACGGGTGAGTGGATATGACTCCAATCTTTGGTAGAGGTCCTTCTCTACAATTTCGCCTGTTTATTGCAGTAATGGTATCGGCTAGCCTAATGTTAGCCGATAGTCGTTTAAATGCCTTTTCCGACATACGTTACCTATTAAATAGCTTTGTTTCCCCAATTCATTATGCGGCAAACCTTCCTCGTACAATGTTTAATGGCATGTATGAACGGTTTAATAGCCGTAATACCCTCATGCTTGAAAATCAGCGTCTTAAGCAAGAAATGTTTGTTCAAAACAGCAATTTATTGCTAATGGAACAGTTGAAACAAGAAAATAGCAGTTTACGTAATCTACTTGGTTCACCATTTATTCGTGATGAAAAAAAGATGGTAACGGAAGTAATGGCGGTGGATTCCGCGCCTTATACACATCAAGTGATGATCGATAAAGGATCTGTTGATGGCGTATATGAAGGTCAGCCAGTTATCAGTGATAAAGGTATTGTTGGACAAATTAACTATGTTGGAGCACATAACAGCCGAGTGTTGTTATTAACGGATGCAAATAATGCAATTCCAGTGCAGGCAGTTAGAAATGATATTCGTGTTATTGCATCGGGCAAAGGTCACTTAGATATGATGCAACTTGAGCACATACCAACAAATACTGACTTAAAAGTTGGGGATTTATTGGTAACTTCTGGTTTAGGTCAACGTTACCCTGAAGGGTATCCAGTTGGGTATATCTCTAAAATAGATAATGATAATAAACGCCCATTTGCTTCTATTGATATAGAAACTACGGTTGAATTTGATAAATTGCGTTATTTATTGCTTGTATGGCCAACAGGAAATGAACTAGCACCAAAGGAGGTGTCTGATGGCGAGTAGTCATTTAATGCGTGGAAGGGTCATTATTTGGCTCTCTTTTTTAATCGCATTAACTTTACAAGCAGCTCCTTGGCCTGGTGCTTTAGAAGTTCTAAGACCGTCGTGGATCATTTTAGTGACCTTTTATTGGGTGCTAGCTCTACCACATCGAGTGAATGTGGGAACGGCAATGGTGCTTGGTATTTTATGGGACCTATTATTAGGAACCACCCTTGGTATTCGGGGGATGACCATGGCCATATTGGTTTATTTGGTTGCTGCTAACTTTAAGGTCTTGAGAAACTTAGCCTTATGGCAACAAGCAGCAATATTCTCTGGTTTGACCCTATTAGGGAAAATATTAGAGTTTATGGGGGAGTTTTTAGTTCATGATGTGTCTTTTAACGCACATTTTTTATGGGCAGGCGTGTTAAACTTCCTACTATGGCCTTGGTTGTTTTTATTAATGCGAAGAGTTCGCCGTCATTGGTCAATTCGATAGGAAAGCAAGAATGGAAGCGCAAGTTTTCTTAGCGTCAGGTTCTCCGAGAAGAAAAGAGTTGTTAACGCAATTAGGTTATCAATTTGATGTGTTATCGGTGAATGTTGAAGAGATACATCAAGAACATGAAACGGCATTGATGTATGTTGAGCGTTTATCTAAAGATAAGGCTCAAGCTGGCGTTAAAGCGATAGAAAAAACAAAGAGTAAATATACCCCTGTATTGGGCTCTGACACCATCGTTGTTATCGATGGTGTTATTTTAGAAAAACCAAAAGATTTTGAAGATGCTAAGAGAATGCTCTTGGCACTGTCTGGTCGTCAACATCAAGTAATGACTGCTGTAACGATTGCCACACCTGAAAAAATAAGAACCAAAACAGTAATTACTCAGGTATGGTTTAAAACACTTTCTGAACAAGAAATAGAACAATATTGGGAAAGTGGTGAACCTTGTGATAAAGCAGGGTCATACGGTATTCAAGGTAGTGGTGGGCGATTTGTCTCGCGTATTGATGGCAGCTATCACGCTGTCATGGGACTGCCTTTGATGGAAACAGATCAGCTCTTACACCAATTTTTGTAAAATTAGTGAGGTGCTCCAAATGAGTACAGAGTTGTTAATAAATGTAACTCCGAGCGAAACTCGAGTTGCGATGATTGAAGCCGGTGTGCTTCAAGAAGTTCATGTAGAAAGAGAAGCAAGGCGCGGTATTGTTGGTAATATTTATAAAGGCCGTGTAAGCCGAGTATTACCGGGGATGCAAGCTGCGTTTATTGATATCGGTTTGGATAAAGCCGCATTTCTTCACGCCTCAGATATTGTCCCTCATACAGAATGTGTTTCTGAAAATGAAAAACGTCAATTCCAAGTAAGGGATATTTCACAGCTTGTCCACCAAGGACAAGATCTCGTTGTACAAGTAGTAAAAGATCCGCTTGGTACAAAAGGTGCTCGTCTGACAACAGATATTACTCTGCCTTCTCGTTACTTGGTGTTTATGCCAGGGGCAAGTCACGTTGGTGTATCTCAACGTATTGAAAGCGAGAAAGAACGTAATCGTTTAAAAGACACTGTCTCTGATTATTGTGATGAATTTGGTGGTTTTATTATTCGAACCGCAGCTGAAGGAGCGAGTGAAGCTGAGATCTCACAAGATGCTGCTTTCTTAAAACGTTTATGGCATAAAGTAATTGAACGTCGTAAAAAGAATAAAACAAAATCAATGCTTTATGGCGAGTTAGGTTTAGACCAACGCATTTTACGTGATTTTGTGGGCACAGAGCTTGATCTTATTCGTGTGGATTCAAAGCTGGCATTTGAGAAGCTAAAAGAATTTACAACAGAATTCGTACCGGAATTAACAAAGAAATTGGAATATTACTCAGGTGATAAACCTATTTTTGACATGTATGAAACTGAGAATGAAATTCAACGAGCACTTGATCGTAAAGTAGAATTAAAATCTGGCGGCTATCTAATTATCGATCAAACCGAAGCCATGACCACCGTGGACATAAATACTGGTGCTTTTGTTGGTCGACGCAATTTAGAAGAAACCATTTTTAATACCAATATTGAAGCGACACAAGCGATAGCTCGTCAACTTCGCTTACGGAATTTAGGTGGGATCATCATTATTGATTTCATTGATATGCTAAGTGAAGAGCATCGCCGCCGAGTTCTCCAGTCTTTAGGTTCTGCTTTAGAAAAAGATCGTGTAAAAACCAATATTAATGGTTTTACACAGCTTGGTTTAGTTGAGATGACGCGTAAACGAACTCGAGAAAGTATTGAGCATATCTTATGTGGTCAATGTCCTACTTGTGAAGGTCGTGGAGCAGTGAAAACCGTGGAAAGCGTATGTTATGAAATTTTACGTGAAATCACGCGTGTAAACCGAGCGTATGACTCTGATAAGTTTGTTGTTTATGCATCTGTAGCTGTTGCTGATGCTCTAGAAGGGGAAGAGTCTCATGCGTTAGCTGAACTCGAACTTTTTATTGGTAAACAAGTTAAAATTCAAGCTGAACCTCTTTATATCCAAGAGCAGTTTGACGTCGTTATGATGTAAGAGAAAAATAAGTGACCACTAAGTTAATTCGTTTTGAACGTTGCTTGATGGGATTATTGCTGCTGGTATTTTTACTAGCAGCATTAGTCATTACCAGCCTGCGCCTTTTTCTACCTACTCTCAACCAATATCAGCCCGAAATTGAAACCTTTCTTTCAGAAACTACAGGTTTTTCTATCTCAATTGGTGAAGTTAAAGGACGTTGGAGAAATACCAATCCGTCATTAAATCTTAGAAAATTGACTGCAGTTGATCCAAGTACTGGCAATGAAATAATTTCAGTGGGAGCGGTTGAGATTCAACTTAATATTTTATCTTCATTATGGGCACAACAGCCTCAATTTGCTGATTTAAGAATTGATAAGTTAACGGCAGATCTTACTTCGTTAGGCCCTTCAAGTTTAGGGAAAAATGAGGAAGATATAGAAGCAGAAAAAGAGAGTGATGAGTCTTTAGCTAAGCGTTTAGAAGACTTATTTCTCGTGCGTTTAAATCACTTCTCCATAAAAAGTTCTCAAGTTGCTTTCATGGCACTTGATGGTAACGAAAAAACCATTCAGATTGACTCCCTCCAATGGCGTAATGAACGCCGAAAACACTTAGCAGAAGGCATAGTCAGCGTTATTGGTAGTGAAATCAATCAGCTTAAAGTCATTGCTAATTTCAAAGAAAAAGGATCATTTAAAAGTTTAGATGGTCACTTTTATGTTGAAGCTAAAAATATTCAAGTGACCCCTTGGATCACTGATTCTATCCAAAAAGAATATGGAATAACTCAAGGTGAAGTATCAGTAAATGCTTGGTTTTCTTTTAAAAATGGCCAACCAATTGATGCATTAGTCGAAGCGTCTCCTTCGTATTTAAACTGGGTTGAAGATAAAAGTATTCATCAGGTTAGTGTAGAAGGCGGCGTATTTGAACTTCAACCTGATAATGAAGGGTGGAATGTTTTTGCAACCGATGTACAGGTTAAGCATCAAGGAAATAAGTGGCCGGAAATTACAGGTAGTTTTTCTTGGCAACCTGAAAAATGGGTTTTGAATTTAGCTCATATTGATTTGCAAAGTGCATTAGGGCTGAAAACATTATTGCCACCTTCTCAAGATAATGTGACTGATCTACTGACAACGTTAAATCCAAAAGGCAGCGTGAATGATATCCGCGTGGAATTGGATAAAACAACGGGATTGAATTATTCAGTATCGATTTTATCAGCCGGAATGAACCAGTGGGAGCTTCTTCCTGGGTTTCATAAATTGGATGTATTAATTTCTGGCAACGAAGAGAAAGGCAAAGCAAAACTGTCTTTGGTTGATGATACTCTTCCTTATGGAGATGTTTTCCAAGCGCCATTAAATATTAAAGACGGTGATGTTACGGCTTATTGGGAAGTGAATAATGACGGTTGGCGTTTATGGTCTGATTACATTTATGTTTCTACACCTGATTTACAAGCAAGAGGGGAGTTCCGTTTAGATTTCCCAACAGATAAACCATCAGTACTCTCTTTTTATGCAGAAGCCGATGCATTTAATGCAGATCAGACGTGGCGCTATTTGCCAACATTAGCATTAGGTCAAGATCTTACTGATTATTTGTCTGCGGCTGTGCAAGGTGGTAATGCTAAAACCGTTCAACTGCTTTGGTATGGTGAGTTGGATGATTTTCCTTATACGAAATATGACGGTATTTTTCAGGTTAAAGTTGGCTTAAAAGATGCGCAGTTTGCTTTTGATACGGCTTGGCCTCCATTAACTAATCTTCAGTTAGATTTAATGTTCCAAAATGCATCAATGTTTTTAAGCTCGCATTCAGCGGATCTTATGGATGTTCACGCCACTCGAGTGACAGGGCGTATTGCTAATTTATCGGAAGATGGGAAGTTAACGATTCGAGCAACAGCAAACGGCTCAGGCAAAGCGGTTCGTGAATACATGACAGCGACGCCATTGGTTGATTCTGTGGGCGCGGCATTAAATAGCATACAAGTTGATAATCGTGTTGATGCATTGTTGCGTTTAGATATTCCATTCTCCGGTGAGGATGTTCGAGCGTGGGGCTATGCTGATTTAGCGAATAACCATATTGAATTGCAGTCGCCTAATATCGTATTGACTAATGCTAAAGGGCGCATCGAATTTGATCATGATGTTGTAAAAGCAAGTGGCATTAAAGCTTCGTTGCTTGGTCAGCCTGTTTCGTTATCTTTTCATGGCGAAGACCAATCTGATTACTATGGTGTGAAAATAGAAACCAAAGGCAATTGGAAAATTGCACCACTTAAAAACTATATTGATTCACCTATGATGGATAAGGTGAGTGGTACGTCTTCGTGGAACTCAAATATTAATCTTCAAGTAGCAGATGTTGGGTTTACTTATCAGATAGGCGTTTATGCGCAATTAGATAATATGACTTCAACTCTTCCTTATCCTTTAGCATTAGAGAAAGGAGCAAATGAAAAAGCATCGCTACAAGTTTCTGGAAATTCTGAAAAACTATCAGGGCGATTAACTTTACCTGATACCAAATATCAAGCTGAAATAGATATTACGGGAAAAATTCCAGAGATTACCGCTAGCCATGTAGTTGTTGGTAAAGGGAATTATAAAGTTAGTCCTATCGTTGGTAATTCGGCATCAATTAATACGAAGTATTTAGATGCTGATGCATGGATTGCAGAGCCTATTTTAAGTAAAGAATCTAATAAAAAACCAAAAAGTGTAGCTATGTCTCACTTCCCTGTTATTCCTGTACCTACTCGAATTGATTCAAACATTAAATCTCTTCATTTGGCATCGCTAGATTGGAATGATGTGAGTGCTGATATTCGTAAAAAATCTCAAGGTTGGTATGCACAGATCCAAAGTCAAGAGGTTGATGGTAAGGCAAGCTGGAAAGATAATGATGAACTGCTAGTACAATTGGATAATCTGCATATATTTATTCCAAGTCTTGATAAGCCTGAAAATCAAAGAGGGTTAAATCGAGCAAAAGAGAATGAGCCGCTAATATCTTCTTTTGATCGTGAGTTTTTCCGCTTAATGCCAAACTTAGAATTAACGATTAAAGATGCGTGGATTCAAGGTTACAAACTAGGGAAAGTTGACACAAAACTGCATAAGAAAGGTGATACTTTCTATTTAGATAAATTGAAAATTACCAGTGGTGAAAATAAATTAGCCATGTCAGGTAATTGGTTGTTAGATAAAGAAAAGAGCCATTCAACCTTTAAAGTGAAAGCGTCTGGTGAAAATAACTCAGAGTTGTTAGCTCGATTTGGTATCAGTTCAGGCATTCAAAAAGCAAGCTATAGTATGGATGGTGATTTAAATTGGGATGGTGCTCCATGGAGTATTCGAACAAATACATTATCTGGTGAGTTAGCATCGACTTTAGGTGAGGGGGTGATTACCGATGTAAAAGGCGCTGCTCGTTTCTTAGGTTTATTTAGTATCGACTCTATTATCCGAAAAATGCAATTGGACTTTAGAGACGTATTTGATGATGGTATGGCCTTTAATTCAATTACAGGTAGCGGCAAGATGCGAAATGGTATCTTTGTTAGTAATAATCTAACGATGGATGCGGTCGCTGGTGAGATGAATATAAAAGGTAAGGCGGATCTAAATACTCGTTTAGTTGATGCAGAGGTTAGCTTTACGCCAGATTTAACATCGGGAATACCAATTATTACCGCATTTGCGGTAGCACCACAAACCGCAATTATTGTTTTGGCTGTAGCGACGGCGATTGCTCCTGTTATTGACGTTATTACGCAAGTTAATTATAAGGTTGAAGGACCGTTAGATTCACCTACAGTAAAAGAGCTATCTCGTAGCCAAGGTGAATATCAATTACCTGAGAAAACGGAAAAATAAGAAAAGGACGTATTATGAGTAAAGTTGGTATTGTTCAGATGACTTCGGGAGCGGAGCCCGATGAGAATATTAAGCAGCTAAAACTCAAACTAAAAGGGCTACAACTACAAGGTGCTAAGTTAGTTTTAACTCCAGAAAATTGCATAGTATTTGGGAAAAAAGACGATTATGAGCGATATGCCGAGCCAGTAGGTAAAGGTGTATTACAAGATCAATTGTCAGCGCTTGCTCGTCACTATCAATTGTGGCTTGTGATAGGTTCATTTCCTACAAGAAATGAAAATGGCAGTTTATCGACAACCAGCCTTGTATTTGATGATAATGGTCATTTAGTCGAACATTACAATAAATTGCATATGTTTGATGTTGATGTCGAAGATAGACATCAGAGTTACCGAGAATCCGATACTTTTACGGCAGGTAATGACATTAAAGTCGTAGATACGCCTATTGGGAAAGTTGGACTATCGATTTGCTATGATGTGCGTTTTCCTCAGTTGTATAGTGAGTTACGTAAACAGGGTGCTGAAATTATTCTTGTTCCCGCGGCTTTTACCAAAGTTACCGGTTATGCACATTGGGACATATTATTACGTTCAAGAGCCATAGAAACTCAGTGTTGGGTACTTGCTGCAGGGCAGTGGGGTAAACATGGCGCTGGACGCGAAACATGGGGGCATTCAATGATTATTGACCCGTGGGGTAATAAAGTGACCGCACAACAAGAAGGTACTGGTGTTATTATTGCTGATATAGACCTTGAGCAAATGAATCAAATTCGAAAAAAAATGCCCGTAGCTCAACACGCTCGTTTAACTAGTCATCTACTTTAAATACAGAAAAGAGTGAGTTTAGCCTATAAAACTCACTCTTTTTTCTTCATAATTAAACGATAGATTTTAAATTCTTAAAAAAGAGTATTCCTAATGAGTTTGCAAGAAGTAGAACAATCCTTATTGAGTCAAGCAGGGATCGGTCAGCAGGAACTGTCTCAGACCTTAAGCACCATCGCAAAACGAGACGTAGACTACGCTGATATCTACTTTCAATCATGTTGGCATGAGTCATTGGTACTTGAAGACAGTATTATTAAAGACGGGTCTTTTAATATAGATCGTGGTGTAGGTATTCGAGCTGTTGCTGGAGAAAAAACAGGGTTTGCTTATTCAGATCAGATTAACCTTGAAGCATTAACTCAGAGTGCTAAAGCGGCTCGTGGTATCGTTCAGCAAGGTGGTGAAGGTAAAGTTAAGGCATTTTCATCGCAGTCTATTCCTCAATTTTATCAGCCTGTAAATCCGTTAAATAGCTTAGATAAGCAACAGAAGATCGCATTGCTTGAAGAGATCGACGCTTATATTCGTGCGAAAGAACCGCTAGTTCAAGAAGTGTCTGCAAGCATAAGTGGTGTTTATGAGCAAATGCTTGTTGCTGCTTTAGATGGAACCTATGCTGCTGATATTCGTCCATTGGTACGTCTTTCTATTAGCGTATTAGTTCAGCGTGGTGATAAGCGTGAACGTGGTAGCGCTGGTGGTGGTGGCCGCTATGGTTATGATTATTTCTTAACGGAAGTAAATGGTAAATCTATTGCACTAGAGTTTGCTGATGAGGCGATTCGCCAAGCCTTAGTTAATCTTGATGCTGACGCAGCACCTGCTGGTATGATGCCTGTAGTTCTTGGTTCTGGTTGGCCAGGGGTTTTATTGCATGAAGCAGTAGGACACGGTCTTGAAGGTGACTTTAACCGTAAAGGTTCGTCAGTATTTGCTGGCAAAGTTGGTGAGAAAGTAACGTCTTCTGTATGCACTATTGTTGACGATGGCACTATGCTTGATCGCCGTGGTTCATTAAATGTCGATGATGAAGGTGTTCCTGGGCAATACAATACACTAATCGAAAATGGTGTATTAAAAGGCTACATGCAGGATAAGCTTAATGCTCGATTAATGGGTGTTACACCTACAGGTAATGGCCGTCGTGAGTCTTACGCACATTTACCAATGCCTCGTATGACGAATACTTATATGCTGCCTGGTGAGTATGCACCTGAAGAAATCATCTCAACAGTTAAAAAAGGTATTTATGCACCTAATTTTGGTGGTGGCCAAGTAGATATTACCTCTGGTAAGTTTGTTTTCTCAGCATCAGAAGCATATTTAATTGAAGATGGTAAAATTACTCGCCCAGTAAAAGGGGCAACATTAATTGGTTCTGGCATTGAAGCAATGCAGCAAATCTCGATGGTTGGTAATGATTTATCACTCGATCGTGGTGTTGGTGTATGTGGCAAAGCTGGTCAGAGCGTACCTGTTGGAGTTGGTCAACCAACGCTTAAACTAGATGCTTTAACGGTTGGTGGTACAGAGTAATACTGACAACGAAATGAATAAAAAAAGAGCCAAGGATCATTAAGATGCTTGGCTTTTTTATTAACAAAAATATGAATTCAAAAGAATTACAGATCTTCGTTTAGGTATAAATCTTTTAAGATTTGGAAAATTTCACGGAACGCCTTTGGTGGCTTGTTCGATGCTTTTTCTTTTTTAGCTTGGCGCGCAAGTTGGCGGAAACGCTGACGATCGGCGTCAGGGTATTTCACCATTACTTCTTCAATTACTGCGTCACCTTCTTCAATCATACGATCTCGAAGTGTTTCTAGTTTATGAAGTGCGGCTGTTGCTTGTGAGTGCTTGTTGCGAATTTTATCTAGAGCTAATTGAATTGGCTCTGGATCTTCATTACGCATTAGCTTACCAATGAATTGCAGTTGACGACGTTTCGCTTCATTTTTAAAACGCTGAGCATCATTGATCGCTTCTCTCAGATCGTCTGAAAGAGGGAATTTAGCCAGAACAGATGGTTTTAAACCAACTAACTCTTCGCCCAATTTTTGTAAGTCTTCCATGTCGTTTTTCATCTCGGTCTTACTTACCCAGATGATCTCTTCTTCCTCTTCCCAAGGAGCTTTCTGATTTTTTCTTGCCATGATCTTCATTCTTTAATGGGTGATTGACTCTATTTTAGCAAGATAAATGAATAATTGGGCGCAAATTTATCACATAGAATGTTATTCTAGTAAAAATGTATCTATTTAGTCAGATGTTATGGGCGCAAAACAGCAAATGATGAATCAAAAAATTGAACTCGAAGCAGCGGTAGCTAAAGCTTTAGACATGGCGACACAGCATGCAAGTGCAGCAGAAGTTGCTATTACAAAAACGACAGGCATTAGTGTATCAACACTTATGGGTGAGGTTGAGAATGTTGAATTTAACCGTGATGGTGCGTTAGGCATCACTGTATACCGTGGTCATCGTAAAGGCAGCGCATCAACATCTGATCTAAGTGATAAAGCGATTCAACAAACGGTTGCTGCAGCACTTGATATTGCAAACTACACATCAGAAGACCCGTTTTCAGGTCCAGCGCCAAAAGAATTAATGGCGAAAAATATTCCTGATTTGGATTTATTTCACCCAGATGAACCAGAGCCAGATTATGCTGCACAAAAAGCCATTGAAGCTGAGCAAGCGGCTTTAGAGTATCACTCATCAATTAAGCAAAGCGACGGTGCTAGCTACGATAGTCATTATGGCATTAAAGTATATGGTAACAGTCATGGTATGTTGGCAAGTTACCCTTCAAGTCGTCAAAGCATCAGTTGTAGTGTGATTGGTGTTGATAAAAATGGCGATATGGAACGTGATTATAGCTACACCGTTGCTCGTCATCGTGATGATTTATGGGATGCTAAAAAAGTAGGTTTAGAAGCTGCAAAACGCACAGTAAGTCGTTTAGATGCTAAAAAGCTAGATACTATGAAGGTACCTGTAATGTTTGCTGCTGACGTTGCTACAGGCTTATTAGGGCACTTAGTTATGGCGATTAGTGGTGCTAACTTATACCGTAAATCGACATTTATGCTTGATAAGCTAAATGAGAAGATTTTACCTGAGTGGTTTAACGTAAGTGAGCGTCCACATATTTTAAAAGGACTGGCAAGTAGTCCATTTGATAGTGAAGGTTTATACACTCAAGACCGTGAAATCATTACCGATGGTGTATTAGCTACGTATCTATTAACTAGCTATGCTGCACGTAAATTAAACATGACACCAACAGGGCATGCTGGTGGTATCCATAACTGGTTTGTTAAATCTACAGGTCAAAGCTTTGAGCAAATGCTGAAAACCATGGATACAGGTCTTTTAGTGACAGAGCTTATGGGACAAGGTGTGAATACGGTAACGGGTGATTACTCTCGTGGAGCTGCAGGTTTTTGGGTTGAGAATGGTGAAATTCAATATCCGGTCTCTGAAATTACCATTGCAGGTAATCTTGCTGACATGTATCACAATATTGTTGCTGTAGGTAATGATGTAGAAACTCGTTCTCAAATCCAAACGGGTTCTATTTTAATTGAATCAATGAAGATTGCTGGTCAGTAGTCGTAATATGATCAAATACTTATGTAGATTGGTATAAAGCATAAATAAAAAAGCGCGCAATCATTAAATGAGAGCGCGCTTTTTTTATGTCATGTAAAAAATCAAAATTACATCAGGATGGTTGCTAGGCCAAGGAAAGCAAATAGGCCGATAACATCGGTAATGGTGGTTAATGCCATGCCACCAGCTAATGCAGGATCGATATTCATTTTTTTAAGAATTAAAGGAATCGATACACCCGCAACACCCGCTACAGTAAGGTTAACCAACATAGCGGCAGATATAATAGCACCAAGCATGATGTCACCTTTCCAAATCATCACAATGCCACCAATGATAGCTGCCCAAAGAATACCATTTAAGATGCCGATACCCGCTTCCTTCATAAGCAGTTCTTTTTTGTTACTGTCACCGATATGACCCACTGCTAAGCCACGAATAACCAGAGCAACAGTTTGGTTACCAGCCACGCCACCCATTGATGGTACGATTGTCATTAAGACTGCAATAGAAGCCATTTGCGCTAAGGTTGCTTCAAACATGTTTGAAACAGATGCCGCTGCAAGTGCTGCAAGTACATTCATACCAAGCCAAACACTACGACGACGTGCGGATTTTACTACGGGTGCAAAGGTATCTTCTTCGTCATCCATACCGGCCATACTCATCATTGAGTGTTCAGCGTCTTCACGAATAACATCGACAACATCATCGATAGTGATACGACCTAAGAGCAAATTATTTTCATCAACAACTGGTGCAGAAACCCAGTTACGACGTTCAAATAAATTGGCAACTTCACCATCATCCGTATTTACAGGAATCGCTTCATCGGCGTCTTCCATTACATCACTGACCAGAACATCGGGCTGGGCAGTAAGAATTGTAGTTAAAGATAAATGACCGATTAAGCGGCTTTCTTTATCTAATACGTACAGTGCATCGGTGGCTTCTGGTAATTCACCTTTCATACGAAGGTAACGAAGAACAACATCGATCTCGACATCAGCACGAATCGTTATGAAGTCGGTATTCATCATACCGCCAGCGGTGTCCTCTGGGTACGATAGAGCGGTTTCAACGCGGAAGCGATCAACCGTATCCATTTGGCTCAATACTTCACGAGAAACATCGTCAGGTAAGCTACGAAGAACGTAAGCGACATCATCTGTCTCCATACCTTCAGTTGCTTCAGCAATGCTTTCTGGAGCCATTTGAGAGACGATGCCATCTTTTACATCTTCAGATAGCTCATCAAGGATCTCACCGTAATCTTCAGGATCGGTTAACTGCCATAATACGTTACGGCTTTTTCTGGGCGAAGCTTCTAATAGATGGGCAATATCCTCGGGTTCCATGTCCTGTAATAAACGACGAACATGGACAAACATCCCACTATCAAGTGCATTAGATACTTCTTGAAGAGTTTGATGGGTTTGATCGAAATCTTGTAGCTCTTGCATACTCTCCCCCATAGAAAACCGATTTCTAACTCGAATAATGAGTATAGACAATCTAGATTAGATAATGGGCTGAATAGTAACGCAATTTGGAAGGCACGATAAGTGAATTTTGTAAGGATTGGGTTAAACAGGTGTTGAGATGAGTATTATCTACTCATCTTCATCAAAACCCGCTTCAATAAGCTCACAAATAGCATTGAGTGCTTGTTCTGCATCAACGCCATCAGCAGAGACATCTACGTATTGTCCTTGTGATGAATCGAGCATTAAAAGCCCCATAACACCATCTGCCGTTGCTTGAGTGTTCTCTTCATTGGTTAAGGTAATTACAGCATCAAAGCTTTGTGCCATCTCAACTAATTTTATTGCGGCGCGAGCATGTAAACCTAATCGATTTTTTATTAATAAGTGGCGAGATGAGATTGGCATAATTAAGGCTCTTTAATATTAATGTCTTTCTAGGGTTTTATGACGGATCTGAACTTGTTTACCTCGCTGTTTAAAGTATTCCCCTAATTGTTGGGTAATATAAACAGAGCGGTGTTGACCACCAGTACAACCAATCGCTACGGTTAAATAACTGCGATTATTTTTTTCAAGAGCAGGTAGCCAGGTGGTCAAAAATTGTTGGATTTGCTCTTTAAGTTGGATGACTTCTGCGTGTTTTGCTAAATAGTCAGCAACGGGTTTATCTAACCCTGTCATCGGGCGTAAACTTGGTTCCCAATGAGGATTAGGTAAGAAGCGTACATCAAAAACATAATCAGCATCGGTGGGTAAACCGTGCTTAAATCCAAAAGATTCAAATACCATCACCAACTCTTTAGATTCTCGACCTAGGATCCGTGAGCGTAGGGTTTCACTTAAATCATGAATCGATTTTGTTGTGGTATCTAAGACAAGATCGGCTTCTTCTCTGTAGTCACTTAAAATGCTTTTCTCAAGTGTTACGGCTTGTTCTAAAGAACATTGCTCTCCGATTAAAGAGAGCGGGTGCAAACGGCGAGTTTCGCTGTAGCGCTTAATTAGCTCTTTATCTTCAGCATCTAAAAAGATAACCGTAACATCATGTGTTTTCTTTAATAGCGCTAAGGTGTTTTTTAATAATGCAGGATCTTTAGGTAGGTTGCGGATATCAACACTGACAGCAACATTTTGACTGCTATGTTGAATGGATTCCACAAACTGAGTGAGTAAATCAATAGGTAAATTATCAACACAATAATAACCAAGATCTTCTAATACACGTAAAGCGACAGATTTACCTGCACCAGAGCTTCCGCTAACTACCATGAGTTTCATTATTATGACCTTAAAAAAGATGGTTAAGATGTGATGATTTGATAAAGCTCGTCATCATTTTCCGCATGGCGCAGCTGACGTAATACTTGTTTATCATTGAGTTTTTCAGCAACACTAGAAAGTGTTTTTAGATGAAGCTTACATTGTTCATCGGGAACGAGAAGTGCAAAAAGAATATCAACAGGACGATTATCAATAGCATCAAATTCGATGGGTTCTTGGCATTGGATAAGTACAGCTACGGCATTATCACAATTGAACATTCGGCCATGGGGGATAGCTATCCCATTACCTATACCAGTACTTCCCATTTTTTCTCGGTTTAATAAGCTTTCAAAAAGCTCTTGAGGGCTTTGACCAATTTGAGGTGCGGCAATCTCACTAATAAGTTCTAATGCGCGCTTTTTGCTTGTGCATTGGACTGCACTTTTCGTGCAATCCAATGAAAGAATGGTGCTTAACTGCATGTTAATGACTACTTAGTTTTTCTTTATGTTTATTGAGTTGGCGGATCAATTTATCAACCAAACCATCAATAGCTGCATACATATCTTCTGAGTCAGAATGAGCGTGTATGTCACCTTGATTTACGTGAAGTGTTGCTTCTGCTACATGCTGTACTTTTTCTAATTTTAATACAACATGTACATTATTAATGTGTTCAAAAAAACGCTCTAATTTTTGGAATTTGGTATTCACATACTCACGAAGGCTATCGGTTAGTTCGACGTTTTGACCTGCGATGTTTATTTGCATAACACTTCCTTTTAATTAATTAAAGTAAACGCTTACGCTGATTTGATGGTGCGATACCAAGTGATTCACGATATTTAGCAATGGTACGGCGTGCTACTTGGATCCCTTGCTCAGCCAGTAAGGTTGCAATTTTACTATCACTTAACGGCTTAGCTTGATTCTCAGCCGCAACCAATTTTTTCACTAGTGCTCGGATTGCTGTAGATGAGCATTCACCACCATTATCCGTACTAACATGACTAGAGAAGAAATATTTCAATTCAAAAATACCTCGAGGGGTATGCATGAACTTCTGTGTTGTTACTCGTGATATGGTGGATTCGTGCATATCGACATCTAATGCGATGTCATTTAAAACCATAGGTTTCATTGCTTCTTCACCATATTCGAAGAAATCTTGTTGATGTTCAACTATACAACGTGCAACTTTGAGCAGCGTCTCGTTTCTGCTCTCTAGGCTCTTAATTAACCACTTTGCCTCTTGCAAATTGGTTCGAATGAATTGCCCATCCGGAGTGTTGCCCATTGTCTTACCAAGAGCCGCATATTCAGCGTTTACTTTTAAGCGAGGAACACTGTCAGGGTTAATGGTTACCACCCATTTTCCATTATGTTTGAATACAGAAACATCAGGAATAACGTACTCAGTTTCAGTATCGATAACACGATTACCTGGGCGAGGATCTAACTCGTGAATAAGCATCATGACTTGCTTTAAGTCACTTTCTTTAAGCTTAGTCTCTTTTGCTAGTTGTCGGTAGTCTCGATTTCCTAATAAATTAATATGATCTTTTAAAATCAGCTTAGTTTCAGGTAACCAAGGGGTATCAGCAGGGTAAGTTGCAAGTTGAAGTAATAGACACTCAGCTAAATCACGAGAAGCAACACCTAGTGGATCAAATTGTTGAATGCGTTTTAAAACCGCTTCAACTTCATCCATTTCAACCTCTTCATCTCCAATACTTTCTAAAATATCGTCGAGAGAACTAGTCAGGTAACCGTATTCATCTAATGACTCGATAATCGTGGTTGCGATTGTTCGATCAAGATCGGTAAATGGGGTTAAGTCAGCTTGCCACATCAGATAATCTTGTAAGCTTTCTGTGGTTTCACCTTGATAAATAGGAGTGTCATCATCAATAGCTAATCCAGTGCTTCCACTGTTTGCGCTATAAACATCATCCCAACTTGCATCCATCTCAAGTTCTTCTGAAATGTTATTGCTTTCAATGACATCGCTGCTATCAGTTACTGGTGTTTCTTGTTCTGCTGATGCGGTTTCTTTTTCCGCTTGAGGCTCAGGAGAGGTAAGAGTTTCAGGTGTGCTTAATGCTTCCTCTTCTACATCTAGAAGTGGATTTGAGTCGAGCGCTTCTTGAATCTCTTGCTGTAGGTCAAGGGTCGATAATTGCAATAATCGAATAGCTTGCTGCAACTGAGGCGTCATAGCAAGTTGTTGTCCCATTTTTAGCTGAAGAGATGCTTTCATTATTTAGCGATACCTTTTGTACATTACAACTTAAATTGATCACCAAGATAAACGCGTTTTACGTGTTCATCATTTAATACGTGTTCAGGAGTGCCATTTGCAATCATGTGACCTTGGCTTACGATGTAAGCATGTTCACATACATCAAGTGTTTCACGAACATTGTGGTCAGTGATTAATACGCCTAAACCACGATCTCTTAGATGTTGAATGATCTTTTTGATATCAATAACCGAGATTGGGTCAACACCAGCAAATGGTTCATCCAATAAAATGAATTTAGGATTAGCAGCGAGTGCGCGTGCGATTTCAACACGACGACGTTCACCACCAGATAGCGCCATACCATTACTATTACGGATGTGCTGGATATTGAACTCATCTAATAGTTCTTCAAGTTTATCAAGACGTTCAGCTTTATTTAGATCTTTACGCGTTTGTAAAACGGCCATGATATTGTCAAATACTGACAATTTTCTAAATATAGAAGCTTCTTGAGGTAGATAGCCTATCCCCATTTTTGAGCGGTTATGCATTGGTTGCAATGAGATGTCGACACCATCAATAGTAATCGAACCTTCATCACGAGCGACTAAGCCTACAATCATATAGAAAGAGGTCGTTTTACCTGCACCATTAGGCCCTAATAAACCAACAATTTTTCCAGATTCAACGGTAAGGCTTACATCGGAAACTACTTTGCGGCTTCCGTATGTTTTTGCTAAATTCTTTGCTTCTAATATTGCCATAATTATTTATTATTCAATTGGCTAGGCTGAAGGATGGTTGTTACGCGATCGTCTTTACCACCATCAGCAATTAGTTTTTGAGTCTTCATATTATAGGTAATTACTTTACCTTTTATGATGCTGTCATCTTGGGTTAGCTCTGCGCTATCAGTCATTTTTAGAAATTCGTTTTCTAATTCATAACGTAATTTATTCGCTTTACCTTTTAATGTTTTACCATCATCAGTTAATTGACTAAAGCGAGTTGGTTTTCCATATGCTTCTAACACTTCTCGTCCTTCTTTACCTTGAGGACGAATTACCACAATTTTATCTGCAAAAATTTCGATACTGCCTTGTTTTAGAGTCACGTCACCTGTAAAGGTTACTTGGTTACTCTGCATATCAAAATTCTGTGAATTTGAATTAATGTGGATCGGTTGTTCTGTATCGCTACTCAATGCCCAGCTTGAAGCACTGAAAAGTAGACTTGCAAGTAGACTAACGTGTGAAAGCTTCATAGATACCTTGTACATTTTCTAATAGGGTTGCTTCTTGGCTTGTGAAGTTACCTTTCATTCCAACTCCTGTTGTTTCAAAAGTAGGGCCAATGAGATTAACAACATCCTCTGTCATAAAGTCTTTTGTCGTTAGCTCGATCTTCATACTGTCCGTTGTCATTGTCTCAAATGCTGCGTCAGGCAGTAGATTTTTAACAATAACGTTACCACTTAAGTAAAGTTCGTGCTTTTTATTTAAAACGCCGAGATCGGAGATGATCTCCCATTCTTTTAATTCACCATCTTTGAATACAAAAAGGTGAGGTGTTGTGAAGTTCGTTTCACCAGTCTTACCAAATCGAGCTAATGCTTTTGCGTTTATTTGATAGTTACGAATACCACTTACATCGTAGTTATTATTCGAAATTCCTTTGCCTGTAAAAACAGGGACTTGTTGGTCTGGTGTTGTCTGTTGTTCACCTTTCACGTAGTCATAATATAAGTTGTAGCCTGACCAGCTACAAATCATCAATAGAATGGCCATGAAAAGATGTTTTAAGCTCATATGCTCAAACCTTTATGTTGCTCTAATTCACCTTTTGCTTCGAGGATCAGGTCACTTACTTCACGAACAGCACCATGACCACCTTTTATGGTTGTTACATAGTTTGCACGTTGAACTAATAAAGGATGTCCATCAGCAACACATACCTTTAATGCAACTTTTTCCATAACAGGCCAATCAATAAGGTCATCACCAATATAACCAGTATGCTCTGGGGCTACATTGAGTTTAGTTAAAATATCTTGGTATGCTTGTAATTTGTTGTCTTGTCCTTGGTAGATCAATTTAATACCAAGAGCTGTCATTCGGTTTTCAACAATTTTTGAGCTACGGCCCGTAATAATCGCAATTTCAACCCCTGCTGACATAAGTGATTTCACACCATAGCCATCACGAGTATGGAACGTTTTTAGTTCTTCGCCATCATTACCCATGTAAACAAGGCCATCAGAGAAGACGCCATCAACATCACAAATTAGAAGCTTGATGTCTTTTGCTATGTTAAAGATTGACTCTTCAACTTGGCCATAAAGAGTTGAAACTAATTTTGTTGTCATTACATCACTCCCGCTTTTAATAAGTCATGCATATTCAATGCACCAACTAAGCGATGAGTTTCATCACAAAGTAATAATCCATTTATTTTCTTATCTTGCATTAGGTTTAGACCTTCAACAGCAAGTAAGTTTGGATTAGCAACCGCTGGAGAGTGTGTCATTACTTCTCCAATAGTTTGAGTATGGATATCGATCTTATTATCTAAAAGGCGACGTAAGTCACCATCAGTGAAGATACCAATTACTTTTTGCTCGTTATCAACGATAGCTGTCATTCCTAACCCTTTTTCAGACACTTCTAAAAGTGCTGTTTTAATAAGAGCATCAGCCGTAACCATTGGCAATTCATCACCTGTATGCATGATGTCTGATAATAAGAGTAGTAATTTACGACCCAAAGCGCCACCTGGATGTGATAAAGCAAAGTCATCAGCAGTAAAGCCTCTTGCTTGAAGAAGCGCAACAGCAAAAGCGTCTCCCATAGCAAGGGTTGCTGTTGTACTTGATGTTGGCGCTAAACCAAGAGGGCAAGCTTCTTGAGGAACCGTAATTTGAAGGTTCACATCAGCGACTTTTGCCATGCTAGATTCCGGTTTACCTGTCATTGTAATTAAAGTGATACCTAGACGTTTAATTACTGGCAGTAAAGCAAGAATTTCAGACGCTTCACCTGAGTTAGAAATAGCAATAACAATATCGCCTTTTTCAATCATGCCTAAATCACCATGGCTTGCTTCGCCAGGGTGTACAAAGAAAGAGGGAGTGCCTGTACTTGCTAAGGTAGCTGCAATCTTATTACCAATGTGACCTGATTTACCCATTCCCATAACAACAACTTTTTGCTTGCATTCAAGCATTAATTGACACGCTTTAGTGAAGTCATCGTTAATGTAATTGCTGAGTTGGGTAAGAGCATCGATTTCAATTTGAAGAACATTTTTTCCTGCTTTGCAGAAATCAAACTGAGTTGCCATCGGTTACCACCTTGCTGTATTTGAGCGGAATTTATGATTTAGAGGAATAGCCTATACAAATATTATGCCATTTGCCAGAGCTAGTTCAATATTGAGTAGGTAAAAGAAGGTAAATTATCGGGATAAATACCCCATAAGTTCATGATTTTTATTGTTCATCAAACTTATGGGGTTTAAAAGAATGGTTAACCCATATTTAGAAATAAATAGCCTTGGTAGACACAGAAACACGTCACCAAAATACCGCCTTCTATGCGATTAATACTGCGGCTTTTTCCTAATGCCATAATGAGTAATAAGATGGATACACCTAGCATTACATAGAAATCACGGCCCATAAGATCAGGACTGATTTCTGATGGATTAATTAATGCCGGAATCCCCATTACTGCAAGAATATTAAATACGTTTGAGCCAATGATATTACCTGCAGCCATATCATCTTCACCTTTAAGCACACCAGCAACAGAAGCCGCTAACTCAGGAAGGCTTGTACCTAATGCAATGATAGTTAAGCCGATAACTAAATCACTCATACCAAAGTATTTAGCGATAACAACGGCATTATCAATCAGCATGTTTGCACCCACAGGAAGTAAGATAAGACCTACAACAACCCAGAAAAGAGCTTTACCGTTTGCCACGCCTTCAGGGATTTCTGATTCTTGTTCTTCAAGAAGAATATCCCCATTTTGTTGTTCGTTTTTACTGATGTATAGCATTGCAATGATGAAGCAAGCAAAAAGACCAATTAACAATAAACCTTCATAAAAGCCAAGGTAGTTATTAAACATAATACCACCAGCTAATAATGTAACCATCAGCATTAATGGTAGTTCGCGGCGGATGATTGCTGAGCTGATCGCTAATGGTTTGATCAAGGCGGTAATACCTAAAATTAATGCGATGTTCGCAATGTTTGAACCAATAACGTTACCTACCGCAGTATCTGTTTTTCCATCTAAAGCAGCAGCAGCTGACACCATCATTTCTGGTGCAGATGAACCCATGGCTAAGATAGTCATACCAATTACAAGAGGGGAAATACCATAGTTTCTCGCTAAGGCAGCAGAACCAAATACCAGTTTATCGGCGCCCCAAACCAATAGAGATAGACCGACGATAAGAAGTAGAGTTGGCATGAGCAGCTCTGTCATTGTGTTAATTTCCTTTTGTAGAAAGATGTTTTTTAGTTTGAATCGTTAATTTTGACGTTTCTCTAACAAAAAAGAAAGAAAAAAGGAGTGTTTAACGTGGAACAGTCTCTAAAGATTATTAAAAAATATAAGTTAGACAGATAAGTTCACGTATACTTATGATTATATTGTTAATGCATGATTTAAATGAGCTGTGAAGATATGGATACGCAAAACACACTGATTAAAATAGAGAACCTAACCTTTAAACGTGGTGAGCGTATTATTTTTGATGATATTAGTTTGTCTGTTCCAAAAGGAAAGATAACGGCGATCATGGGGCCATCAGGAATTGGTAAAACCACATTATTACGGTTAATTGGTGGGCAAATACTTCCTGAATCAGGAAATATCCATTTTGAAGAGTGGAATATTCCCAAACTAGGGCGTAAAGCTCTGTATTTAGCTCGTAAGAAAATGGGGATGTTATTTCAATCTGGCGCATTATTTACGGATATGAATGTATTCGATAATGTGGCTTTTCCTTTGAGAGAACATACTCAATTGCCTGAAAAACTGATCCGTACATTGGTTCTCTTAAAGCTTGAAGCTGTGGGGCTACGTGGTGCCGCTCAGTTGATGCCAAGTGAACTCTCTGGTGGTATGGCAAGACGTGCTGCATTAGCTCGCGCAATCGCATTAGACCCTGATTTAATCATGTATGACGAACCTTTTGTCGGCCAAGACCCTATAACGATGGGGGTATTGGTTGATTTAATTCGTAATCTAAATGATGCGTTAGGATTAACCTCTGTTGTTGTTTCACATGATGTTCCTGAAGTGATGAGTATTGCTGATCATGTCTACTTACTCGCTAACGGTAAAATTATTGCACAAGGTTCGCCGCAAGAATTGGAGCAAAACCCTGATCCTCAAGTTCGACAATTTTTGGATGGTGAATCTGATGGACCAGTACCATTTCGTTTCCCGGCTAATACATTAAATGAGGATCTTTTCTCTTATGAGTAATTTTTCACTTGTCTCTTCAATAGAACAGATAGGACGACGCGCTTTATCGGTTTGTGAAGCCTTTGGGCGTGCAACCTTTATGTTGCTTGGCGCGATATTTGCGAAACCTCAACCAATAAAAATGTTTCCTTTGCTGCTAAAGCAACTCTATTCCGTAGGTGTTTTATCTTTAGTGATTATTGTGGTGTCAGGACTCTTTATTGGAATGGTAATCAGCTTGCAAGGTTATATTATTTTAGTTGATTACGGGGCTGAGACCAGTTTAGGGCAGCTTGTTTCCTTGTCATTACTCAGAGAATTAGGCCCAGTGGTAACTGCGTTACTGTTTGCTGGCCGTGCGGGTTCTGCATTAACCGC
Source organism: Aliivibrio sp. S10_S31 (assembly GCF_014694495.1). Lineage (NCBI taxonomy): Bacteria > Pseudomonadati > Pseudomonadota > Gammaproteobacteria > Vibrionales > Vibrionaceae > Aliivibrio > Aliivibrio sp. S10_S31. Next base: position 148,029 of record NZ_JAAUWR010000006.1, on the reverse strand, counting down.
TGAAATTGGATTAATGAAAACCACCGAACAAATTTCAAGTATGGAAATGATGGCTGTAGACCCGTTGCGTCAAATTATTGCACCTCGTTTATGGGCAGGGATCATTTCGATGCCAATTCTCGCTGTCATCTTTATGGCTGTGGGTATTTGGGGAGGGCAAATTGTCGGAGTCGAATGGAAAGGGATTGATTACGGCAGTTTTTGGTCGGTAATGCAATCATCGGTTGATGTGCGATATGACATTGTAAATAGCTTAATTAAATGTGTGGTGTTTGCATTTATTGTTACATGGATTGCTCTGTTTAATGGTTATGATGCAACGCCTACTTCTGAAGGTATTTCATTGGCAACGACACGCACAGTAGTGCACTCTTCGTTGGCGGTATTAGGTATTGATTTTGTGCTTACGGCACTGATGTTTGGGAACTAAATTATGCAACAGACACGTAAAGTAGAATTTTTTGTTGGCCTTTTTGTATTAGCAGGAATGGCCGCTTTACTGATGTTATTACTTAAAGTTGCGGATGTTCGCAGTGGTGGTAGTGGTGAGTATTACACTCTAAATGCTCAATTTGATAATATCGGAAGTTTAAAATCACGTTCACCAGTAAAAGTCGGTGGTGTTGTTATTGGTCGTGTAGATAACATTACTCTTGATAAAGAAAGCTATTTACCTATCGTAAGCATGCAAATTGACAAACAGTTTGGTGCTTTTCCTGAAACCTCAGCGGCTCAAATTTTAACGTCAGGTCTGATTGGTGAACAATACATCGGGATTGTTCCTGGGTTTATTGACGAAGATATTGATATGTTAGGTAATGGTGATTTTATTGAAGATACCAAGTCAGCATTGGTATTAGAGGATATGATCGGTCAAGTGCTATACAGCATTGGTGGTGATTCGTCAGAAGCAAGTGAGGAAGAGTAATGAAACAGTGGATAAGTGCATTTATAGTCGTAATTTGTTTTTTTTCATCAGCAATAAGTGCTCAAGAAATCGATAAGACAAAACCGTATGAAATGATGGCGCAAGTATCTGAAATTACTTTTGCTCGATTAAAATCAGAGCAGAGTGCAATAAAAACGGACCCAAATATTTTAAAAACGGTCGTTGATGAAGAGTTAATGCCGTATGTAAATGTAAAATATGCAGCTTACAAATTATTAGGGACACACTTAAAGAAAACTACACCAGAAGAGCGAGCAGAGTTCGTGACTGCTTTTCGTGATTATTTAGTTGCCTCTTATGCTCAAGTTTTAACGTTATATACAGATCAAAAAATTGTATTAGAAAAAGCGAAAAAAATACCGGAAGGAAAAAGAATCATCAGTGTTCGTGTTGATATCTTAGATTCAGCTCGTCCGACCGTAAAAGTCGATTTCAAACTGCGTAAGAATAAAAAAACAGGTGAATGGCAGGCCTTTGATATGGTGGCTGAAGGGGTAAGCCTTTTATCGACTAAGCAGTCTGAGTGGAATGGTAAAATTCGCAAAGAAGGCATCAGCTCGGTAAGTGCTGAGTTACGATCTTTAGCTAAGCAACCAATTCGATTAGAAGGCAATAAATAATGTCAGTTATCGATTTATGTGTAACCAAAGTTGATGAAATAAGCTTCAACGGTGCTCTTGATCGTGAGACTGTGCCTAATATTTGGAATAAATTGACAAAGTGGCAACCTAATTTGAGTCAAGTAAAGGTAGACTTAGCTCACGTTAATCGCATTGACTCTGCAGGGCTTGTATTACTTTTACACCTAATAGAGCATGCAAAAAATCAAAACTGTCATATAATGTTTACTTTCGTCCCAGATCAGCTCATTACTTTAATTCAATTAAGTAATGTGGAATCATTGTTTGCTGATCATATAAATAACGCAAAGGTAGAGTAATGGATAGCGCCGAGATTAAAGAGTTACTAGACGCAGCACTTCAACTAGAAGAGATACATGTAAAAGGCGAAGGAAGCCATTTCGAAGTCATTGCTGTTGACGCATCATTCGCAGGTATGAGCCGAGTGAAAAAACAACAAACCATCTATGGACCTTTGATGGAGCATATCTCAACGAACACAATTCATGCTCTATCAATAAAAGCGTTTACTCCTGAAGAGTGGGCACGTGATAAAAAATTAAATAGCTTATTCTAAGAGGCCCTTTGATGTATAAGTTTCGAATTCAAGGAAGTGATAAACCACTTTCTGGCGAAGTTACAATTTCTGGTGCAAAAAATGCTGCACTACCAATTCTATTTGCTTCGTTGCTTGCAGAAGAACCTGTTGAAGTAGCAAATGTACCGAAACTTCGTGATGTTGATACCACGATGGAACTGTTAAAGCGTTTAGGTGCTGAAGTATCTCGTAATGGTTCTGTTCATATTGATGCAAGTGGCGTAAATGACTTCTGTGCACCTTATGATTTAGTTAAAACAATGCGTGCATCAATTTGGGCATTAGGTCCATTGGTTGCTCGTTTTGGTAAAGGTCAGGTTTCATTACCTGGTGGTTGTGCTATCGGCGCTCGTCCTGTTGATCTTCATATTCACGGATTAGAGCAACTAGGCGCAACAATCAAACTTGAAGAAGGTTATGTAAAAGCGGAAGTTGATGGTCGCCTTAAAGGTGCTCATATCGTAATGGACAAAGTCAGTGTTGGTGCAACCATTACTGTTATGTGTGCAGCAACATTAGCTGAAGGCACGACGGTATTAGAAAACGCAGCGCGTGAACCTGAAATTGTTGATACTGCTAATTTCCTTAATGCTATCGGCGCTAAAGTGTCTGGTATGGGTACCGATACAATTACTATCGAAGGTGTTGAGCGCTTAGGTGGTGGTTATCACGAAGTGGTTGCTGACCGTATTGAAACAGGTACGTTCCTTGTGGCTGCTGCGGTATCTGGCGGTAAGATCGTTTGTAAGAATACAAAAGCACATCTACTTGAAGCGGTACTTGCTAAACTTGAAGAAGCGGGTGCAGACGTTCAAACTGGTGATGATTGGATTAGCTTAGATATGACTGGCCGTGAGTTAAAGGCGGTAAATATCCGTACTGCACCACACCCAGCATTCCCTACCGATATGCAAGCTCAATTCACACTTTTAAATATGATGGCTAAAGGTTCAGGTATCATTACTGAAACGATTTTCGAAAACCGTTTCATGCACATTCCTGAATTGCAACGTATGGGTGCTCATGCTGAAATCGAAGGTAATACTGCTATTTGTGGTGATACTGATGGTTTAAGTGGTGCTCAGGTTATGGCGACAGATTTACGTGCATCAGCAAGCCTTGTGATCGCAGGTTGTATAGCAAAAGGTGAAACAATTGTTGATCGAATTTATCATATCGACCGTGGATATGATAAGATTGAAGACAAGTTAACCGCTTTAGGTGCAAATATTGAGCGAGTTCATAGCGACGACTTATAAGTGTTGCGATATATACGCTTAATGTAAACGTATTAAAGTGGAAGCCGGGTATATTACTACCCGGTTTTTTATTGGTTGGAAATAAAGCTAATTTGTTCATTTAAAAAGATAATGATGAACAGGTTAGTGAGTTTAGGAGATACATTTATGATCGCATTGTTACGCCTGATTGCTTTGGCTATCTTTGCTGTCTTTACTTTTGTGTTTGGTTGCGGTTATTGCTTATTAAGCCCTCGTAATCCAAAGCACGTTTATACTTTTGGTCGCTTATTTGCTCGAATGTCACGTGTTTTTGGTATCAAACTAGAAATTCGTGTACCTGAGAGTGCAAAAAGTTCAGAGCCAAGTTTATACATTGCGAATCACCAAAATAATTGGGATCTTTTCACTGTTTCTGGTGCTATTCAACCAAGAACCGTAACGGTTGGTAAGAAAAGCTTAGCTTGGATGCCATTATTTGGTCAGCTTTACTGGATTACAGGGAATATTTTGATCGACCGTAACAATCGCAGTAAAGCGGTAGGTACGATTGCTCAAGTGGCAGAGAATATTAAAAAGCGTAATGTTTCTGTTTGGATGTTTCCTGAGGGAACGCGTTCACGTGGACGTGGATTGCTACCGTTTAAAACGGGCGCTTTTCATGCCGCTATTGCAGCAGATGTGCCTGTAACTCCGATTGTTTGTAGTAATACTCAAGGCAACATTAAGTTAAATCGTTGGAATAATGGACACGTAATTGTTGAAATTTTGCCGCCGATCAGCAGTGAAGGGTACGAAAAAGACAATGTGCGTGAATTAGCTAATTTGTGCCGTGAGCAGATGATTACTAAATTAGAAGAATTAAATAAAGAAGTTGCAGAGCGCAACCAAGCGTAATTAATTATCCTTAAATTTTATCTAAGGCATACGGTTTTCTGTGTGCCTTTTTCTTTTTTAGATGTGTAGACATGACAGAATATGTAGTACTTGTGAATGAGCAAGGTGATGCCATTGGAACAATGGAAAAATTAGAAGCGCATGAGAAAGGCTTGTTACATCTCGCTTTTTCAGTATTGCTCTATCGTGAAACGGATTTAGGAAAAGAGTTTTTATTACAAAAGCGTGCCGAGTGTAAATATCACAGTAAGAACAAATGGAGTAATACCTGTTGTTCTCACCCCCGAGTGAATGAAAACGTAGAGGCGGCGGGTACGCGACGTTTAAATGAAGAGATTGGTATAACTGGTGTTTTACCTGAGCAGTTCGTAAATCTTGGTTGGTTTATTTATCAAGCTGAATTAGAAAATGGATTGAGTGAGCATGAGCAAGATTATATTTTGATTGCTAACACTCCAGATGTGAGTTTTATATTGAACCCTGAAGAAGTCAGTGACATTCAGTGGTGGAGTGAAGCTGATATTGAAAAAGAACTGAAAGCAAACCCAGATACTTTTTCTGTCTGGTTTCCTACAGTTTATAAGAAAGTACTTACTCACCTACATCAAGCGAACTAAATCGATATTCTTTTATTAGATAAAAAATAAGGCAGAAGAAATTCTGCCTTATTTCGTTTTAATTTAGTGTTCGATTATTTACGAACTGCAATAGCTTCGATTTCGATACCAACATCTTTTGGTAGACGAGCTACTTCAACACAAGAGCGAGCAGGGTAGTTTGCAACTTTGTGTTCATCGAAGAAGTTACCATATACTTCGTTTACTGTGCCGAAGTCATTAAGATCTTTTACAAAAACTGTCATTTTTACAATGTCAGATACAGTTAGGCCTGAAGCTTCAACAACGGCTTTTACGTTCTCTAGTGATTGGCGTGCTTGCTCAGCGATATCGTCAGATACTTCACCTGTTGCAGGGTTTACAGGGATTTGGCCTGAAGTTAGTACCATATTACCAAGGTCAACACCTTGAATATATGGGCCAATAGCTGCTGGTGCATTATCTGTATGAAGAACTTTAGTCATTGTTATGATTCCTTTTTGAAATAAAGTAAGTCTAAGGAGCAATAGGCCTTAGAAGCATTACGATTGTTCAATATAAAACAAATAACCGTAAGAAAACAGCCCCGAGAATATCGAGGCTGAGAAGAGAATCAAATTTAATTAATTTAAGTCAGTGACTACTTCACGTGAGTATACTTTCTCACAGTATTTACACTTCAGATGAATATCTTCTTTCTTTGTTAGGACTTTGAAGCTGCTGTCTACCGGCTCACCGTGAGTAATACAGTTACTGTTTGGACACTCAAAAACACCCGTGATTTGCTCTGGTAGCACTAATGGTATTTTCTTTACTACTTCATAGTTTTCAATTTGGTTAACTGTTGCGTGCGGTGCATATAATGCGAGTTTGCTTGCTTGCTCTGGAGTGATAAATGTATTTTCAATTTTTAATAAATCTTTTGCTCCAAGCGCTGATGAAGGTAAATTCAAACCAACAGTAACACGCTCAGCGCTTTTATCCATTTGGAATAACTTAAGCACTTTAATCCCAATGTTTGCTGGAATATGGTCGATTACTGTACCGTTGTTGATTGCTTCAACACGTAATTGAGTTTTATTAGCCATAGTATCCTCTCCTTTAAAGTGTTTCATTTAGAACTAAAGCCAATAGAGCTTGGCGAGCATAAACACCATTTTCTGCTTGTTGGAAATAGTAAGCGTGTGGTGTTGCATCAACGTCAGTATCAATTTCATCGACACGTGGTAGTGGGTGCAGAACTTTTAGGTTTTCACGTGCTGGTTGTAGGTTTTCAGCTGAAAGAATATATGCTGATTTGATGTGCGCGTATTCAGATTCATCAAAACGCTCTTTCTGTACGCGAGTCATGTATAGAATATCAAGTTCAGGGATTGCATCATCCATGCTTTCAACCAGTTGGTACTCAATACCTAGTTCATCAAGTTCTTCGCAAATGTAATCAGGCATCGCTAATACTTCTGGTGCAATGAAGAAGAATTTAATGCCTTCAAATTTTGCTAACGCTTGGGTCAGAGAGTGGACAGTACGACCGTATTTCAAATCACCAACGAAAGCGACGTTTAGATTATCTAAGCGACCTTGAGTTTCATAAATGGTGTAAAGATCTAAGAGCGTTTGAGTTGGGTGTTGGTTTGCACCGTCACCAGCATTAATTACAGGTGTACCGTTTGAGAATTCAGACGCTAAACGTGCAGCCCCTTCTTGTGGGTGACGCATAACATAAGCATCTGCGTATGAGGTAATGATTTGAACTGAATCCGCTAGCGTTTCCCCTTTTTGTGCAAGAGAGGTATTGCCTGCGGTATCGAAACCAATTACTGAACCACCTAAACGCTGGATGGCAGTTTCAAATGAAAGACGGGTACGAGTTGATGCTTCGAAGAAACAACTCGCCACGATTTTATTTTTCAATAAATCAGGTTGAGGTTCTTTTTTTATCTTCCCTGCCGTTTCAACGATCAGCTCTAACTCTTGACGAGAAAGCTCTGGAATAGAAATGATATGCTTTTGATATAGCGAGTTAGCCATGTCTCTCTTCCCTTATGTATTATATTGAAATCAAAAAAAAGCCCCCTAATAAATAGGAGGCTTTAAAAATTGGGTTGATTAGGAAAATCAAAAAATAGGGGACCACCACATTTTTTCAATGTAGCTACTCGGTCGACCGCTGTATGAAGATAAGTTAATAACATCATAATTCCCTAATAAATTGGGCGGAATTATACTCGTATCAAATTCCTAAGCAAGCGTTTGCATCAAAAATTTGTATTCAATTAACTACCAAGTGTTGCAACCATAACCGCTTTAATTGTGTGCATACGGTTTTCAGCTTCATCAAAAACAATGGAATATTCAGATTCAAAGACATCCTCTGTGACTTCTAAGCCATTCATACCGTACTTCTCGGCAATCTCCTTACCAAGTGTCGTTTCATCATTATGAAAAGCAGGCAAGCAGTGCATGAATTTCACATTAGGATTTTCAGTTGCTTTGATAACATCCATATTGATTTGATAAGGAGTCATTAAGGCGACGCGCTCATCCCATGCTTCAGGTGCTTCACCCATCGAAACCCATACATCGGTATAAAGGAAGTCACAACCTTTAACGCCTTCTGTAACCTCTTCAGTTAACACAATTTTTGCACCAGTTTGTAATGCAATTTCTTGGCATTGAGCAACTAGCTCTTCTTCAGGCCAGAACTGTTTTGGTGCAACAAGGCGAATTTCCATTCCCATTTTTGCTGCTCCAACCATTAGAGAATTTCCCATATTGTTGCGAGCATCACCAAGGTAGGCAAACGTAATTTGGTTAAGTTGCTTTCCATTTGCATATTCTTGCATTGTTAGAAAATCAGCTAATATTTGAGTTGGATGAAATTCATCCGTTAATCCGTTCCATACAGGGACTCCTGCATATTGACCTAATTCTTCAACAATCGTTTGACCAAAACCACGATATTCAATGCCATCATACATGCGGCCTAATACACGGGCGGTATCCTTCATGGATTCCTTATGGCCAATTTGGGATCCAGAAGGTCCAAGGTAAGTGACTTTAGCTCCTTGATCAAAGGCTGCCACTTCAAAGGCACAGCGAGTACGTGTTGATGACTTCTCAAAAATTAACGCAATGTTTTTCCCTGTTAAGCGAGGTTGTTCATAACCTGAGTATTTTGCTTTTTTCAGCTCAGCAGATAACTCAAGTAGATGTGCGATCTCTTTAGGGGTGAAATCTAATAGTTTTAAAAAGTTTCTATTACGTAAATTAAAAGCCATCATGTGCTCCTTGCCAAAAAATCAATCCAGTGATTTATAGTTATATATAAAAATTCATTAAATGTGAATATTTATTTTAATTTATTTAATGTGTATATGTTTTTGTTGGGAGTTAAATACCGTCTCTTTCTATTGGACAACTCATGCACCTAGCGCCTCCACGACCTCGCCCTAACTCATCACCGGTAATAGGAAGGACATGAATACCTGCTTTATCGTATTTCTCATTGGTGTAGGTGTTTCGTTCATAAGCAACCACAACACCGGGTTTAATGGTTAAAACATTATTTGCATCGTGCCATTGTTCACGCTCAGCTTCATAGCTATCCCCACCGGTTGTAATAATATTTAAGTTATCCAATTCTAATGCTGACATTAATACATTTTGGAAATTAGGCATTTCTTTAATATCTAAATGCTGCTCTCCACAAGGGGTGATTGACCAGCACCCCATATTTTTATCAATGACTCTTGGGTAAACAGAAAAGACGTTGTGATCCATATGCGTCATTACTGTATCTAGATGCATGCATGAACGGTCTTCGGGTAATTTAATAGCAATGACTTGTTTTGCTTGATGGGTTCTAAACAGTTGCTTGGCCAAGTTTTCAATGCCTTGAGGAGTCGTGCGCTCAGAGATACCGACTAATACATTGCCTTTACCAATAACTAAAACATCTCCACCTTCAATGGTCGCATTGTCGTAATAACGGTTTTCATCTTCAAAATAACGTGCAAAATTTTGATTAGAAAAAAGTGGATGCCAACGATAGATGGCTCTTAAATGGTTTGATTCTCTTTTACGAGCAGCCTTCGCCATAGGGTTAATTGATACACCACCATAAATCCAACATGAGGTGTCGCGAGTAAACAAATGATTTGGTAATGGGTCGATGACAAAATCAAATGGATCACTTAATTGTTGAAGCATGGAAGGAGCTTTAAACGGAAGTTCAATGAAAGCTAAACCTCCCAATAAAATAGAAGCTAGCTCTTTATTGCTATGCTCAAGTAAGAAAGCTCGGATTTGATTGGCGAAAGTAGGACCGAATCGATAGTGTGAAATTTGATGTTTAAGAAGCCACTCTTTTGCTTCTGGATTTTCTAATGTTTGTTCTAATAAATCCTGAAGTAAGAGTACATTGACGCCTTGGTTTTCCAAGGTTTTAACAAATTGGTCGTGTTCTAAAAGGGCTTTTTCTACTGATAGCACATCATCAAAAAGTAAGTTGTGACAATTAGTTGGAGTTAAATGACTGAGTGCTCGTTCAGGACGATGAAGAATAACACGGCGTAGTTGACCAATTTCAGAGCCAACAAATAATTTATTCATAAGATTCCTTTCTTTAATATTCTTGTTGCGCAGCTATCATACCGTATAGATGTTAATTTTTCTTTACTTATTGAAGTGCTAGGGGATTTGCTTAGTACAGGCTATAATGACTGAGTCTTATTTTTTTATTACATACAGTGTGGAGCATTAACTATGTCTCAAGAAGATGAATATCTATCGGTTGAACAATTTCTTGAATTACAAAAAGCAGAAACTCGTGAAATTATCGAGTCGCTAAAAGCCGATGGTAGTGAGCCTGATGCACTGTATGCGATTGAGCACCATTTAATGGCTGAAGATTTTAAAGCACTTGAAAATGCAGTTGTTGAAGCATTTAAAATGGGCTTTGAAGTATTAGAAGCTGAAGAGCTAGAAGATGAAGATGGTGCTAAAATCTTATGTTGTGATGCCGTGATGGATTCGGCATTAGACGCAGAAGTAATCGATGCTCAAGTTGAAAAGTTAGTAAATCTTGCTGAAAAGTACGACATCATTTATGACGGTTGGGGTACTTACTACGAAGGCGAAGATGCTGAGTACGATGTGATTGAAGATGGTGATGAAGATTAATTCATAACCACTAAAGAACATAGATGCCCTAGATGTGAATCATGTCTGGGGCATTTTTTTAAGGATGAATATGACGATAAACTCAAGAATTATATTAAATAATGAGCAGGCCTTATGGCAGTTGTCGCCATTAACAGAAACATCATTACCCATTAAAGATATTCCTATTCAGCAAGGGATAAATTCTGCTTTTGATGAGCTCTCTTTACTACAAGTTGAAGCTCAAGAGTGGCATTTAATGCGTTATTTTGATGTTGATGAAACACTATTGAATTATCCTGCAATCGAACTTGTTATGAGCGGGGTGTCTCGTTATGCCGAAGTGCGTATCAATGGTGTTGCGGTATTTGATTGTACGGAAAAAATGACTCGCTACCGTAAAGACATTAAAGAGTATCTTCAAGTGGGTGGGAACCGATTTGAAGTGTTGTTTTTACAAGAAGACGAGGATGATTGGCTCATTGATGATGAAAGTGAGACTAAGCTTTGTAATATTAATCAGGCTTATCATCGTCGATTTGGTGCTGTTCAGGATATCGATATTAAAGAAGATATTGGTGTCTTTGGTGTGTGTTTTCTTCAGCCTATTTCACATCTCGCTTTAAATCACATCACTATTGAACAAATTTGGCACCATGGGTGTGAGTTAAAAGTGAATGTGTTTTTTCAAACGTATAAAGCCAATTTGATATCAGCAAGCATTAAGTTTGATGGTATGACTTTGACGATTCCTGTTGATGTTCGTAGTGATCAAGTATCAGCTCTTTTTCAGGTTGAAGCACCCAAATATTGGAGTGATGAGAAGCCCAATTCAGACAATTTATATCGTGTAGAAATTACTCTTGATGGGCAGTTGCACGAGTTGGAGTTTGGTTTGTGTGAAACGGAAAACGTGATTCATTTTCCCTTGTAGTAATACTAATCCCATTAATTAGTTGTTCATTATTACTGGTTAAATCACTCAATAGTTGCGTTAAAAATTATTATTGTAGAATAACTACTTATAAGAATTTTTGCCTTACTCTTAAGTAATTTTCCTGCGTAATAAATAGATCATCTAATTAGTTACATTGGTATTACTGGTTAAATCATTCAATAGTTACATTGGTATAAATAAAAAAGGTCGATGCGTTAGCATCGACCTTTTATTTTGCTTGCTTTACATTATAGTGCAGCGATAGTTTCTTGTTGAGCTTCTAGTTTTACTAGAGTCTCTTGGTAACCTTCCAGTTTTTCACGTTCTTTAGCAATAACTGCTTCAGGTGCTTTTGCAACAAAACCTTCGTTGCTTAGTTTACCTTCGATACGTTTGATTTCACCTTGAGTTTTCTTCACTTCACCAGCAAGACGAGCAAGTTCTGCATCTTTATCGATAAGACCTGCCATTGGGATCATAAGTTCTGATTTACCAACAAGAGAAGTTGCACATGCAGGTGTTTCTTCACCGTTTGCAAGTACTTTGATTTCATCCAGTTTAGCAAGAGAAGAAAGTACAACTTTGTTTGCTTCAATACGAGCAGCGTCTTTTTCATCAGCTACTTTAATCATTACTTCTAAGCCTTTGCTTGGTGCAATGTCGTATTCAGCACGTAAGTTACGAATGCTTGTAATGAACGCTTTAACCCACTCAAGATCAGCAACCACATCAGCATTGAAGTTTTCTTCGTTAAACTGAGGAAGTGCTTGAGTCATGATTGTGTCGCCTTCAACACCATCTACTAGCGGTTTCACGCTCTGCCAGATAGATTCTGTGATGTAAGGAAGAACAGGGTGAGCAAGACGCAAAGTCTTCTCTAGTACTGTGATCAGCATGTAGCGAGTTGCTTGCTGCTGAGCTTCTGTTCCTTTCCATAGAACTGGTTTAGTTAGCTCTAGGTACCAGTCACAGAATTGGTTCCAGATGAATTCGTAAAGCGTGTTTGCTGCCATATCTAGACGGTAGTTGTCTAGGTGAGCATTAAACTCTTTTGCTGCAAGTTCAAACTGAGATTCAATCCACTTATCAGCTAGAGAGAATTCCATGTTTGCACGTTCTTCAACAGACAGTGACATGCCACAATCGTGCTCTTCTGTATTCATTAGTACGTAACGGCTTGCGTTCCATAGTTTGTTACAGAAGTTACGGTAACCTTCAAGACGTTTCATATCCCAGTTGATGTCACGGCCAGTTGAAGCCATAGCAGCAAGAGTGAAACGTAGTGCATCTGTACCGTATGGTTCGATACCGTTTTCAAAAGTCTTACGAGTGTTCTTTTCGATCTTCTTAGCTAGTTGAGGCTGCATCATGTTACCACAACGTTTTTCAACTAGAGATTCAAGGTCGATACCATCGATCATATCGATAGGATCAAGTACGTTACCCTTAGACTTCGACATTTTGTCGCCGTTTTCATCACGGATTAGGCCCGTTACGTAAACTGTCTTGAATGGTACTTGTGCTTTACCATTTTCATCTTTGTTGAAGTGCATGGTCATCATGATCATACGTGCAACCCAGAAGAAGATGATGTCGAAACCAGTTACCAGAACATCTGAAGGGTGGAATGTTTTCAGATCTTCAGTTTGCTCAGGCCAGCCTTGAGTACCAAATGTCCATAATGCAGAAGAGAACCATGTATCAAGTACGTCGTCGTCTTGGCGTAGAACGATTACAGGCGCAAGGTTGTTGTTAGCACGTACTTCTTCTTCAGTACGACCAACATATACATTACCGTCGTTATCGTACCAAGCTGGGATACGGTGGCCCCACCAAAGTTGACGAGAGATACACCAGTCTTGAATGTCACGCATCCAAGAGAAGTACATGTTTTCGTACTGCTTAGGAACGAACTGGATCTCACCATCTTCAACCGCTTTAACTGCAGGTTCAGCAAGAGGAGCAGCACGTACATACCATTGGTCAGTTAGCATTGGTTCGATAACTACACCACCACGGTCGCCGTAAGGAACGGTTAGATCATGATCCTTGATTTCTTCAAGAAGGCCTAGTTCTTCAAATTCAGCAACGATAGCTTTACGAGCTTCGAAACGCTCCATACCTTGGTATTTAGCTGGAATTTCTGTTGAGTAAACATCGCTTGCTTCACCGTTGGTTGTGAATACTTCTGCAGATTCACGGATATCAGCGTTGAAGGTTAGGATGTTGATCATTGGTAGTTGGTTACGTTTACCAACTTCGTAGTCATTGAAATCGTGCGCAGGAGTGATCTTCACACAACCTGTACCTTTTTCCATGTCCGCGTGCTCATCACCTACGATAGGGATCAGGCGGTTAACGATAGGAAGTAGGATTTCTTTACCGATAAGATCTTTGTAACGAGGATCTTCTGGGTTTACAGCAACACCTGTATCACCAAGCATGGTTTCAGGACGAGTTGTTGCAACAACGATGTAGTCTTTGCCTTCAGCTGTCTTAACGCCATTTGCTAGCGGATAGCGGAAGTGCCACATGTGGCCTTTTTTGTCTTTGTTTTCAACTTCAAGATCAGAAATTGCAGTGTGCAGTTTTGGATCCCAGTTTACTAGACGCTTACCACGGTAGATTAGGTCATCTTCGTATAGACGAACAAACACTTCTTGAACAGCGTTAGATAGGCCATCATCCATAGTGAAACGCTCACGGTCCCAGTCTACAGATGCACCTAGACGACGAAGCTGTTTAGTGATTGTGCCACCAGATTCGTTTTTCCATTCCCAGATTTTGTCGATGAAAGCATCACGGCCGTAGTCGTGTTTTGTTTTGCCTTCTTCAGCAGCAATCTTACGCTCAACAACCATTTGAGTTGCGATACCAGCGTGGTCTGTACCAACCTGCCAAAGCGTATTTTTACCTTTCATACGCTCAGCACGGATTAGAGTATCCATGATTGTATCTTGGAAAGCGTGACCCATGTGTAAGCTACCTGTGACGTTCGGTGGCGGGATCATGATGCTATAAGCTTCTTTTGAAGTGTCACCGTGTGGCTTAAAGTAGCCTTTTTCTTCCCAAGTCTGGTACAGAGCTTGTTCTATCGATTGCGGGTTATATGTCTTTTCCATAGTGTTCGTCACGAATATCTCTATTAAAAAGTGGAATGCCAAATATCATAATTAATGGCTCATTCTTAAAAAGAATAAATATATGAGTCATTTAGCTATGATGATTGGCATCATTTCAGTATCTCGGTTTGCATGGCTCGGCCTGCATTTCGGTATATTTTATACCTTTCTCGAGCTTGTTGTTTGCTTTTTTCTTCGCAAGGTACGAAGTCTACCACTTGAGCAAAGGAAACAGCAAAACTTGCGACCTCTTGAGCTAAATTAATTAACACATGACGGCGTCCTGATGAGCGTAATGTTCCCCAACCAATTTCGATAGGGGAGCCTGATTTTGGTCCCTCTCCGACTAAATTGTGCGGTGTAAATTCTGATACATCATATTGCCAAAGTGCTTCATCAATCAGCAAGGCTTGTTCTTTATCTTGGGCTAATACATACACTCGTGCATTTTGAGAGTAATAATAGTGAGCAAGCTGACACACAAATTTTAGCTGACCATCAGTGGTTGCAGCTGGAGATGTGGGTTCTAAAACATAAAAAAGGGCTTGGCTCATAAACTCTCTATAAGTGGATAAATAGTACGTATTAAAAAAGGGCCTCAATATAGGCCCTTTATATCATAAAACGAATTGGTTTATTCTTCGTTTTCTTGGCCTGAACGATTCAGTAAGAATTGGACAAGCAATGAGACTGGTCGGCCCGTTGACCCTTTATTTGCACCAGAGACCCAAGCAGTACCTGCACTGTCAATATGAGCCCAGTGGTATTTCTTAGCAAAACGAGAAAGGAAACAGCCTGCAGTAATAGTACCTGCAGCTTTGCCGCCGATATTACCCATATCTGCAAATGGGCTGCTTAGTTGCTCGTTGTACTCTTCAGCCATTGGTAAGCGCCAAGCACGGTCACCCGATTGTTCAGATGCATTAATTAGCTCATGAGCAAGTGGATTGTGATTCGAAATCAAACCGCTGATGTGGTGACCAAGAGCAACAACACATGCACCAGTTAATGTTGCGACATCAACCACACATTCAGGTTCATAACGTTCAACATAAGTCAGCGCATCACAAAGCACTAGTCGACCTTCAGCATCGGTATTTAATACTTCAACCGTTTGGCCTGACATTGTAGTTAGAATATCACCTGGACGGTATGAGTTGCTGCTTGGCATGTTTTCACAGCCAGCAAGTACACCAACAACGTTTAGTGGTAAGTTCAGTTTAGCTAGTGCTTTCATTGCACCAAATACGGAAGCTGCGCCACACATGTCGTATTTCATTTCATCCATGCCTTCGCTTGGCTTAATTGAAATACCGCCTGAATCAAATGTTAAACCTTTACCAATTAGAACGATTGGTTTTGCAGCAGGGTCAGGGTGACCTTTGTATTCCATGATAGACATCATAGATTCGTTGTGAGAGCCCTGACCAACCGCTAAGTAAGAGGTCATGCCTAGCTTTTTCATTTCCTCTTCGCCAATGATCTTGGTGGTTACGGTTTCGTAATCATCAGCAAGACGACGAGCTTGAGAAGCAAGATAAGCTGGGTTTGCTACGTTTGGTGGCATGTTGCCTAAATCTTTCGATGCTTTAACACCAGAAGCAATAGATAAACCATGAGCAATCGCTTTTTCACCTAAGTTAAGTTCACGGCGAGTCGGAACATTGAAGACTAACTTACGTAATGGACGACGAGTCTCAGGCTTATTGCTCTTAAATTGATTAAAGGTATATAAGCTGTCTTTGGTCGATTCAACGGCTTGGCGTACTTTCCAGTACGTATCGCGACCTTTAACGTGAAGCTCTGTAAGGAAACATACTGCTTCCATAGAGCCTGTTTCATTTAGTGTGCTGATAGTTTTTTTGATGATATCTTTATATTGACGCTCACCAAGTTCACGCTCTTTACCACAACCAACTAATAAAACACGCTCCGAAAGAATGTTTGGCACTTGGTGCAATAGCAACATCTGGCCTGGCTTTCCTTCAAGATCACCACGACGAAGTAGTGAACTTATGTAGCCGCCACTGATTTTATCAAGCTGCTCAGCTATTGGAGATAAACGACGTGGTTCAAAGACACCAACAACGATACAAGCGCTGCGTTGTTTCTCTGGACTACCACTTTTTACACTGAACTCCATGCGTACTCCTACATCCTAAAGACAAATAGAACTAAATGTTAGATAATGAGTAAAATCTAGCAAGATACTGTAATATTCGTATACTAATTTCACAGGCTAACATTCAGCCAAAGATTAAAAAATAAATGGTTAACACGGAAATTATAGTGATTCTGGCAAAAATACAAGTTTTCTATAGGTAGATTCGACGTGATTATTATTAGATATTTGATCAAGGAGACATTAAAGAGTCAATTTGCGATCTTTTTTGTACTTTTTTTGATCTTCATGAGTCAAAAATTTATTAGTGTGTTAGCTGACGCATCGGATGGGGATATTCCTGGTGGTTTGATTCTTTCCCTTGTGGGATTGAATATGCCTGCGATGGGACTATTAATGCTGCCGCTTAGTATATTTATCGGTATCTTACTGACGTTTGGTCGCCTTTATGCGGAGAGTGAAATCACCGTAATGAATGCAACGGGTATGGGAAACTCCATTCTTATTCGTGCTGCGTTATACCTTGCGTTAATTACAGGTGCTGCTGCTACTTTTAACTCACTTTGGTTATCTCCTTGGAGCCAAGAAAAAACGACACAGCTAATGGAAACTGTCGAATCTGATGCTGGTGTAGACTTGTTGCAAAAAGGACAGTTTCAACGCTCTCCAGATGGAAAAGCCGTCGTATTTATTGATGATATTAGCAATAAAAATGGCAAAGAGCTGCGCCACATATTTTTAGCACAACCTGTTCCGCATGACTCTTTACGCCCAAGTGTATTGGTTGCTGATAAAGGGGTAGTGAAAGAGCTTAAAGATGGCCGTCAGGTGTTAGAGCTTCAGGATGGAACTCGCTATGAGGGCATCCCAACTCGTCTAGATTACTTAGAAAGTAATTTTAAGTCTTATGAAGTTCTGATTGGACAAAAAGAAGTTAAAGAAAAACGTCGTGATTGGGACGCTATTCCAACGCTTGATTTAATGAAGCGTCCAGAATTAGAAGCGAAAGCAGAATTGCAATGGCGTATCTCTCTAATTATTTGTATTCCATTATTAACAATGGTGGTTGTGCCTCTCTCTGCCGTAAACCCTCGTCAGGGACGTTTTGCTAAACTTGGGCCAGCAGTTTTGCTTTACTTGGCTTACTTCTTATCATTAAGTGCGGGCAAGTCAGCGATAGAAGATGGTGGCCTTGCCCCTTCTATTGGTTTATGGGCAATTAATGCAACATTGTTGTTAGTTGGTATTATTCTTAACTCCATGGACAGTGTTTTTGTTAGACAAATAAAAGATAAAATGCGGAGAAAACCAAAGAATGTTTAAGATTTTAGATTGGTATATTGGCCGTACGATTATTGCCACCTCAGCTCTATGTTTGGTGACGTTAGTTGGTTTATCTTCGATCATTAAATACGTAGAGCAATTACGAAAAGTAGGGCGAGGAACTTACGATCTACTTGATGCTTTGTATTTTGTAATTTTAAGTATGCCTCGTGATATTGAGATGTTTTTCCCAATGGCTGCACTACTTGGGGCTTTAATCGGTTTGGGTATGCTTGCAGCTAGTTCTGAATTAGTCGTTATGCAAGCGGCGGGTTATTCAAAGTTAAGCATCGGTGTTTCAGTGTTAAAAACGGCAATCCCATTAATGCTAATGGTAATGGCATTAGGGCAATGGGGTGCACCTCAAGCGCAGAAAATGGCTCGTGATTTACGTACTTTTGAAGTTTCAGGCGGTAATATCGCAGCAGTCAGAGCTGGCGTGTGGGCAAAAGATGCTGATGATTTCATTTATTTAGCTCGAGTAGAAAATAAAGAAAAGCTGTATGGCGTAACGGTTTGGCAATTTAATGATAATCAAGAGCTAAATAACGTTATTTTTGCACGCACAGCAACGTATCAAGCTGCTCAAGATGACTGGAAAATGAATGATGTATCGATTACTCAAATGAAAGATAAGGCAGTGATCAGTGAAAAGAAAGTCGATTCTTTAGATTGGTCAACAACCTTAACGCCAGACAAATTAGCAGTCGTAACCGTGAAACCAGAAGAGCAGTCATTAACTGGACTTTATGATTACGTGAATTACTTAAAAGATTCAGAATTGGATGCGTCACGTTATGAATTGGCTTTCTGGCGTAAAGCACTGCAGCCAATTTCGGTAGCGGTAATGATGCTACTTGCTCTGTCATTTGTATTTGGTCCATTACGAAGTGTGACCATGGGCGCTCGTATTTTATCTGGTGTGATTGCAGGCTTTACGTTTTATATTTCTAATGAAGTATTTGGACCAATGACCTTGGTGTATAACATACACCCCATATTCGGTGCACTAGGGCCGAGTTTGGTCTTTTTAGCCGTGACTGTCGGTTTGTTAAATAGAAAATTATAATATTTACTTAAATAAAAAGGAGATGCATTAAAAATGTATCTCCTTTTTTTGTATTTAATTTTTTGTGCTTAGTACTAAATCGCTTTATCTAAAACAACAACGCGTGTTTTTGCCCATGTATCTTGGAAGGCTGAGTTATCGTGAGAGATAAAAACCAATAAGTTACCTAAACCAAATGCCGATGTAGACATACGGATAATAGCTTGGGTTAGTGTGATAGGGGAGCCATCAAGTTGTTGTACTTGTAGTTTCCATGCTCGCATTCCAAGAGTTTGGCCTTTACACCAAAAGTAAGCAAAGAAGCCAACGAAAACAGAAACAAGAGTCACAGGGTAAAGGTTACGCCATAGCGGATCGTGATTGAGATAAGAGCTCACATCAGGAAATTCACCGTAACTAATAATGCCTGCGCCATAAAGCATTTCAAGCGTTGCCACGATAGCGCCACCAGTTAGCATCATCACAGCACTAATGATTAAGGTATCGTAAAACCATGCTCCCATACGGCGCATAAAGCCAGCTTGTTTTTGAGTGTTCATTTTTTCTTCCATAAATTAAAAAACTGACAGCAGTATAACGACTGTGAGGGAAAAAATGAAAATCAGATTGTAAATAAGTGCTGCTTATTTCAGCAAACAAAAAACTAAGAGTAATAAAGAGCTTGCGCCAAGATCATCTCTGAGTATAATCAATCACATCAAGCAGCAATGCTGATAAAGCCGGTATGGTGAAATTGGTATACACGACGGATTCAAAATCCGTTGCCTTCGGGCGTGGCGGTTCAAGTCCGCCTACCGGTACCATATTTAAATAACAAAGCCTCGATGAAAATCGGGGCTTTGTTGTATCTGGCACAATCAAAAGCTGACCTCAGTTTTTCTTTCCTGTTATCAGTATTTATCTCTCCCAATAAACTTCCTTTATCGCGCTTCAATTCCTGTCCATGGTCCATCTATGGTTCATCGTATGACGATTCTGTGCACAAAAGTATTCCAGTAAATCCAACAAACTCCGGTTACTGCAAAGTCGCAAGCCAGTATTGCCAAGAGCTCTGAGCTACCAGAACCATGGTACGACCATGGTGAATTTACGGTGTTATGATGATTTAGTGACTTAGGTATGAAATAACTTTAATTTTCAATAGTATAATGAATCTTTGATTGTGTTTAATTGGTTATTTAATTATGGAAAGTAAAGCAACTCGAATTTGTTGGAACTCTAATCAATGGGTTAAACCATCGGGACCTGAAGGTAAAAGCCAAGATAAAAATTCATTTGAGGTTAATCCCGGCTACGGACATGAAGAGTGGTTATTAGACTTAGATAAAACAATCTCAGGATTTAAATATTCATTCTTGCAAGGGATTAATACTCCAAATAAATCTCATCAAGGAATGAGCTATAAAATAAGCTTATATACCATTCACCATGGGAAGAAGTTATGCATTGGTCACATCAATAAAGTGGAATGTATAACTAAGGACGATGCAGAGAAAGCTATTGAAACATATCAATCACAGGGTTGGTTTGATGAAATGATAGAGCAATTAGAAATGGTTAATATCAATTCTAATTTGCTTATAGAAGATGATCCGTTGGTGAACTTTAACATAAGATTCAAACCAGAGGATGTTGTGATTTATGATGTGATTAAAGATGTTACATCGTTATATAAAAGCTCTCGATATAAATTATTTTCTGAAGTTAATGCAACCTCAGAAGAACAGTTTGCTGATGATTTAATTCAAGTGACAAACACAGATTTATCCTTTACAGAAAAACAGCAATTGATTAATGCTAGGATAGGTCAGGGTGTATTTAGAGATAAGGTTGCTAAGATTTGGGGTGGTGAACGTTGTGCCGTCACATTGATTAATATTCGAGAAATGTTAATAGCATCTCATATTAAGCCATGGCGTGATTGTGAAGATAGTATTGAGCGATTGGATGGTGCTAATGGATTATTACTTTGTGCTCATATTGATAAGTTATTCGATCAACACTTATTATCATTTGAGCAAAAAAATAAGCGCTTTATTTTGAAAGTATCGAAGAAATTAGATAAAAGAACATTAGCTTCATTGGCTATTGATGAAGGTACTGAATTAAGTACACATCATTTAGAATTGGATGTATTAAGTCGCTTTGAAAGGTATATGAACGATCATTTTTCACGCTTTGTAGAAAAAGAATCACTGTAGTTTTAAATCAATTTCAGAACCTGATAATGGTAGGAGTGCAGCGTCACTACTATCAGTGATTATCCAGATTGACATCGTGTGATGATTCTACGATGTCATTACACCTACAAGCATGAGCGTAAAGAAAAACTAAATAACAGCAATGTATCCATTGCTAAAGTCAGTCTGTGAAATTTAGCATTAATCCCCGCCATACATAACCTGAACTAACACCATTCAAACTAATCCCGTAATAAACAGCCAATTAAGTACATATTAATTAATAGAATATCTACTTAATGGAGGTTTGAATGAGTAAGCAAAATCCACAACGACTAACCACCGCATTTCTAAACAATCTCAAGCCCAATCCCACAACTGCAAAATCCACCGATTACGAAGTTAACCTGTCTGCTATGAAAGACAGTGGATTGCCTACGGGTGTTCGCTGCCTAGTGGGTAAGTCTGGTAACAAGCGTTTCTTACTTCGATATATCAGTCCTATCACGAGTAAGAAAGCGTCTATTGGTCTTGGTAAGCATCCCGAGACCGACATAATTACTTTACGAAAAATAGCTAAAGAATATCGTCAACAAATCCTTGAAGGTATTGATCCGAAGATCGAGCGTGATACTGAAAAGATTGATTCTTCTATGTCCCTTGAACGTTTTTTCAATGAGGTTTATCTGCCATTGGCTAAGCAAAAACGCTCTTGGAAAGATGAAGTCGCAAGGTTTCGTCATGCGAAGTCTATACAGCATGTATCTATCCATGAATTGACCGCAGCACACATCATTAAAGTTCAGATGGAAATGCAAGGAGCTATCAGTAAAACCACGAATAAACCTTATGCAGCGGCTACGATTAATCGAGTATTAGCATTGTTGAAAACGGTGAACCGCCAAGCATATAAGTTGATGGATGCTCCTCTGGTTGCTGATAAGGTTAGCTTGATGAAAGAAGATAATGTGCGTACGGGTTATTTGTCGGAAGTACAATTAAAGGATTTTATTCGCCATGCTCTAGAGTATCCAGATAGACACACAGGGGCATTTCTCGCTCTGCTATTTCTAACTGGACTGCGTGATAAAGAGCTGAGATTTCGCTTATGGAATGACATTAATTGGGATGAACAAATTCTTACTATTCCACATACGAAAAACGGTAGTTCACACGTTATTTATCTGAGTGATTACATGGTTGAGGTTTTGCAGTCGATACCTAAGGTGTCGAATAACCCTTATATCTTTGCTGGACAGCGGAAAGGTCAACCGATAAGTCCAGCTAGACATGCTTTGAAGGTGATTAAATTAAAAATGGGACTGCCTGATATCCCCGGAGATAAAGCCAACATAACCTTACACAGTGCTCGTCATACCGTAGGTAGTCTATTGGCCTCGAATGGTGTGCCATTACACGATATAGCCAAGCAGTTAAATCATGCTGACCTTTCATCAACAAGGCGCTACTCCAAGCTAACTGTCGGACGTAGGCGTGAAATTGGCTCACATCTGTCTGATATGGTGAGTGGTCATGTATCGCTTGGATAAATACAACGTTAGTTAAAATTCTACATTAGAAAGCCCCTGTTTAGTTCATCGCTAAACAGGGGCTTTTTCATTATTAAAGGAAAATTCACGATGAAGAAAGTAAACAAATTTGAAGAAGTATCAGCGCTGCCAATACCTAATGGGATTAAAGCGAAACTGTTAGAACACCTGATTGAGCCATTCGGTGATGAGAAATCAACGAGCGAAGTATGGGAAGAAATCAATACTTGTTTGTACCTTATTGAAGAAGGCGATACAGATAAATCATTGAGTGAAGAAAGTGAGCAAGTGCAACACTTATTACGTTTTGTAACTAACTATCCTGAGTTCGTTTTACTACTTGATGATGAATGTCCTTGGCTATTAGCGCTCGCCATTATAACCAGTGACGGTGGTGGTATTTATTTAGTTGCTCCAATGAATAGCCCTACGTTCCCTGTCGTCAAGCTCGCTGACCTAGTTGAGTCTTAAAACCAATTTAATCTAAATCATTCCATTTTAAAGGAGGTGTCACATGGCACGTAAATCAAATAATAAACAAGTAACAGTTAAATCTGATGTTGAAATCAGTAATGAAGAAGTTTCTATTCAACCTGAAATCATAGAGGGTGATGAACAAGCTGAAGTTACAGCAGATGTACCAGTAGATCATTTCACTAATATCGTTCTTGATGGTAAAGCATTAAAACTATCACCAAAAACAGTAAATCATGTGTTCTATGAGCTTTCTGAACATGATGAACTAAAAGCCTTATATCTTCGTCTTTCAGGTAATGAAGGTGGAGGACTTCATTCTAAGGAGTGGATTGCTATTGACGATGTATTTACTTTACTAAATGAGCAAGAAGACAAGCCATTTAAGAGCACTGTATTTAAATCTGTATTCAAAGGTAGTAGTGCAAATAATGCCGGGTTCTTAGCGGCTTGTTGCCGTGGGCTTGGTCTTATCATCCCAACGGAGAAATCAGTCTTCCTTCATCAACTAGCACCTGATTACGAGCAACGTAGAGAGGAGTTGTTATCTCTAGTGGACGGTGAAACTAAGTCTGAATAATTCTGAAAAAATCATCAATCCTTACCAACTAAGCCTGTTTAGGCTTTCATACCTCGCTCTAACTAAGGGCGTATTCTTAACAAATTAAACGAGACTTTATTATGAACTTAACTTTTAGTGTTGAGGGCTTACTGCTGCCTGTCAGTGTGGATTTGCAAGACAAGCTAGAACAAATCGCCAATCAACATGACCTACCAACACCATCAACCAATGTCTTAACCTTTAATTTTAGAGATACTAGTTACAGTGCTGAAGATGGTGGTTGGCATCCGGTGGAAATCCGTATCGAGCAAGAAAATGGGCAATGGAGTTTTAGCTACATTACTGACTTTAGTTATGTGGGGTATCCCTATCCTGAACTGGCTAAAGATGTTGATTTTGATTTTGCCAATGGAGAAGTTGTATTTCAAAACATGCAACCATTGCCTATTAGTGACATGAGCGTGATGGACTTCTACCAGATGTGGGAGATGAATTTCTTAGCTTATGTAGGCATGGAAGCGTTTGATGAAATAAAAGTTACGGTGGATTAATCCATCGGTAACAAACCAAGTTGAAAGTACCATGTATGCACCATAAAATCTGTCAGTCACTTCCTAGTGAAATTAAGGCTTCCCATTCTCTCATGTTCGTTATGGTGTGATGGGAAGCCTTTTTCATTTGGGTAACGTTCCGCAACGTTTTACTTAAACGTTGTAGTCGGGATTCAGAGGGGAGTAGTTCGATGGAGCTAGAAAAATGGTGTTTTAAACCAAGGAGAGAATTTTAATTTTAACCTGTTTTCATGGTGGTTACTGGATTTTTGGCATTAATCACTCCCATTGCTTCAACAAGCAATGGGAGCTGATTATCTCGATGTTAATTGAGAGTAACCTTTTATTGTATGGATAGCTGAAAGATAAACAGAGTTAAATTTACCTAAATACATTCACTTATCTCTTTTATATTAGATGTGCACAGCACTAGTTATATATATGTTAGAAATTCGGCTTAAAAAATGGATATTTCAGGGTTTTGGATGCGAGGTAAAGGCTGTGTTTTTCACTAAATCACAACTATTAATTCCGGTCATACCCTTTTTGATATTCGTTACATAGTTACAAGTTTAATCTTTACTTTGAGTATGACTGAAATTATTGAAGACATTATGTAATAGCTTAGTTTTAGAGGCCACATGGCTATTCATTAGTCCTTAAAACAAGATTAAGTAGAAACAATGTGTCTACTTGGTTGAATCCAAATAGGACTGTAACTCTTGCATCAATTGATATCGAAACCAGTCAGGCGATAGAACCTCTACATCAGGAACCCACGATTTTAAATAACGGATTAATGATGATGTGTTGTTGGTTTTATAACTAAGCAGTGCATCACCTGATTCTAGTTCTTTTAACAGCACAAATTGATGTAAAGACTCCTCATTCAAGATGGTGTCAACCGCATTACGGTGAACATTAACAATGACTTCAATAATACAAGGAAGCTCACTATCTACGGGTTGCTCAGTGAGTTGCTTTTCGATATTACGATGAGGAATGTATTTATCCTCGTGTCGAATAAACTGAGAAATATAGGCAACTCTGAGCGAATCTAATCGCTCTCTGTGGCTCCCAGCCAGATACCAGAACCCTCTGTCATTCACCAACCGATAAGGGTAGAACTCGGAGTAGGTTTTATCATTGTAGGTAAAGGAAATAACATGCTTTCTCTGTATTGCTTCAACTAATTTATCAAAGATTTGAGCATTATTACTGATGTTTTCAATGTTGGGATTTTTAAATAGAAATGGTGGTGTCACCTGACTGTTCAATATTCCATTACTAAGATAATGCTTACCTGAGAATAGGGAATCTAGTCCCATATTAAGTAATAACACAGACAACTCTCGGCCTGATTGCTTGCCTAATACGGTCGGGTTTAAAAAGTATATTGCTCCTTGTCTTTCTATCGGAAGGTAATCTAATCGCTCGTTAAAATCTCGTTGTAGTGTTCGTGTAGATACATTGAACTCGACAGCTAATTCTTCCAGATGCAGTTTTTCACCCGTATTCAATCGGGTCAATATCATGCCTAGTCTCCTAGCTAATTTGTCGTATTTCTCACTCTCTTTCATATCTACAACTTTACGGTGAGCACATGTCAGGATGTGTCGAGGGATAAAGAGAAGTGATTTTTACTTAGAAAAATCAATAGGGTTACTGGATTTGTTATCAATTTCACCCCCTTTGCTTACTCATGCCCTGTAAGGCTTTACAAGCAAATCGTAAATTTCTTATCTCTCTCGACACAACGTGTCGGGGATCAACTTCAAAATAAACGGACTCCATGAAAGGCTCATTGTCGAGTTTGGCTTTGTGGTATTCGTTTTGTAATAAAAAGGACAATCGAAATGAAAAGTACATTAATAAAATCACTGGTAGTCGGCGTTATGCTGTCTTCAATGTCACATCAAGTTTTGGCTTATGGTGGCGGCAGTGGTGGAACATTAGGTGGAAGTCCTTCTATTGCTAAAGAGCAATTAGAAGCGAAATGGAATGGAAAAGCAGGGCCACAAGCCACTCCGATTTCAGGGATTATTGCTCATTGGAAAGCGGACGCTTGTGGGACTCTAAATGGAAAGCAATTAGACCCTACCAAGTGTGATGGTGCTGATGAAAACAAAGAGACTTCATTGCGTAATACAGAAATGAACCAATAATAATGACGGTTAAATAGTAATTAGGAGCTTAAGTAAAATGTCATTTTTTAAGAGTATCGGAAATGGGCCTAAATCATGGACTTGTCATCAATGTAGTAAGAAGACAGATGTGAAAGGTGGAACATCATGTAGCCGTTGTGGTCAGTGGGTTTGTAATAGCTGCAAGCAAGTGACTCAGAACTACTGTAAGACATGTTGATAGTTACTTGAAGTTATAGGAGAGGATTATGGGCGGTTGGACGGAAGACCAAGGCGATTATGATGACGGCACCGAAGATTCTGGTTTCAGTCAGGACTTCGATATGGAACCGGGCGATGATGGTTGGTTAGGTGGTGACTTCATGGCTGACGATGATGACGATTAAGTCATCTCAATAATTTGATTATGTCTTAGGGCGATGCCAGTAATGGTGTCGCCTTTTTTCATATCTGAAATAACAGGAGAATAATATGAAGAAAAATGCGATGTCGGTTTACTACCCTGATAGCGATACACTAACTCGTTATGAAGTAGAGCTGAGTGAGTCTGGTTGTAAAAAAGGTATGGTTATTGGTGGGATGATAGGCTCTAAGGTGCCGCATCCATTAGGTACACCTGTTGGCGTTGTGGTTGGTGGGGTGATTGGCGCTGTATTCGGTAAGGCGGATTGAGTAGTTAAAAGTAGGGATGTTATATCTCTACTTTTTTTTTCATCTTTAGTATAGCGCGTGTCGATTTAACCTAATGGAGATAAGGAGAGATAGAACAATTTTAATATTAGTAATGCAATGCAGTATGTATTGCGGATATTCATATCTTGATGTTGCCGTGATAGTTGCAGTTAAGAATAGTGTCACGATGCTTTTTGTAATAACAGCGATGTACCCATAGCATAACGTGTCCTGAGATTTATCTCTGAATCTCCAAAATCTAACCTACCTAATGTTTTAAGACACTCATTACTTTTTTAAATTTTTGTGCTGACAGCTTTTTTGTTGTTTGAAAAACGAACGATTAAGTGTTTTTTAAATAATATTCCATTTTTTTTTAACTAATTATTGCGTTATTTTTTTGATGTTTTTTTAACTGATTTCATGTTGATGGTTATTTTAATGCATCGCTTAAATGTTAATAAATTTATTAATCCAGATATTTCGTGGCTTCTTCAAGGCGCAAAACTTTGTGATGTAAATGTTATTAAAAATTATCGTTAGATTGACGCTGGTTTTATTGGGTGACTAGTATTTAACACTCGACCTTTTTAGGTGTAAGTTGTTGAAATGTTAGGTATTGATTAATTTTGTTTTTTAGGTAATGATGTTCGAAATTTAAACAACTGGAGGTAATCACATGGCTCGAACAACTAAGAAAACTGAACGTGGATCCATCGGAACGCTTGATAAGCACTCGCTGGCAATCAAGATTATAGCAAGTATTATTCGCTTAGATGAGTGGTTTATCTTGTTAGATAAAAAGGGGCGAACTATCAGCTACACGAAGCTAAATCCTGATGAAGATGGTAAGACATCGTTTGATGCAGATGAATGTACTAAGGCAATTATTAATGGATCAAAAACTGATCCTTTGCTTAATTTAGGTAACGGTAATTATGTACGTTGTTCCTTGATTCAGGCCATTGAAAATCACTCGGGTTCAGACCTTAAGGGTTTGATTTTTCGTAGTGAGGGAGACGCTATTCTTGCTTTTCTTTCTATCCGTACAGCAGAGGTTCGTGATCTTGCGGTATCTAAATTCCATGCAGCTATTGAGAGCTATGAAATGGGTAAGTTTTCCCAACCAGATCTGACAGAAATACTTTAATTATTAATTTTATCACTATAGGAGTGAGTATTATGAAAGCGACATTACTAAATATCATTGAAGAAAATTGTGTTGATAATAAACAAGGGAAATCCGGTGTTTATATCGAGATATTAGAAGATAGTATTGAGCAATTTGAACGTAAACATGGTCAACTTGATCAGTCTGCATTTTTACTAAACTATGTTAAGAAGTGCTTCCATACTTCTATTGCAGAGAAAAATGGTCAAGATTGTGCTGGACGTAAGCAGTTAATGCAGTTCGTTAAGCGTTGGACTCGTGTCGTTGGGTTAAAATAAGTTAATTTATACCTGTTAACTGTAAGGAGAATATTGCTATTAAAATAGGTTTAGCAAGCCACGCCTGAGTGCATACTATTTTATTGCCAACTTTAATTACCCTTGTCTCATCTTGAGCATCAGTCCCATTAGGCACCTCATTTATTACCTGTCTTTACATACCCGATTATCGATGAAGCAGTTCGGTAATGGATTGCTTCGTCTTAAATTCACCCCATTGGGATAATTAAAGATGAATATTTTCGAGCAAGAAGCCAAAACAGATTATCAAATCATGCGTCAAACCGACCGTGAAATTGGTGATTTTCTAGAAGCCACATTTTCTAACAATCGTTCTTACATACTGGATGATCAAGTCGCCAAATTTCAGCAAGAATTGCGTACCCGTGAGGAAGCTAAAAAGATTGTTGATGAGCAGTTAAAGCGTTATTTCGAGGGGCTACGTTCAGCTCCTTGGGCTGCGATGCGTGGTAAGGGTAAGGCAGTGCATATTGCTATTGATTCCGAGTGGGTCTTTAACCCTGAGACAGGAAAAAATGACATTCTCTGTTACTCATATTACGTTCAGGTCGGTGACAAGTTCTTTAAAGGTGTGAAGCATACTGAGATGGCTAAGCTTATCAAGGCGTGTCGTGAACAAGGTCTGCCGAAAGATGAGGAAATGCTAAAGCGAAAGCTCCTCGCCAATCGCACTAAGAGCTACAAGGTGAATTTCGACAAGTTCATTCAAGAGTTGCTAATCAAGGCTAAAGCTCGTGGATTCATCGATGAATGGCCTGAGCATACCTTTATCTATGCCCACTTCTTACGTGCTGATATTGCTTCCTTTGAAGAGTTTTGGAGTATCGGAGCTAAAAGTAAAAACCATAAGAACTCTTTTACTGCGGTTCAAGGTTCAATTACTTCAGGTCGTGGTTCTTATGGAATTGATTTGGCATCTATTGGTCGCAGCAAGTACAAGACTGAAAACACCAAGTTCTATACAGGGTCGAACAATAGCTTTGAAACCAAAGTGCGCTTCATCGACACAATGCTATTAAGTAGTAAGGCGTCACTTGATGATATTGGTGAGCTAGTGGGTATTCCTAAAATGACATTGGCAGACGGAATGATCTCTCGTATGGATGATCTGTATTGTGAGGATCAAAGCTTGTTTGATCGCTATGCCGTTCGTGATGCGGAAATTGCCTTGAAGTATGGTTTGAAAATGCAGAAATTCGCACTGGTTGATATGCAGGAAGATACAGGGTTAGAGTTGAAACAGTTGCCCTCAACACTTGGTAATTTTGCTGTGTCATTGTTCAAACATACGTGCGGTGGTACGAATGAAATGCACGAGTTCTTAGGGTATGAGAAACGTCAGGGTCAGTACTACCATGCTAAGAGTAATGGGGTTCGTAAATCTATCAATATAGCTAAGACGGTGAGCCGAGAGTATACCGACGCACTAGCCGTGAACTGTTTTTATGGTGGTGCGAACTTCGGAGCGTATTTTGGTATTACTGAACTAGGTGACTATAACGATTACGACTTATCTGGTGCTTACACTACAGCGTTGGTCGATATTCTCGAAGCTGATTACCTGAACTCGTTTGAGTCGAAGAACATTGAAGATTATCGAGGTCATACCATGGGCTTTGCTTATGTTCGTTTCAAGCATCCAGAGGGCACAAAGTGGGGGCTATTGCCATGCCGTACTGATTTGCGTGGTATCTATTACCCGTTAGAGGGAATGACTTACGTGACAGCACCAGAGTTGCAATTGGCTTATGATGCAGGTGTAGAAATTGAGATCCTTCACGGTCAGGTTATCCCTTGGAAAGAGGGTTCAGTTTCTCAGTTCAAGGCATTTACGAAGATCATCCGTAAGCAACGTTCTAAGTATAAAAAAGAGGGTAATGAGCTGTACGACCAGCTCTGGAAATTGATAGGCAACACCCTTTACGGCAAAGTTGGGCAGGGACTTCGGGAAAAATCTGGCTTCGACATATCGTCAGGATTGAGCAGTAAGATCCCATACTCACCAGTGACCAATGCACATTATGCTGCTCATGCAACGGGTTTTGTTCGTGCCACTATGATGGAAGTTATTCGTAAGCTCACGAAGGATAATAGTATTCAAATCGTCAGTGCAACTACGGATGGATTTCTTACTAATGCCACCCAAGAGCAATTGGAGAGTTGCCTAGATGGACCATTAGCACAACGCTTCCAGCAAATCTGTACTGAAGTCAGCGGTGAAGACATGATGCAACTCAAGCACCATGCGAAGCAGATTATCTCTATGAAAACTCGTGGGCAATTAACGTCTGAATTAGGTAGCACCAAGCCAGTATGCGCTAAGGCAGGGGTTAAACCACCGAAAGGCGTTAATGAAAATACATGGATGGTAACTAAGTTTTTAGACCGCTATGCAGGAGAGAAGATAGAACGCAGTCATTTAGCCTCAGCTCGTGATATGTGGTTAAAGGAAATGGATTTAGTATCAATTCATACGATGCAGACACTTAATTTGGAATGGGACTTTAAGCGTTGTCCTGTAGACCCACGTATGGTGAAAGTTCGTCACCCTGTTAGCGGTGAAATGGTAGAGCACCTATCGTTTGATACCGTTCCATGGAATACCGTTGATGAGGGCTTAGATGCTCGTACTTACTTCGACGAATGGCGCGTAAATAATTGTTTAAAGACGATGGAAGATTGGGATAACTGGATGGATTTTTACAAGGTTCGTCGTTATCTCAAGGGTACAGGCATTAAATACCTAGAAGATGGCTCAGAGGGTATTTTCAAGGTACAGATGTTACGTGCTATCACTCAAGGTGGTTGGGGCTTACCAAGCACACCACAACGAGCTCCTCGTGGTCACTATGACAAGATGGTGGTGATATTTGAGGATGAGGGGATTGAAGGTATCACTAAGCAAGATTTAGCGAATAATAAGGGGCGTAAGTTACTTGAATCTGCGCTACCAATTACTAGCCGTATGTTGCCATTATTATCTTGGTTTGTTCGTAAGTATCCGATGGTGGATTTAAGTTTGATATTTCACCCTGATGAGCTGAATGAAGCAGTAAATATGCTAGAAGATTACAACCTAAAACATACTGAAAAACTCGTTGCTTAGTATGTGATAACTCATTTGAAGCCAGATCTCGCAAGGGTCTGGCTTTCTATTTCAGAAGACGTAGTGGCAATGTAGAGGCATCGATTGCTGTCATTCTCTGCTGAAGTAGCGAGAGTATTGTCCCCGTGATGGTTCTACTAATGGTGTCGAATAATCACAGCAATGTATCCATTGCTAAAACTAGTTCTGAAATACTTTTTATTACTTCGATAAATCATTGCCTTACAGGTGATCTGTAAACGGTTGTATCAACTCAAACGTGCAGAGATTAATTAATTTGTAAGAATTTTGTGATGGAAATATGTCTTATTTAGATATTGTATCTGTGAATGTTTGATTTATTTAGATAGCAATACTTATTTTTAACTTGACTGGTTTTTTGGTAAGTTTTTGAATTTATGTAGTTTTTTGTTAGGTTTAGTATGTTGGGTTTGATTGTGATTTTTAGTATTTTGTGTAAAATGCCATGGTTGTCATTAATGACTGAATTGTTTGGGTGAATTGATGAGTAAAAAAGAAAGTCAGGGAGTGCAGGTATCGTTAACTATTCCTCAAGATTTGCTGCAAAGGTTGGAGGCAAGTATGAAGGGAAAAAATCATTCAGAACTTATTTTAGATGCTTTGAAAGAAACGACTGATAGAAATGATATAAAGAAGTTAAATGGTGTTGTATACACTCCTAGTGAGCTGGCGGAGTATGTAGCTAGTAAAGCTATTGAATATCTTAATTTAGATAAACGATCCAATGAAGCAATAAGTATACTAGATCCTGCTTGTGGTGATGGCGAATTACTCTTTTCAATTTGGAATAACTTAACGAGTAAATACAAAAGTAATACCAAAATGTTTGGTGTAGATATTGATGCAGAAGCTGTAGGTGTTGCTTCAAAAAGATTACCCACTGCATTCAAAGGCGTTGTAGATAATGGTTTATGTCCTAACTCTATGCCGTGTGATGCTGGTTGGGATTTCTTAATAAATAAATTTAAGATAAATTCATCTGGCTTTGATCTTATTATTGCTAACCCTCCATGGGGAGCTGATGTTAATGGTTATAAAAAATTAATTGAAAAAAGTAATTTTTCTTTATTTACAGGTCAATTTGATACATCCGATTTATTTATTGAAATGGCTGTGGAACAATTAAATCATAATGGTGTTATTGCTTTCATTGTTCCTGACTCTATTTTTTATCAAGAACGGGATAAGTTACGAGAGCTATTAATTAAGAATACTAAAATATGTTTTATAGGTAGATTTGGTGAAGGCATTTTTTCTTCAGTGAATAGAGCATGTTCTGTCATTATATGTAAGAAAAGTCATGTTGACAGGTCTCATTATGTGGATTGCATTAGGGCTTCTGGAGAATACAGAAAAAAAATAATAAAAGGAACAATGAGCTTCCTGGAAGCTGAACAAGAACTTCTACATAAAATAAAGCAATCCAGATTCACTAATAATAAAGATTATTTATTTAATATTGATATAGATGATTCATTGAGTACGATTTATACCAAAATTTTAAACCAACAACATACATGTAGGGATTATTTGTCAAGTTGTCGAGGGGTTGAATTATCTAAAAAGGGGAATGTTATTCGTTGTTCTTCATGTGAAGATTGGACTCCATTACCTAAAAAGGAAGTATATGAGTGTAAGTCTTGTGGTGCTCAAAATATTATTTTAGAGGAAAATAAAGACGTTATAGTTCATCAACATGATGTTGGTAGTAGTCGATCTCTTATCGTAGGTGAAAGTATATCTAGATATTCTTTAAGAAATGATTTATGGATTGAGTTAGACCGTAAGGGCATAAACTATAAGAAACTTGAAGTCTATACAGGAGATAAAATTGTTGTACGTAAAACAGGGGTAGGTATTTCTGCTTCAATTGATTACGACGCTTGTTTGACTAATCAAGTAGTGTATATGTTTAAATTAAATAACGATTTGTGTCGTTTTATAACGCTAGAATTGTTAATTATGATATTGAACTCTAGAATGGCTTTCTTTTTTGTTGCTATGTCTAATGGTGAGATTGAATGGAAAAGTCACCCCTACATTACCCAAAAACAAGTACTGGAGATACCAATACCAGATTTAAGTCGGTTATCAAAAAACATTCAAGGTAGAGTTAGTGAAATGTCTTTAAATTTATCTAAGATATTGAAAGGTAAGGGGGCTATAACTAAAGACTTTGATGCATCTATTGAAATGTTGGTGGCTGATATTTATGGTTTATCAATTGAGGACTATAATTCGATCTTCAAGGCGATTGATAAATCACAAGAACTTATTTCAGTTAAAGCTTTGAAGATGATTGGCGTAAAAGATATTTTTAAAGGTCGTATTTAATGGGTTTTCGTTACATTGGTTCAAAGACTAAAATATTAGATGTTGTTTTAAATAAGATTGGTGAACTTTGTGAACCGGGTTCAACGGTTGTAGATTTAATGTGTGGTACTGCTGCCGTATCCGGTGAGCTTAGAAAATTAGGTTATAAAGTTATCGCTAATGATTTAATGACATACTCATATCATCATGCTGTTGTTAATTTGAGGTTTTCTTCGGAACCTATGTTTCTGGGAGCGGATGAGTATATTACAAGTAAGTTATTGAATGTAGATCGAACGGGCAATTCTAGATATGAGTTAATGATTAAGTCTCTTTCTTTAGCTGAACCTGAAAAGGGATATTTTTGGAAGGAGCTATCATGTGATGGTTCTCCTAAGAATACAGAAAAAGCGCGTAATTATTATAGCCCTGAGAATGCGATGAAAATTGATGGGATTAGAAGGGATCTGTCACTTTTAAAAACACAGGGAATGCTAACAAATGATGAGTATAGTCTATTAAATCATGATGTTATAATGTGTACTAATGATATAGCAAATATTGCAGGGACCTACGGGCATTACATGTCAAAGTTGTCTGGTCGCTCTAAAAGTGAGTTAAAACTATATAAATCAGAACTTTTACTAATGGATAACGTTGAAGATCATACCGTTATGCAAGGTTATGCTGAGGAAAATGCTAAATTAATAGAAGCGGACCTTTGTTATATTGACCCTCCATATATGAAAAGGCAATATGCTGCCAATTATCATGTATTAGAGACCATAGCTCGGGGGGATGAGCCCGAAGCTATTGGGGTTAGCGGCCTAAGGCCTTGGAGGGATCAATATTCTAATTTTTGTACGAAAACGAAAATTAGAGAGTCGTTTAGACAAATTTTCAATGAGATGAAATGTGATCGTTTTTTAATTAGTTATAGTGAGGATGGGCTGCTGAGCCTAGAGGACTTTCAGGCATTGCTGCAACCTTTTGGTAAAGTTTCTATTGATGAATTTCATCATAAAAGATTTAAGAGTAATAGTAGTAATCTAAAAAATATGCTTACAGAGTACTTAATTTTACTCGACATGAGTTAGTAAATGTGAGGTCACTAGCAAGAAGATGTATTTCTCTTGCTAGTACCTTACTATTTTCTTTATTCAAAAAGAGCTGCGTGTGCAGGTAACCATTCTATTGTATAAGGTTTTTCATTTATGGTTATATCTAAATATCCATAACCAGCGCTATTAGTATAGATATTGTTTAAATCTAACCCTGATACTCTTGCGTGGTGTAGCATACTATGTATTTGAGGGCATATTACGATTAAGTTTTCAGCTCTGTCGGAACCACCATCACCTAAAGGTATTAAATGATGAGCTTCTGTATAGTTAGTACCATTTTTTTTCTGGAAAAGAAAGTCTTCCCCCGTAACCTGACATTTGTGTTGGTAGAGATTCTTTAATTTAGATACTAATCTTTTATTTCTTTTTCTGACTTGAATTACTCTAGTTGTTATTGATGGGTCAACAATAGCTGATGTATCTTCCAGAAACTGTTCGTCAATGTGCTGTTCATCCCCTGTGTTTGATTCTGGGCCTGAAACTAAAAGCGGTCGGTTTAAATGACCTGATTTTAGTGGTAATTTTAAATCCATAGCGTCAAGGTAAAGACTATTCTGAGGGATAGAGATAAAACCACTACGTCCATCTTGATCTAAGTTTGTTTCAAACATTTCATCAAGTTCAGCTAAACATTCACCGGAGAAAGGTAAGGGGGTTGTACCATCATTCAAGTACCATCCAGCCCATACTTTACCTGAAGTAGTAAGCGCCAAGTAGACCATTAGTCCTTCAGGAGCCAGATTACGTAAGGTATTATCTAGAGGGTAAGGGAATCCAAAATCTGGGTGCCATGCTCGTACTCTATTAGAACCAGAAGAACCTAATTTTTGACTGGAAATAGATACAGACGCTGGTCGTCGCTGATATACTTTTAATGTTTGAGAAGGGAGTGAGTCTTCACGATCTAACCCTATACTATAAATAGGAAAAGACCAGCTCGGGCCTTGAGCTACGCGATTTTTTTCTACATTTATGACACTTTCAAAAAATAGTTCCCAATTTTCTATATTTACATTTCTAATCGGGAAATCAATGTAGGTTTGACCACCACCTCGATCTTCCATACCTCTTGGTTTATTGATGTTAAAAAAATCTGCATCTGTTAAATTGCGATATATTATTTTACTAATATTCTCCATTAGAACCCCTTGTAATATTAATGATATATAATATAAATATGGGCATTTTGATTGAATACAAGAAGTTAGTAATGCAAATATATTAATATGAGACATTTATCACTTTTATAGTTTGATTTTAACCGTCTAATTTATTGCTGATACTGGAGGTTATTTTCATATTAAATTTACGGACTCATAATATTTGATTGGAAGGTATCTCAATGAGTTGAAAATCCGTTGCCTTTATAGCGTAACGCTATGATTCATACGGATTGATTAAATCACTTTTCAGAGTGGTTTAGTCCTAAGTTCTAGTGGTGAACTATGGTCAAACGGGATAGGGCTATGAGAGGCTGCTTGCGCTATTGAGCAGTGCATTTCATGCAGGGTAGTTACCATGAGTTTCGGTATGGATATAACTTCTAGTGATTGTTCATACACGGAATTAGCGAAGCGTTAAGGATTCAAAATCCGTTGCCTTCGGGCGTGGCGGTTCAAGTCCGCCTACCGGTACCATATTTAAATGACAAAGCCTCGATAAAAATCGGGGCTTTGTTATATCTGGAGAATAGAAATTTAATTATCCTATTCATAATAAAAAGCCCCAACCGAAGTTAGGGCTCTAGTCTAGTATCACTAGTTAAAAGCGTTATTGGTTTTCGTCAAGCTTTGCTTTTGCTTCTTCAACTTTAGAAAAATCCAAACCTAGCTCTTCAACAGCTTCTTTAATTAATGCAGGATTACTCATTACTAACATCATCAATGGCTGTAGTTTCTCTTGTGGAATACCAAGAGACTGAATGGTTGCCATTGCTGCGAATGGGTTCTGTGTTAGTGTTTGGAACACTTCTGCGATTTGCTCATCGCTTACATTATGTTCTTTTAGTGTTTGAATAATTGGATTCATTTAAATATGCCTTAATAATTATTGGAATTGGTATTAAAGATAATGACTTCCTAAAATCATTAACCAAGTAAAGCCTGCAAAGCACAGAGCGACGAATACAGCCGCAGAACCAATATCTTTGGCTCTTCCACTTAATTCGTGGTGTTCTGGCCCTATACGGTCAACTACCGCTTCAATAGCTGAGTTTAAAAGCTCAATCATAAAGATCAGAACAAACACACCAACTAATAAGATTTTTTCAACGACAGTGACATCCAGCAGTAAAGCGATAGGCGTGGCAATAACTAACATAGCAAATTCTTGGCGAACGGCTGCTTCATGTTTGAATGCGGCTTTTAATCCTTGGATTGAGAATCCAGTAGCTTTAATAATGCGTTTGATCCCAGTGTTCCCTGGTTTACCTGATGGTACGTCTGTCATGATGTAGCCTTAACGATATACATAATACAAAGGAGTGGGGTATGGTAGTGCTGAGATTAAGAAATGACAAGCATAAAAAAAGCCTCATCAGATGATGAGGCTTTTTAATATGGCTCCCTTTGCTGGACTTGAACCAGCGACATACGGATTAACAGTCCGCCGTTCTACCAACTGAACTAAAAGGGAATTGTATGGTGCCTCGAGGCGGAATCGAACCACCGACACGAGGATTTTCAATCCTCTGCTCTACCGACTGAGCTATCGAGGCAAAAGAATGGTGCCGACTACCGGAGTCGAACTGGTGACCTACTGATTACAAGTCAGTTGCTCTACCTACTGAGCTAAGTCGGCACACTATATTCTTATGCTGTTACTGATGTTTCTTCAGTAACTAAAACCTTGTTATAAACAAAGCTTTAAAATGTGGCTCCCTTTGCTGGACTTGAACCAGCGACATACGGATTAACAGTCCGCCGTTCTACCGACTGAACTAAAAGGGAACAGGTTTTATTTTCTTCTTTTAAGGGAAGAAATGGTGCCGACTACCGGAGTCGAACTGGTGACCTACTGATTACAAGTCAGTTGCTCTACCTACTGAGCTAAGTCGGCACGTATTTTTTATTAATCTTTAGGTGAAAGATTAAATTGTTTGGCTCCCTTTGCTGGACTTGAACCAGCGACATACGGATTAACAGTCCGCCGTTCTACCAACTGAACTAAAAGGGAATTGTATGGTGCCTCGAGGCGGAATCGAACCACCGACACGAGGATTTTCAATCCTCTGCTCTACCGACTGAGCTATCGAGGCAAAAGAATGGTGCCGACTACCGGAGTCGAACTGGTGACCTACTGATTACAAGTCAGTTGCTCTACCTACTGAGCTAAGTCGGCACACTAAATTCTTTTGACTATTCGTGATTTAGAGTTTAATTATAAACTTAAAACAACACCAACAATCTTATTGTATGGTGCCCGGAGGCGGAATCGAACCACCGACACGAGGATTTTCAATCCTCTGCTCTACCGACTGAGCTATCCGGGCAACGAGCGCTATTAAACGGATTTTTACCCTCAGCGTCAACTTTTTTTTTCAAAATAGTCCGTTTTTTTGATTGTTTGATTGAATATTCAGCGAATGGCCTGTTTTATGGTTAAAACTTTCCCGAATTAAACTCTTTTTTAAAGGCGGTAACTTTTTCTAAGTAGCGTCTGGCCTCTGCATTTTTGTGCTTTTTGGTTAATGCCCAGTACACTTGATTGGGTTGTAGACTGTTTATGTCATTGATTGCACGACTTCTGCTGCTACTAAATGTATTAAATACGCCACCAGCACCACCATTGTAGGCGGAGATCATGCTGTATTGTTTTGATGTTGGGTGACGAATGTCTTTTAAATAACGAGTTTTTAAAATATGAAAGTAAGCCGTTCCCGTATCAATATTATTGTAAGGATTAAATAAATACTCAGGAGTTGGATCTCCTGATTTGTTTTTAACTAACTTAAATACATCACGACCAGCAGTTTTTGGTACAACCTGCATTAAACCATAAGCATTAGCCCAACTTACCGCATACGGATTAAAACTACTTTCAGTTCGAATGATTGAATAAATGAGATCTTCAGGAATATCATATTTTAATGATGCTTTACGTACGATATCAGCATACTTGTATTCTCGGAGTTGAGTATGGTTTTTTACCATTGGAATATCGACGTAGTATGCTTTTTTATAATCGACATTTTTTTGTTTTAAATGATGTGCAATTAAATAATCTGCGTAACGACTGGCACGCCATGACCATTCAATTGGTTTTTTATCTTGATCTAAGACTTGTTGATATAAGAAGGGTTTGCCACCTAAGGTAACATCAGCATCAGAATAAAGGTCAACACTGGCAGGATCTTCCGGTGTCAAAAGAGTGGTGATGATAGCTTGACGTAAATGCGCTTTAGGGTCGGTGCCGGCAACCGTTTCGACGGTAACTCGACCATTAGTGAAATCCACTTGAGAGCGGCTTAAATACCCATCAGTGTATTTTACATAGGAGCGTTTACCAGCAGTAACAAGGTTTTTCTTACCCCAACGTTTTTCGATATTGCCATTGAAACTACTTATTAAACTATCTAATGCTTTAATATCTTTGGTGAATTGTCCAGGGAGTGGAGCTAGATTTTTAGCAAAGCGGTTGGTTGTATCGTAATTTACACCAAAAGTAGATTCTATTGATTCTCGACTACAACTGGTAAGCAGAAGACAGGTCGAGGCGATCAGTATAATTTTTTTCATAAAGGCAATATAGATTGAGAACTCGATAATAAGGTTAACGGCAGGTTTAACTTTGACTTAATAGCATAAAATTAAAGCAGCCAAATGACTGCTTTAATGTAAAAGTGATTATTCACTTGGAGGAGTGTAACCATCGATAACAACATCTTTGCCATCAAATAGGAAACCTTCCATTTCTGTTTCTAGAAGTTTACGGTGCTCAGGATCCATCATGTTCAATTTCTTTTCATTGATCAGCATGGTTTGCTTGTGTTGCCATTGTCCCCAAGCTTCTTTGGAGATGTTGTCAAAAATACGCTTACCTAGTTCGCCAGGGTAAAGTTGAAAGTCTAGGCCATCGGCTTCTTTATTTAAACGAACGCAAAACACTGTGCGGCTCATGGTTATTCTCCATTAGAAATTTCGTACGGTAGGGCATCCAATAATTTTTGAACTGGTGCAGCTAACCCGACCGTCATCGGTTGAGATAAGTTATACCAAACTCCACGCGTTCCTTCCATTATCATGTTCGGTTTCTTCGCAAGAGTGATAAGTACAGGGGTAATATCAAGATGGTAGTGGCTAAAAGTATGGCGAAAAGCGATTAACTGTTGTTTTGATGCTATTTTAAAACCATAGCTTTCTGATAACTCATCAAGTGTATTTGTTGGTTGCTCGGGAAAACAAAATAATCCTCCCCAAATGCCACTTTGTGGTCTCTGCTCTAACCAAACTTCGCCATCATGATAGTAGATAGCAAACCACGCTTCTTTAACGGGTTTCTCTTTCTTTGGCTTTTTAGTCGGAAAATCTAATTGTCTATCTTGGGCTTTTGCTTGGCAAAGATCGTTTACTGGGCACAACTCACATTTAGGTTTGGAGCGTGTACATACCATTGCTCCCATATCCATCATTGCTTGGTTATAGCGCTCAACACCTTGCTTTGGAGTGTGTGTTTCAGCCACCGCCCACATTTCATTCTCAACGCTTTTTTTTCCTGGCCAGCCTTCAATTGCGAAACAGCGAGATAATGTTCTTTTAACGTTACCATCAAGAATTGGATGATGCTGTTGCAAAGAAAGCGATAAAACAGCGCCGGCTGTTGAGCGACCAATACCAGGAAGTGCAATCACATCATCAATATCTGTAGGGAAAATACCATTATATTGTTCAGCAATGATTTGTGCCGTTTTATGTAAATTACGAGCACGAGCGTAATAGCCTAGCCCAGTCCATAAGTGAAGAACTTCATCTTGCTCGGCATGTGCTAAATCAACGATTGTTGGAAAACGAGCCATGAAGCGTTCGAAATAAGGGATAACGGTAGTCACTTGGGTTTGTTGTAGCATGATCTCCGATAACCATACTTTATAAGGCGTTTTTTCTAACTGCCAAGGCAGCGTTTTTCGACCGTAATTATCGTACCATTCTAAAATAGCTTGAGAGAAAGACGTCATGACATGCTCATTCATTTTTATAATTCTAGAGATTGCACCACACTGTGATGAGTTTGTACACCCGATAGAAAGTAAGGATATATATTTGCTTTGAAGGTAAACCAATCGTAATTGTGTGTTAGATAAATTAAGTCTAAAGCGATTTATAATGGGAAAACGAAAGATAATACTTGAACACTGGGCTAAACTTTGGATAATGCCGGATCCACAATCCTTGTTCAGAGAATAACCAGGCAATCCAATCATGACTGAAGTGACTAAAAATGATTTTACCGAAGAAGGTAAAATTGTTCGTAAAATCCGTAGCTTTGTTCGCCGTGAAGGGCGTTTAACTAAAGGCCAAGAAGGTGCTATCCAAGAATGTTGGCCTAGCATGGGTATTGATTTTGTAGAGCAAATGCTTGATTGGAATGAAGTGTTTGGTAACAACAATCCAGTTGTTCTTGAAATCGGTTTTGGTATGGGAGCATCTCTTGTTGAGATGGCTAAAAACGCTCCAGAGAAAAACTTTTTAGGTATCGAAGTTCACCGTCCAGGTGTTGGCGCATGTCTTGCGGCAGCAAAAGAAGCGGGCGTAACTAACCTACGTGTTATGTGTCATGATGCAGTTGAAGTATTTGAATCAATGATCCCTGATTCATCTGTAAATACTCTACAACTTTTCTTCCCTGACCCATGGCATAAAGCGCGTCACCATAAGCGCCGTATCGTTAAAGCTGAGTTTGCTGAGATGATCCGTCCTAAGTTAATCCAAGGTGGTATCTTCCACATGGCAACTGACTGGGAAAATTACTCAGAGCATATGATTGAAGTTATGAATGCTGCACCGGGTTATGAAAACATTGCCACTGATGGTGATTTCATTCCTCGCCCAGATGAGCGCCCATTAACTAAGTTTGAAGCTCGTGGCCACCGTTTAGGTCATGGTGTTTGGGATATTAAATTCCGTCGTAACGCATAGTTAGTATTGTTATAATACAACATAATTAAAGCCAACCTGAGTGTTGGCTTTTTTGTCCT
Organism: Aliivibrio sp. S10_S31; assembly: GCF_014694495.1. Taxonomy (NCBI): domain Bacteria; kingdom Pseudomonadati; phylum Pseudomonadota; class Gammaproteobacteria; order Vibrionales; family Vibrionaceae; genus Aliivibrio; species Aliivibrio sp. S10_S31. Next base: position 106,036 of record NZ_JAAUWR010000006.1, on the reverse strand, counting down.
TGCTGTCAAAAGGAAGTAGAAATAATGAAGCCAACAAAACAAATACTCGAAGATATTTTGGATGAAGTTCGTCCTCTTATTGGTCAAGGTAAAGTTGCTGATTACATTCCTGCTCTTGCTTGCGTTCCTAATGATAAGTTGGGTATTGCAGTATTTACCAATGATGGTGAAATGCTCACAGCAGGTGATGCGACAGAGTGTTTTTCTATTCAATCTATTTCAAAAGCGCTCAGTTTGACGTTGGCGATGGAACTGTATCAACCAGAAGAGTTATGGCAACGAGTTGGTAAAGAGCCTTCTGGACAAGCATTTAATTCTCTTATTCAGCTTGAGATGGAACAAGGTGTGCCTCGCAACCCCTTCATAAATGCAGGGGCGATTGTTATTTCAGATATGCTGTACAGTCGCTTTTCTGCTCCAAAGCACCGATTATTAGAGTTTGTTCGTAAGCTTTCAGGTAATGAGCATATTATTTATGATCGCGTGGTGGCTAATTCGGAAATGGATCATAGTGATCGAAATGCTTCTATTGCTTATTTAATGCGTTCATTTGGTAATTTCGATAATGAAGTGATGCCAGTCTTAAAGAACTATTTTCATGCATGTGCATTGAGTATGAACTGTGTGGATTTAGCTCGTACTTTTGGTTATTTAGCCAATAAAGGTATTCAACCTGGGATCAGTGAGCCTATTGTGACCCCAATGCAATGTAAGCAAATTAATGCATTAATGGCGACTTGTGGTTTATATGATGGTGCAGGTGAGTTTGCTTATCGTGTTGGTATGCCTGGAAAGTCAGGTGTTGGTGGCGGCATTATTGCTATCGTTCCTGGTGAAATGACCATTGCAGTATGGTCACCAGAGCTTGATCCATCAGGTAACTCGCTTGCAGGTACTAAAGCATTAGAGTTGCTTTCAGAACGTATCGGTCGTTCGATCTTTTAAGATAAGAGCAGGGTTATAAGAGAAAGCAGAATAGTGAAATATTCGTTTTTTTCACTAACAACCCCCTCTACCTCCCCCTTCTATTAACATCATCGATCTTAATGGTTGGTCGATAAAGGGGGAGAACTTCCTTTGATGCTGGTATATCAACGATCACAATACTGTTCCTCCCCTTGTTCACCGGTGTTACTTGGTAGTCAGTATTGATATAAGGGGAGGCTAGGAGGGGTTGTTAGTTATTTAGTTTAGAGTTTCGATTCTTTGCTCTTACTGAAACCTTTAAGCGAAGCGATCTGAATCCTGCTCTTAATCCTCATCCCCCATAAACGCTTCCAACATATCATTCAAAAACAGTTTCCCGTGCTCTGTGATCTGCCAATGCGTCTCGGTTTCTTCTAAGTATTTTTTCTCTTTCGCCCAATCGATGGTTTCTTGAATGGTGTCAAATCCTAATCCAGTTTTATCAATGAAATCTTGCTTAGGACACGCTTCTAATAGACGAAAACGGTTCATAAAGAATTCGAAAGGTCTATCATGATCCATTACCTCTTGCTCATCAATTAAGTAAGGTTTTGTTAGGTCTAAAAATCCACGAGGGTGCTTAATTTTCGTGGTTCTAACAATACGACCATCAGCAAAACTCAATTTACCATGAGCACCACAACCAATACCCAGATAATCCCCAAAGCGCCAATAATTTAAGTTATGGCGGCACTGATAACCTACTTTACTGTAGCCAGATATTTCATACTGAACATAACCTGCTTTGGCAAGCATCTGATGACCTTGTTCGAAAATATCCCATAGGTCGTCGTCGTCAGGAAGTGTTGGTGGCTTATAGTAAAACACGGTATTTGGTTCAATGGTTAATTGATACCAAGATAAGTGAGGTGGATTAAGATCAATAGCTTGTTGTAAATCAGACAGTGCATCTTCAATGCTTTGGTTTGGTAAACCATGCATAAGATCGAGGTTGAAGCTGTTTAATTGTGCTTCATGAGCAAGGTGTGCAGCTCGAATCGCTTCATCTTTACCGTGAATTCGACCAAGCTTTTCTAGTTTTTCTTGCTGAAAGCTTTGTACACCAATAGAAATACGGTTAACGCCCGCTTGTCGATATTCAACAAAGCGACCAGCTTCAACGGTTCCCGGATTGGCTTCCATTGTGATCTCAATATCATCAGCAAAGGGAAGGCGCTTTTCAACTTCACTTAGTAGTCGTTTTATCTCAGGAGCTGTGATTAGGCTTGGTGTACCACCACCAATAAAAATAGAATGCAGTTTACGTGGTTCACTTTGCATATCATAACGAGCAAGATCCGTATCAAGATCATCAATCAAGGCTGAAATGTATTGAGCTTCTGGGATCTCAGCTTTTAAAGCATGAGAGTTAAAGTCACAATATGGACATTTCTGAATGCACCAAGGAATATGAATGTATAGGCTTAGAGGTGGTGGAATAAGCATTACTTACTGACCTTCTTTTAATGCTGCAAAGAGCTTTTTTAGAGCTTGGCCACGGTGAGATAGTTGTTTTTTACGTGCAGGTTCAAGTTCAGCTGATGAACAGTTATCTTCACTTACCCAGAAAATAGGATCATAACCGAAGCCGTTTTCACCTTTTTGCTCTGTCGTGATATGACCTTCCCATGTTCCATGACAAATCAATGGTGTTGGATCGTTTTCATGTTTCATCAGAACTAAAACACAATGGAAGCGAGCTGTACGTTTTTCAGCAGGAATGCCTTCCATCGCTGCTAGCATTTTATCAATGTTCTTTTGATCCGTAGCACCTTCACCAGAATAACGAGCAGAGTAAACACCCGGTGCGCCATTTAGCGCATCAACTTCTAAGCCTGAATCATCAGCAATGGCTGGTAAGCCTGTTTCTTTTGCTGCATGACGCGCTTTGATGATGGCATTTTCAATGAATGTTGTGCCTGTTTCAGCTACATCAGGGACGTTGTATTCGCTTTGCGCTACGACATCGAAACCAAAATCCGCTAGGATGTCGGCCATTTCACGAACTTTACCTTGGTTGCCCGTTGCTAATACGATTTTACTCATAATGGTTCTCTTACTCTTCTACGTAAAACTTTTGGTTGAACTTTAACTTGCCTGCGCCTTTAGTGCCAGCAGAGACATCAATATCAAAGCGAAAGGTTTCTTCATTGGTAATGGGCAATTCAGCAATATAGTAAATGGCATTTTGTTCTTTGATTTCTCTAAAGGTCAGTTGTTTAGTTTGACCTAATAGATTTTTTGCACTACCTGATATTGTTGCTGAAATTGCCGGCTTTCCTGCTTGAGATATATCTAAGACGCTGATATTTAATAACGCATTGTAGCCAGAACGTTTTAGTTGATAAGCTCGAGCTACTTTTGGTGTTAAAAATGTGGAATTGAATGCCGAGTAGTGTACTTCGACATTTTTTATTTGTACAAATTGCCCTGCAAAACTGGGTAAACTAAAAATAAACAGTGACAACAGTAATAGCGTTTTTTTCATATTACTTTCCTTATAAAAATGGCTTCCATATAAAAAAGCCGAGGGTTAACTCGGCATTAATCGTTATTTTTATGCTAACAGCTGTTGGATTTCATTCGGTATGATCTCAGGGGAGTGAATTCGAACTTGTTTGTGTCGATTCAACTCACCTTTTTCTACCGTAATTTTTCCTTTGGCTACTTTGAATAATTTGGAGAAGTATTTAATTAAATGCGCATTCGCTTTTCCATCAACAGGAGGAGCAGTAATAGCAATTTTTAACTCTTCACCATGTATTCCAACTATCTGATCGCGACTGGCTTTAGGTTGTAAATACAGTCGTAAGATCAGATCGTCTTTATCATATTTAACTGGCATAGCGAGATTACAAGCTGTACCAGATTGGGCCAATTAAATCGCCCATTAAGAAGTTAGCAAATTGAAGAACGATAAATAACACTAATACACTTAAATCCAGTCCGCCCATTTGAGGCAAGATCTTACGGATTGGAGCAAGCATAGGTTCTGTTAATTGGTGCATTACGTATTCAATTGGGCTACGGCCTTGGCTAACCCAGCTTAAAATTGCACGAACTAATAAGATCCAGAAAAGCAAACCACCTGCCGCTTTAGCAAGTGCGATTAAACCGATAAATAGAAACTCAGGGCCAAATGCGACGCCACCAGAAACAACAAGTTGCAGTGCGACAAATTTAACTACGCACAATACATAAGCAAATAGTACCGTTGCGAGGTCTAAGCTACCGATTGATGGGATCACTCGACGTAGAGGAGAGACTACTGGTTGAGTTGCTTTAACAATAAATTGTGAGAATGGGTTATAGAAATCTGCTCGCGCCATTTGTAACCAGATACGTAAAATCACGACCATGATGTATAGATCAAAAACGGTTGAGATTAAAAAGCTCATTGCATTCATAGTATGTTTAACCTTAGAAATATCAGAATTGAGTTAGCTTTAAGGATCTTAAAATAAAGATTCCATTTCTTCTGCGCGAGAAACGGCAGCTTGCATTGCTTTTGCTACGATTTCTTGCAGTTGATGTTCATTAAACGTGCGCAGTGCCTCAGCAGTCGTTCCGCCTTTTGAAGTGACTTGCTCACGCAGTGTTGATAATTGTGTTTCTGGATTCGCGACAACCATTTCAGCAGCACCAAGAGCCGCTTGTTGTACAAGTTGACGAGCAGTTGCTTCATCAAAGCCCTGCTTAATGGCCTCGGCTTGCATGGCTTCCATAAATAAAAAGAAATACGCAGGAGCGCTTCCTGCTGCTGCAATTACAGAGTTTATTCCTGATTCTTGCTCAACCCAACACACTTCACCAACAGCAGATAGTAAATCGCTTGCGAAGTTCTTATCTTGCTCTGTAAGGTGTTCGACCGCAAATAAGCCACTCATGCCTTTACCCACTAAAGCAGGGGTATTTGGCATAACCCTTACTAAGTTTAGTTCACTAGCAAACATCTCATTGAGGCGTTTTGCTGAAATACCAGCAGCAATGGAAATCACTAATTTATTTGAAAAATCAGTTTGCTGTAGAGGCTCGGCAGCCATTGCCATCATTTGTGGTTTTACAGCCAGAACAATCACATCAGCTTGCTGTGCAGCTTGTAAGTTATCTGTGCTGGTGTGGATACCGTAACATTGAGATAAATGGTCTAGTTTTTCAGTACTAGGGTTAGTAGCCGTGATTTTATCTTTTGGATAACCACTGCTAATTAGACCTGCAATAATTGAGCGAGTCATGTTACCTGCACCAATAAAAGCAATATTGCGATGTTCCATTTCTATTCCTTTTAGGGTCAATAGACCTTAGTTGTTGTGAGCATATGATATCAATTCGTTTGTTTGAAATTGATAGCAGATATTATTCTTTGTTTTTATAATCTCTAGCACCAAAAATGGCAGTACCAATACGTACCATTGTTGAACCCGCTTCGATTGCAGCGTCCATGTCGCCACTCATTCCCATCGATAGAGTATCTACTTGAGGGTATTGTGCTCGTAATTGATTTTGAATGGAAGTAAGTTGTTTAAATGCCGCCAATTGCTCTGCATAATTAGAAACATTCGCAGGAATAGACATTAATCCACGCAAGGTTAGATTTGGCATTTTATTAATGGCCGCGGCAAGCTCCATCACTTCTTCAGCAGTCGTGCCTGATTTACTCTCTTCAGAACTAGTATTGACCTGAATAAGTACATTAAGTTCGCCTAGTTCGGAAGGACGTTGTTCATTTAAACGTTGGGCGATTTTAAGGCGTTCTACTGAGTGAACCCAATCAAAATGTTCTGCAATAGGGCGTGTTTTATTGGATTGAATTGGACCAATGAAATGCCACTCAAGAGAGGTGGTAGGGTGTTGTTTTTGAAAGTATTGAACCTTCTCTATACCTTCTTGAACGTAGTTTTCACCAAAAATACATTGGCCAGCTTCTATCGCTTGTTCGAGTAACTCGATAGGTTTTGTTTTACTTACCGCCAGCAATTGCACTGAATCGGGGTTTCGACCACATTTTTGAATGCTATTCTCTATTTGATGAGTGATTTGATTGATATTTTGCTTAATACTAGTCATAGAAACGATTACCGAGGAAAATTATGGACATCACAGAACTACTGGACTTTAGTGTAAAACAAAACGCATCAGATCTACACCTATCTGCAGGAGTTCCTCCTATGGTACGTGTGGATGGTGAAGTGCGTAAACTGACATTACCTGATTTTACACATGCCGATGTTCATCGTTTAGTGACTGACATTATGAATGATGCTCAGCGTAGTGAATTTGAAGATAAATTAGAAGTCGATTTTTCATTTGAGTTACCTAATATTGGTCGCTTTCGTGTCAATGCATTTAACCAATCTCGTGGTTGTGCTGCCGTGTTTCGAACTATCCCTGTTGATATTCCTTCATTAGAGCAATTAGCGGCACCTCAAGTGTTCACCGATATTGCAAAATATCAAAAAGGATTGGTGTTAATTACTGGACCTACAGGTTCAGGTAAGTCGACAACTTTAGCAGCTATGGTTGATTACATTAACGAGAACTACAACAAGCACGTACTTACGATTGAAGACCCGATTGAATTTGTTCATAAGAATAAGAAGTGTTTGATTAACCAACGTGAAGTTAATCGTGATACACATAGTTTTAAAGCAGCACTTCGTTCAGCTTTGCGTGAAGATCCAGATGTTATTTTAGTCGGTGAATTACGTGATCAAGAAACGATCAGCCTTGCTCTGACAGCCGCTGAAACTGGACACTTGGTATTTGGAACCTTGCACACTAGCTCAGCGGCAAAAACCATTGACCGTATTATTGATGTTTTCCCAGGCAGTGATAAATCTATGGTTCGCTCGATGTTATCTGAATCATTAAGAGCGGTAGTAGCACAAACACTGCTTAAACGTATTGGTGGTGGTCGTATTGCGTGCCATGAAATCATGATAGCGACACCAGCTATTCGTAACTTAATCCGTGAAGACAAAGTTGCTCAAATGTATTCAATTATTCAAACGGGGTCTTCTTTTGGTATGAATACCATGGAGCAGAATGCGAAGAAAATTATTGCTCAAGGTTTGGTTGATCCTGATGAAGTCGTTAAGAAAGTTGAAATGAGCAGCATAGGGTTTTAGTCATGACATTAGATCAAATACTGAAACAAATGATCGCTTTAAAAGCATCGGATATTTACTTAACGGTTGATGCTCCTTGTTTACTGAGGGTGAATGGTGAACTTCAAGCTTTAGGCCACAAACAGAGTATTGAATCAGTCACTGCTTTGCTTGCTGAGATGATGGATGAAGAGCGCCAAGAAGAGTTTAATGAAAGCTTAGAAGCGAACTTTGCCATTGTGAAAGAATTTGGTCGCTTTCGTGTGAGTGCTTTTTGGCAGCGAGAGCAACCTGGTGCAGTGATACGTCGTATTGAAACCAAAATTCCGTCCATGGAGTCACTAAATCTTCCAGAAGTAATGAAAGAATTAGCCGTTACTAAGCGTGGATTAGTATTAGTGGTGGGGGCTACGGGTTCAGGTAAATCAACGTCAATGGCGGCGATGACGGGTTATCGAAATGACAACCGAAGTGGTCATATCTTAACGGTAGAAGACCCAATTGAGTTTGTGCATCCTCATAATAAATGCATCGTGACTCAGCGTGAAGTTGGCCTTGATACTGAAAGTTATGAAGTGGCATTAAAAAACTCGTTACGCCAAGCGCCAGATATGATTTTAATTGGTGAGATCCGTAATCGAGAGACAATGGAATACGCCATGAGCTTTGCTGAAACGGGGCATTTATGCATGGCAACATTACATGCAAATAACGCTAACCAAGCATTAGAGCGAATTTTGCACCTTGTTCCTAAAGAGAGTAAAGAGCAGTTTTTGTTTGATTTATCCATGAACTTAAAAGGGGTCATTGCACAGCAGTTAGTTCCGGATATGAATGGTAATGGTCGTCATGGCGTTTATGAAGTATTACTAAACACGCCACGCGTTGCAGACTTGATCCGTCGTGGTGATTTGCATGAACTTAAATCGACCATGGCAAAATCACGTGAGTCGGGTATGCAGACGTTTGATCAGAGCTTATTTGAACTGGTAATGGATAAGAAAATATCAGAAATGGAAGCGCTGCACAGTGCGGATTCGGCTAATGATTTACGCCTGATGTTGAAAACAAAAAGAGGGGATGCGTTCTCTTCATCTACATTGGATAATGTGTCGATATCGTTAGACTAAAAGCGATACGCTTTGCTAACTAGAACGCTACGCTCTAGAAACTATAAGAGCAGTAATACGTAAATGATTACTGCTCTTAATATCTGCTTTTGATCTTATAGGAGCGAAGCGTTCTAGTCCCTAGTTTCTAGTTCTTAGCCCCACTGATTCTCAAACCAACTTTCTAAAATAACTACAGCAGACTGACAGTCAATATTGCCTTTTGACAGGGCTTTATACCCACCAAATTCGAATAAATCAGCACGAGCCTCAGCCGTTGATAAACGTTCGTCATGCAATTCAACTTGTTTACCAAAACGACCATGTAGGCGATTAGCAAATTTCTTTGCTCGTGGCGTAATAGTGTCGAGTTCTTTACCGTGAAGATCGGTTGGCAAACCAACAACGATTAAATCAGGGTTCCACTCTTTAATTTGTTTTTCAATATCATCCCAATTAGGGGTGCCATCTTGAGCTTTAAATGCTTTTAGTGGACTTGCTGTTCCTGTGATTTCTTGTCCAATCGCAGAACCAATACTCTTGGTTCCGAAATCAAAGGCCATAATGGTGCGTGAACTCATGCGTGTCCAATCTCACTTGATAAATTTGCAGGGTTAATTCCCAGTAGTTGTAATGCTTTACGCCAACGATCAGGAATAGGAGTATCGAAAATAACGCTTGGATCTGCTTCTAAAGTCAGCCATGTATTCTCTGATAATTCTTTTTCAAGCTGTCCACCTTCCCATCCAGAGTATCCTAGTGCAACAAGATATTTATATGGTTGGTATTCTGTACCTAATGTAGCAAGAATATCTTTTGAGGTTGTTACTGATAACTCATCAGTCACTTGAATGCTTGATAAATAGTTATCTTTATTTGAATGAAGAACAAAACCACGATCATCCGACACCGGCCCACCATTTAATACTGGTTGGCTTAATGTTTGAGGGAAAATGATAGGTGATGGATTATCTAGTTCTATTTGATCTAGCATTCCTTTTAATGAAATCGGTACAGGCTCATTGATGCGTAAGCCCATGGTTCCATCTGAATCATGTTCACAAATATAAATAACGCTTCGTTGAAAGAACGGATCTTTCATACTAGGCATAGCAACTAAAAAATGATTTTTTAAATTCACAGAGCCTCCCGGAAAGCGAGATTAATACCAATGTAAATACCGCTAAAGATAACGCATAAACCAATTGGTATTAATATTGAGGAGTTGCCCCCTCAATACAGTTAGAATGTGATTAAGCGTTAATTCGGCGCTCAATTGCATCCATTAATTTGCCTGTAATCGAAATATCAAAAGCCGCTTCAATTTCTTTAATACAGGTTGGGCTTGTTACATTAATCTCAGTTAGTTTGTCGCCAATCACGTCGAGTCCTACAAAGATTAGACCCTTTTCTTTCAATGTTGGAGCTACTGCATTAGCAATTGCCCAATCTGTCTCACTTAATGGACGTGCTTCACCGGTACCACCTGCTGCTAAGTTGCCGCGAGTTTCCCCTTTTGCTGGAATTCGAGCTAAACAGTAAGGCATTGGCTCACCATCAACCACAAGAATACGCTTATCACCGTTACTAATATCAGGAACAAAGGTTTGTGCCATGCAGTAGTTTTGTCCGTGATTGGTTAATGTTTCGATGATTACTGATACGTTTGGATCGCCGGCTTTTACTCGGAAAATAGAAGCGCCACCCATACCATCTAGTGGTTTAAGAATCACATCTCCATGCTCTTCACGGAAAGCTTTAATTTTTTCAGCCTTACGAGTCACTAATGTTGTTGGCGTTAGCTCTGGGAACCAAGCAGTAAATAGCTTTTCGTTACAATCACGAAGGCTTTGTGGTTTGTTTACAATCAGTGCACCTTGAATTTCAGCGCGCTCTAAAATGTAAGTTGCGTAGATATATTCAGTATCGAATGGGGGATCTTTACGCATTAGTACCGCATCAAGATCAGCAAGGTCGATAGTTTGTTCTGATTTGAACTCATACCAACTTACTGGGTCTTCTTTTAGTTCAACGACTTTGGTATCAGCAACCGCTTTGCCTTGATCTAAATGCAGGTCACTCATTTCCATGTAATGAATTTCCCAACCACGTTTTTGAGCTTCAAGCATCATGGCAAAGCTAGAGTCTTTTTTAATGTTAATGGATGAAATTGGATCCATTACGATACCGAGTTTGATCATTGTGTTTCTCCAGTTAGCCAAGATCGCCAAAACGAACTTGTAGGGCTGTAATTGCGGTAAGCGCTGCGGTTTCTGTTCGTAGAACACGAGGACCAAGCAGCGTTTCTTCAAATTGATATTGTTCTGTCATGTTAATTTCTTCAGACGATAAACCGCCTTCAGGACCAATTAACAAGCGTACATTTGTTACCGGTTCAGGAAGTGTATTGATTGAGTATTTTGCTCGTGGATGAAGGTTGAGCTTTAACCCATCGTACTCTTCTGCACACCATTCTTCTAATGACATAATAGGGCGAATTTCAGGAACTGTATTACGTCCACATTGTTCACATGCAGCAATTGCAATTTTTTGCCATTGATCTAATTTCTTTTCAAATCGCTCTTTATTCAATTTAACGCCACAGCGCTCAGAGATCAGTGGTGTAATCACATTCACACCCAATTCGACCGATTTTTGAATGGTAAATTCCATTTTATCGCCACGAGAAACAACCTGACCTAAATGTAAGTTAAGTGGTGATTCGCTGCTACGCTCAATACGCTCAGTGATTTCCACTTCAACACTCTTTTTTGATGCTGAAGTGATTACAGCTGGAAATTCAGCTCCGCTTCCATCAAACAGAAGCACAGATTCACCTTCTTTCATTCGCATTACACGACCAACGTGATTTGCTGCATCATCACTTAAATTCACTTTTCCTTGTGAAGGAAGAAGCTCTGGGTGGTGGATTCTTGGTATTCTCATGGTCTACTTTTCTTTAACTATCTTGTATTTAAGGATGGAGGTTAAAGTGTGCTTTTTCAACCTCTAATTATGTCTATTTGCGACATGCTTTGTAGACAAACTGATTATGGTTGCCTTGAATTTTAGCAATGCGCTTATCGCGTTCACACTCCCACTCAGATACAGGGTATTGCTTATCCCATGCGTTCATTAGTTGACGTTGTGATTTTGATAAATTGAAACGATACTCTTGGTTCATGTATAAATAAGTACGAGCAATAGCACCTCTTGATTGTGCTGGTGGCTCAGCGACACGTCCTTTGAAATCCACTTTGAAGGCACACTGGCCGTAATATGCGCCTTTATTGCCATTCCATTGTGAGAAACGGAAATTAGATCGGTCACCATTTACTTCGCCAATTGCTGGAACCAGGTTATGTAAATCGGCTTCCATTAACTTAAATTGCTTATCTTTTCGGGTGCAGTTTTTACGACCACCATCTTGCCAACATTGGCGTTGGTGACCAAATTGCCATGCTGGAACCACGTGTTCCCACTCGATTCGGCTTGCTCGTTTTTCTTGTTTACGCACGTTATAGCCACAACTTTGTAAATCAGGAATGCCTTTCTTTTTATCTTTCCAAGTAATGTCACAGCCACAATAAAATGAGGTTGGGTGATCTAAATAGATTTTGACTGCTTCTTTTTTGGCTTTTGAAAATGAAGAAGGGGGAGCGGCTAATACATTAAATGCAGAGCCAATAGCGATAATGCTAATAAGTAAGCGGATTAATTTCATAATAACTACTACTGATGATTGTATTAATCCAGTAAGAGTAGCTTATTGTTAAACCGCTTTATAGATAAATTAATTATTAGAAGTCGTTAATTTAACTACAGTTGATTTTAGCTCTAGAGAGTTTTAATGGCGATTGACAGTTTTTACATACATATTGAGTCTGTTTTTTTTGCACTCGATTATGGCGACGTACCGTTAATTCGTGTGTCGAGCATTTGCAACGATAAGGAAAGGTTTTTCCTTTAACTGAATCGACACTGAAACTGTGTGTTGTACGAGCGGGGAGGTTGAATACTTGATTCATGACTCCTTGCCATTCTTTTCCGTGAGGGCGCACACGACCATACAATTTGAATGTGATTAGGTGAGCGATTTCATGAGGGATCACTTCATTAATAAACGTGTGTTGATTTTCTTCTAATAAAATAGGGTTAATGCGTATTTCCCAGCCTTGAAGACGTGCTGTTCCTGCAATTTTTCCACGCTGAGTAAATTTGATTTCTGGCAGAGAAAAAGGACGATTAAAAAAGGTAGAAGCTTGTTGAATACATTGTTGTGCTTTTGCTATTGATGCTTGTTGAAGTGGGGTCATTACGTCTCTTTATTATCGGTTTTCAAACTTCCGGAAAGGAAGAACGATTAAATAGACCATTTCAAAGAGGATTAATCAATAGATAGGAAGATATTATTCATGCTGTAAACATAAAAAAGGAAGCCGAAGCTTCCTTTTTAAATTCAGAAATAAGTAAATAGTACTTATTTAATACCAGCAAAATCACGAAGGATTGCTGCTTTATCTGTTGCTTCCCATGGGAACTCTTCACGACCGAAGTGACCGTAAGCTGCTGTCTTCTTGTAGATAGGTTGAAGAAGGTTAAGCATTTCTTGTAGGCCGTATGGGCGTAGGTCGAAGTTTTGACGAACGGCTTCAATGATGATGTCGTGAGATACCTTCTCAGTACCGAACGTTTCAACCATGATAGATGTTGGATCAGCAACACCGATTGCGTATGAAAGTTGGATTTCACAACGGTCAGCCATGCCAGCTGCTACGATGTTTTTCGCTACGTAACGTGCTGCGTATGCTGCTGAACGGTCAACTTTTGATGGATCTTTACCAGAGAATGCACCGCCACCGTGACGAGCTGCACCGCCGTATGTATCAACGATAATTTTACGACCAGTAAGACCACAGTCACCCATTGGGCCACCGATAACAAAACGACCAGTTGGGTTAATAAAGAAGTTAGTGTCTTTATTTAACCATTCTGCAGGCAGTACTGGCTTGATGATTTCTTCCATTACTGCTTCACGAAGATCTGGTGTTGTTACAGAATCACAGTGTTGTGTTGAAAGAACAACTGCATCAATACCAACAATTTTACCTTGGTCGTATTGGAAAGTTACTTGAGATTTTGCATCTGGGCGTAGGAAGTCTAGCTTGCCACTTTTACGTACTTCTGCTTGTTTTTGAACAAGTAGGTGAGAGTAGGTAATTGGAGCTGGCATTAAAATTGGCGTTTCGTTAGTTGCGTAACCAAACATGATACCTTGGTCACCAGCACCTTGTTCTTTAGGGTCAGCTTTATCAACACCTTGGTTGATGTCTGGAGATTGCTTACCAATTGTGTTTAGTACGGCACAAGAGTTTGCATCAAAGCCCATGTCTGAATGAACGTAGCCGATTTCACGAACGGTTTCACGAGTGATTTCTTCGATATCAACCCATGCAGAAGTGGTTACTTCACCACCAACCATCACCATGCCAGTCTTTACGTATGTTTCACACGCAACACGCGCTTTTGGATCTTGTTCTAAGATCGCATCAAGTACTGCATCTGAAATCTGATCTGCAATTTTATCTGGATGACCTTCTGATACTGACTCAGAGGTAAATAGGTGCTTAGCCATAAGGGAGCTCCACTTCTATAAATAATAAGTTCTAAAAATACCCACAATCTATATAAGTCTATACGTTTAACAGTGTAGGTGTTTTTCCATCTAGACGGCCATAATAAAGTAAAATTGATTAATTACAACTCATTTAGTTTAAGAAAATAAATATAAGACATAACCAATCGTTTGCGTTTTGTTGTGAGATTTATCGGTATAAATCAGGTTTTCTGTCAAAATCGTGAAAAAAAGCGTCTTATTTACTAAGTAATCGTTTGCAGTGCCGATGAGGCTTTGCGACAATACGCACCTGCAAATTTAGGTTAATCAATAGTGATTAACTTGCTCAACAATATAGTCCTTCGAATTTTCAGGAGCAGGCATGTCTTCACGTAAACATCTAGCAAATGCAATCCGCGCTTTAAGCATGGATGGTGTTCAACAAGCAAATTCTGGTCACCCAGGCGCACCTATGGGTATGGCAGATATCGCTGAAGTATTATGGCGTAGCCACCTAAATCACAACCCACAAAATCCAGAGTGGGCTGACCGCGACCGTTTTATTCTTTCAAATGGTCATGGCTCTATGCTGATTTATTCTCTGCTTCATCTTTCAGGTTATGACCTGTCTATCGAAGACTTAAAGAATTTCCGTCAACTGCATTCTAAAACTCCAGGTCACCCTGAGTATGGTTATGCACCAGGCGTAGAAACAACTACGGGTCCATTAGGTCAAGGCATCACTAACGGTGTTGGTATGGCGATGGCTGAAAAAGCATTAGCTGCACAATTTAACCGTGAAGGCCACGATATCGTTGATCACAACACATACGTGTTCATGGGTGACGGTTGTCTAATGGAAGGTATCTCTCACGAAGCGTGTTCACTTGCTGGTACATTAGGTCTAGGCAAATTAATCGCATTTTGGGATGACAACGGTATCTCTATCGATGGTGAAGTTGAGGGTTGGTTCTCTGACGATACACCTAAACGCTTTGAAGCATACGGTTGGCATGTAATTCCTGCGGTTGATGGCCACGATTCAGATGCTATCAATGCAGCAATTGAAGCGGCTAAAGCTGACCCTCGTCCTTCGTTAATTTGTACTAAAACAGTAATTGGTTTTGGTTCTCCAAATAAACAAGGTACACACGACTGTCACGGCGCTCCATTAGGTGCTGAAGAAATTGCAGCAACTAAAGCTCAATTGGGTTGGGAACACGGTGCATTTGAAATTCCTGCAGATGTGTATGGCGAATGGGATGCAAAAGAAGCGGGTTCTGAAAAAGAAGCTGCTTGGAATGCAAAATTCGATGCATATGCTGCGGCATACCCTGAATTAGCGGCAGAATATAAACGTCGTGTAAATGGTGACTTACCTGCAGAATGGGAAGAAAAAGCAAATGCAATTATTGCTGATCTTCAAGCTAACCCTGCAAACATCGCATCACGTAAAGCATCTCAAAATGCACTAGAAGCGTTTGGTGCTATGCTACCTGAGTTCATGGGCGGCTCTGCTGACCTTGCACCATCTAACTTAACGATGTGGTCAGGTTCTAAATCTTTAGAAGCAAATGACTTCGCAGGTAACTACATCCACTACGGTGTGCGTGAATTCGGTATGACAGCAATCATGAATGGTATTGCTTTGCACGGTGGTTTCGTACCATACGGCGCAACGTTCCTAATGTTCATGGAATACGCTCGTAATGCAATGCGCATGGCTGCACTAATGAAAGTGCAAAACATCCAAGTTTACACGCACGACTCTATCGGTCTTGGTGAAGATGGTCCAACTCACCAACCAGTTGAGCAAATTGCTTCTCTACGTTTAACACCAAACATGAGCACATGGCGTCCATGTGACCAAGTTGAATCTGCTGTAGCATGGAAACTGGCTATCGAGCGTAAAGATGGTCCTTCTTCTTTAATCTTCTCTCGTCAAAACCTTGCACAACAAGAGCGTACACAAGAGCAAGTTGCAGATATCGCTAAAGGTGCTTACATCCTTAAGGATTGTGAAGGCCAACCTGAGTTGATTCTTATTGCAACAGGTTCTGAAGTT
This sequence comes from Aliivibrio sp. S10_S31, assembly GCF_014694495.1. Classification (NCBI taxonomy): domain Bacteria; kingdom Pseudomonadati; phylum Pseudomonadota; class Gammaproteobacteria; order Vibrionales; family Vibrionaceae; genus Aliivibrio; species Aliivibrio sp. S10_S31. Next base: position 90,172 of record NZ_JAAUWR010000006.1, on the reverse strand, counting down.
GAGCTTGCAGTTGAAGCAGCAGCACAACTGACAGCAGAAGGTAAAGCGGTACGTGTTGTTTCAATGCCATCAACAGATGCCTTTGATAAGCAAGACGAAGCATACCGTGAAGCAGTACTTCCATCAGCGGTAACTAAACGTATCGCAATTGAAGCTGGCATTGCTGATTTCTGGTACAAGTACGTTGGTTTCGGTGGCAAGATCATCGGTATGACAACATTTGGTGAGTCAGCACCTGCTGATGAGCTATTCAAAATGTTTGGTTTCACTACTGAAAACGTAGTAAACACGGCGAAAGAACTTTTAGCTTAATTAAAAAAGCATTGGCTTAATTTAGCGATAAGTAAAAATAAGATGAAGAGCGAAGTTATTGAAAGGTAACTTCGCTTTTTTGATCCTTTAAGAAAAAAGCGAAAAGAGTACAATAACCTCAAATGGAAAAAGAGAGTTATGTATTATGTTGAGAGTGGCAATAAATGGATTTGGCCGGATTGGTCGTAGTGTACTTCGAGCGTTATACGAGAGTGATAAGCGCGATAAAATAGAAGTGGTGGCGGTTAACGAGTTATCACAGCCTGAAGCGATGGCACATTTATTTCAATATGATTCAACTCATGGACGCTTTCAGCATAAAGTCACCCACGATCAAGAATACCTTTATATTGATTTACCTAACGGCTCTCAAGATAAAGTTCGAATATTACACCAAGCGGATCTTTCTCTTTTACCATGGCAATCGTTAGAGGTTGATTTAATCTTGGATTGTACTGGGGTTTATGGCTCTAAAGCGGATGGTGAAAAACACATTAATGCTGGAGCTAAAAAGGTTCTGTTTTCTCACCCTGGTGGCTCTGATTTAGATAACACTATTATTTATGGTGTGAATCACGATACGTTATTACCAGAACATCGAATTGTTTCTAATGGATCATGTACTACCAATTGCATTATTCCTGTTATTAAAGCGATTGATGATGCGTTTGGTATCGATTCTGGCACGATTACTACTATCCATTCTTCAATGAATGACCAACAAGTTATTGATGCTTATCATTCCGATTTACGTCGTACTAGAGCCGCTAGCCAATCTATTATTCCTGTTGATACTAAGTTGCATAAAGGTATTGAAAGAATATTTCCGAAATTTTCTAACAAGTTTGAAGCGATTTCTGTGCGAGTACCAACGGTAAACGTAACTGCGATGGATTTAAGTGTAACAATTAATACAAATGTGAAAGTTAATGACATAAATCAAACCATTGTTAACGCATCTCGGTGTACATTACATAACATTGTTGACTATACTGAAGCGCCGCTTGTTTCTATCGACTTTAATCATGATCCCCACAGCGCCATTGTCGATGGATCACAAACAAGGGTGAGTAATGGGCATTTAGTTAAAATGCTAGTTTGGTGCGATAACGAGTGGGGGTTTGCTAATCGGATGCTAGATACCGCATTAGCAATGAGTAAATAAACTCAGTAATCAGTAAATTTGTGATGAAAAGATAAAAAAGATGATTTTCTATCTTGAAAAAAGTGAACTGCATCCCTATTTACTGAATAATGCAGTAAGAATTTAATCGGTTTGGCAATGACGCCGAGCTTGAAAACTTTTTATTATTTAATTGAGAGGACAAAACATGTCTGTAATCAAGATGACTGACCTGGAACTTGCAGGTAAACGCGTATTTATCCGTGCTGACCTAAACGTACCAGTTAAAGATGGTAAAGTAACTTCTGATGCACGTATCCTTGCATCTCTACCAACTATCAAGCTTTGCTTGGAAGCTGGCGCTAAAGTAATGGTTACTTCTCACCTAGGTCGTCCAACGGAAGGCGAGTACAACGAAGAGTTCTCTCTAGCTCCTGTAGTTAACTACTTGAATGACGCACTAGATTGTGACGTTAAGCTAGCAAAAGATTACCTAGACGGTCTTGAACTGAACGCTGGTGAATTAGTTGTTCTTGAAAACGTTCGCTTCAACAAAGGCGAGAAGAAGAACGAAGAAGAGCTTTCTAAGAAATACGCTGCACTATGTGACATCTTCGTAATGGATGCATTTGGTACTGCTCACCGTGCACAAGCATCTACTCACGGTGTTGGCATGAATGCTCCTGTAGCATGTGCTGGTCCACTACTAGCTGCAGAGCTTGAAGCACTTGGTAAAGCGATGGATAACCCAGAGCGCCCACTAGTTGCTATCGTTGGTGGTTCTAAAGTTTCTACTAAGCTTACGGTTCTTGAGTCTCTATCTAAAATTGCTGACCAACTTGTTGTTGGTGGTGGTATCGCGAATACATTCATCGCAGCTGAAGGTCACAACGTAGGTAAATCATTATACGAAGCTGATCTAGTTGAAACTGCTCAAAAACTAATGAAAGAGTGTGCAATTCCAGTTGCTACTGACGTTGCATGTGCTAAAGCATTTGACGAAAACGCTGAAGCTGAAATCAAACACGTTTCTGAAGTTCAAGATGACGACATGATTTTCGACCTTGGTCCAGATTCAACAGCGGCACTTGCTGAAATCATCGGCAATGCGAAAACAATTCTTTGGAATGGCCCAGTTGGCGTATTCGAATTCAAAAACTTTGAAGCGGGTACAGCTGGTATCTCTAAAGCAATCGCTGAATCTGCAGGTTTCTCTGTAGCGGGTGGTGGTGATACACTAGCAGCTATCGACAAGTTCGGTATTAAAGCTGACGTATCTTACATCTCTACAGGTGGTGGTGCATTCCTTGAATTCGTTGAAGGTAAAGTACTTCCAGCAGTAGCAATGCTTGAAGAGCGTGCTAAAGCATAATTATTTAAGAGCGGGAATCTAATCATTCCCGCTTTTTACGTTTGTTGATGGCAAGGTTTATTGATACAATACCGATAGTTGTGAGCAAACGTTTGCAAAAGTTTAAACGTAAGTTTTTTAATTTTTAAAACGATAGAATAAATAGGACTATTTCCATGTCTAAGATCTTCGATTTTGTAAAACCTGGTGTTATTTCTGGCGACGACGTACAGAAAGTATTTGAAGTAGCAAAAGAAAACAAATTTGCTCTTCCTGCAGTAAACGTAGTTAACACTGATTCAATCAACGGTGTTCTAGAAGCTGCTTCTAAAGTTAAAGCTCCAGTTGTTGTTCAATTCTCTAACGGCGGTGCTGGTTTCTTCGCTGGTAAAGGCGTTAAACTTGAAGGTCAAGGTGCTCAAATCCTTGGTGCTGTAGCTGGTGCTAAATACGTTCACGCTGTAGCTGAAGCTTACGGTGTTCCAGTTATTCTTCACACTGACCACGCTGCTAAGAAGCTTCTTCCATGGATCGACGGTCTACTAGACGCTGGTGAAGCATTCTTCGCTGAAACTGGTAAGCCTCTATTCTCTTCTCACATGATCGACCTTTCTGAAGAGTCTCTAGAAGAAAACATCGAAATCTCTGGCAAATACCTTGAGCGTATGGCTAAGATGGGTATGACTCTAGAAATCGAACTAGGTTGTACTGGTGGTGAAGAAGACGGCGTTGATAACTCTGATATGGACGCTTCTGAGCTTTACACTTCTCCTGAAGATGTTGCATACGCATATGAGAAACTAAGCGCTATCAGCCCACGTTTCACTATCGCTGCATCTTTCGGTAACGTACACGGTGTTTACCAAGCTGGTAACGTTGTACTTACTCCAACTATCCTACGTGACTCTCAAGCATACTGTGCAGAGAAGTTCGGTATCGCACCTAACGCTCTAAACTTCGTATTCCACGGTGGTTCTGGTTCTTCTGAAGCTGAAATCCAAGAGTCTATCGGTTACGGTGTTATCAAAATGAACATCGATACTGATACACAATGGGCTACTTGGGACGGTATCCGTACTTACGAAGCTGAAAACCGCGATTTCCTACAAGGTCAAATCGGTAACCCAACTGGCGAATCTGCGCCAAACAAGAAGTACTACGATCCACGCGTATGGCTACGTGCTGGTCAAGCTTCTATGGTTACTCGTCTTGAGAAAGCATTTGCTGACCTTAACGCAATCGACGTACTATAATTTTTATTATAGACAGCTCGAATTGAGTTAATAAAAAACCCGCTGATTGGCGGGTTTTTTTATGCCGTAATAAGGGACTAGCGACGAGGATTTAGGGACGAGTTTTTAGCTCTGGCTTATACTCGAAGCGAAGCGTTTTTGTCCCTAGTACCTAAGTGACTTCTAATAAAAAAGCAGCCTGTAATACAGACTGCTTTTATCGTTTCTAGAGCGAAGCATTCTAGCTAGCTAAACGTATAGAAATTACTTCTTCTTTTTCTTCGGTGCTTTTTTCTTCGCTAGAGCAGCTTTTTTCTTCGCATTTTTTTTCTGTTTGTTTTTGAAAACAGGTTTTTTATGCTTAGGTTTTAGACCTTCAATAAAACGTTCTTTAATGATTTCATCTTCTTTAATGTAGCGACCTACACGTTCCATCATTGGTTGGTCATGCGCTTCAATTAGAGAAACAGCGTTGCCTTTTTTGCCTGCACGAGCGGTACGACCAATACGATGTAAGTACACATCAGCAGTACGTGGCATATCAAAGTTGATTACGTGTGAAACGTCAGGTAAATCAATACCACGAGCAGCAACGTCTGTTGCAATTAATACGTTTACTGTACCGTCACGGAATCGAGCAATAGCGTTATTACGACTTTCTTGAGCCATTTCACCTTGAATCCAAGCACAAGGAATTTTTGCTGTTTCCAAATGGCCACGAAGTTCCGCTAAACGTTCACGAGTTTTAACGAATACGATTGAGCGCTCAGCTTGTTCTTTTAAAATGCTTTTTAACAAGTCAATTTTATGTGCCATGTTGTCCGCACGGTGGTACCACTGAGTGATTTTTTTACGTTCACGACGAGATGGCTCAGCATTGATTTCTGCTGGTTCATTCAGTAGATCAGCCGTAAAACCTTCTACACCGCGACCTTCTAATGTTGCAGAGAACAAGAAGGTTTGCTTACGCCAGCGGCATTCTTTAGATAGACGATCTACAACAGGTCCAAAGCCCATGTCTAGCATGCGGTCAGCTTCGTCAAGAATAAGGGTTTCAATAGCACGACAATCAAAACGTTCAGCTTCGATGTATTCCATTAAACGGCCAGGTGTAGCTACAACGATATCTTGAGTCGTAGCTAAAATATCTGCGTGATCTTGATAGCTAATACCGCCAGTAATCGTAAATACTTTATGACGAGTATATTTTGCTAATTGACGAGCTTCATCAGCAACTTGAATCGCTAATTCACGCGTAGGCGTCAAGATAAGAATACGTGCAGGTCCTGGCTCACGGCGAGGGAAATCATCCAAGTGCTGAAGAGCTGGTAATAGGAATGCAGCAGATTTACCTGTCCCTGTTGGTGCAGAAGCAAGAATATCTTTACCTTCTAATGCTTCAGGGATAGTCATAGCCTGAACTTGAGTTGGACGTTGATAATCTATCTCCTCAAGAGCACGCAATAGGTTAGGTGATAGATCGAGGTCAGCAAACGTTTTGATCACTGTTGATTCTCCGTTCAGGTATGAAATTTTAAAAATATAGTGTCAGCCGGACATTATAGTGATCCATCTCTAATAAATCACCGATCTTTTAGCCCATATTGAGATAAAACATTCGAGTTAGCTTAATAAAGTCGTCGCTATATCCATTTCCATCATGAATTGTGAGTGTACTCTCTTGATAAATATGAGGAAAAAGAGATAGCTCGATAAGAAGGCGAGTCGGTGATTTTTTTTCAGTGGTTTTCACTTTTGTTATTTTGGTTAAATGAAAATCACAGCCTTTAGCGATTTTAATAAAAATCTCACCTTCAAAAACAGGGAGGATAAAGCTAGCACGACCCGTTGATGAAATCAGAGTTTTACAGTGTTGCAATAGTTTATCAAAAGGAAGGCTGTCTGTATGGCGAGCAGTAGATCGTTCACCTTTTAATGATTGCTCCCCATTATTGAAATAAGGGGGATTACAAATAATAGCGTCATATTCATAAGCTGTTTGATAACTAAGAAAGTCTTGATGAATAAGGACTAAGCGTTCTTTCCATGGGCTTTGAGAAAAATTTAAACGAGCAACCTCAGCAGCTATTGGCATTAATTCTATGGCATCAATGTGTGCATTTGAGTTTCTTTGCGCACTCATTAGGCTTAATAACCCTGTTCCTGCGCCTATATCTAATATTTGGCTACATTCACTAATATTTGTCCAAGCACCTAATAACACGCCATCAGTACTAACTGGCATTCCACATGAGCCAATATCGATATGAAATTGTTTGAACGTAAAGCTTTTGCTCATAAGGGGCCTATTTGAGTTATGGTTGTTAATTTTGTAATTTAATTGTTAATTGGTGTATTGTTCTATTTGGGATCTATTGTTAAATGTTTTTATACGCGCCAATCATTCTGTTTTGATCTAGCAAAATAGATTAATAATCTGGTTTTTAACCATTATTTAACTAGATTATGGTGTTTTACGCTAAGGTATTGCGAACTTGTGATAATTTGTTCATTATTCTGGGAGATATATCATACATAGATATAAAACATAAAATTAAATACACACAACATTATACAAGGGTTTTATTGTGAAACAGTCATTAAAACTAGCCGATATCATTGCCGTTGGCTTTATGCTTTTTGCCTTTTTCTTAGGCGCAGGTAATATTATTTTCCCACCAATTGCTGGCCAAATGGCTGGTGAGCACGTTTTTGGTGCTATGAGTGGGTTTCTTATCACAGCTGTTGGTTTACCATTATTAACGATCATTGCGATTGGTGTCTCTGGTGGTTCTTGGCAGCACCTTACGCGTGACCTACCTCCTAAAGTCGCAATGATAATGGCAATTCTCATGTTTGTTATTATCGGTCCTGCTTTTGCTGCTCCTCGTACAGGGCTAGTAGCATATGAAATGGCAGCGAAACCATTTATTGGAGCGGATGCTAGTCAATTTTCACTAACTCTATTTTCAATTGCATTCTTCTCTATAGCAATGTTTTTTGCATGGTCTCAAGGAAAATTGATTGACACTATTGGTAAGTTTTTAACGCCAGCATTGTTCATTGGTTTAATCGTGTTAGCTATTGCGGTATTTGTTAATCCTCAAGGCGAGATTGTTGCAGCTACGGGTAAGTATGTTGATAGTCCTATCACGACTGGCTTTTTTGAAGGCTACAATACAATGGATACGTTTGGTGCTTTAATGTTTGGTATTTTGATCATTGATGCATTAAAGAGTAAAGGGATTACAGAGCATAAAGCGACAACTAAATATTTAACGATTGCTGGTTTAATTGCTGCATCAGGTTTGGCTTTTGTTTATATCTCATTATTCTACTTAGGTGCAACGTCAAGTGCAGTTGCGGCAGGGGCTGATAATGGTGGTGCAATCCTAACTGTGTATACTCATGCATTGTTTGGTACGTCTGGACAGACGGTATTATCTGTTATTGTATTGATTGCTTGTTTAACAACGGCGATTGGTCTGATTTCAGCTTGCGCAGATTACTTTAGCTCAATCTGTAAAGTGACGTATAAGTCTTGGGTTATTATCGTCGGTGTGGCATGTGCAGTAGTGGCTAATGTTGGGTTAACTCAGCTAATTACGCTTTCGGTTCCTGTATTATTCTTACTTTATCCAGTAGCAATTGCATTAGTTGTGTTGGCTTTCATTCGTAAAATGATGCCAAATCCACAATTGGCTTACCGCGTAGTTATTTCTGTTGCAACGTGTTTTGCGATATTAGATGCTGCGAAAGTTGCAGGTGCGGATATGTCTGCTTTCTCAATGCTACCAATGTTTGACCATGGTATGGCTTGGGTGATTCCAACATTTGCTTCGATGATCATTGTTCGTTTTGTCGGTAAGAAAGAAGACGAATTAGTGGCTGAAAATGCATAATTCTAGGGACTAGGGACTAGGGACTAGGGACTAGAAATTAGAGATTATAAGAGCGAGTATAACTGTTTAAGTTCACTCGCTCTTTTCTTTTATAGTAACGCAGTGTCTAGTTAGTAAAGCCTATAAAGCCTATAAAGCCTATCGTTTCTAGCTTTAAAGCGACTCGTGATATTCTACTAAAATCTGCTCACACCACTGCTCAATACGCTCATCACTTTTATCATACTGACTGTCTTCATCTAGTGCTAAACCAACAAATTGAGATTCATCTTCAGTTAAGGCTTTTGATGCGTCGAATTGGTAGCCTTCATTTTTCCAATAGCCAATGAATTTAGCATTCGTTGCTTTTAATTCGTCATGCAGTAAACCCATAGCATCTAAGAACCATTCACCATAACCTTCTTGATCACCAAGACCAAATAACGCAATGGTTTTTCCATCTAGAGATAAGCCATCTAACTCATCCCAAACATTCTGCCAATCTTCTTGGATCTCACCAAAATCCCATGTAGAAATCCCAAGTAATAAAAGATCGTAATCATTCATTGTGGTCACTGGTGTCTCTTTAATATTAAAGACATCAACAAGATCCTCTCCGATAAAAGCTCTGATTTTTTCAGATGCCATTTCGGTATAACAAGTTGAAGAACCATAAAAAAGACCGATTTTCATTTTCATTACCTTAACGATGAATAAATATAACGTTAGTTTACCGTAAATGATTATTAAAATTAAACTTGCATTTAAAGTGGGTAAAATTGTTTAATACTGTAATTCTAACCAGTATTTTCTGGAATATACGTTAAGTGGTAAGTAGATGAATAATGATATGGCATTAATGGAGCGTTTTTTAGATACCATGTGGATGGAGCGTGGCCTGTCTGAAAATACGTTAGCTTCATATCGAAACGATTTAGTGAAGTTGTTGCAGTGGTTAGAAGATAATCACTATAAATGTGCTTCTATTTCAGCGATGGGACTTAATGAGTTTCAAGCTTATTTAGTTGATAAAGAATATAAACAAACTTCTCGTGCTCGAATGCTGTCTGCATTACGTCGTTTTTTTCAGTATCTACATCGTGAAAAAATTCGTGGAGATGATCCCACAGCATTACTTGCTAGCCCTAAATTACCTCAACGCTTACCAAAAGATTTAAGCGAAGAGCAAGTTGATGCGTTGCTTAATGCTCCGAATGTCGAAGATCCACTAGAACTTCGAGACCGAGCAATGTTAGAGCTACTTTATGCAACAGGTTTACGTGTTACTGAGCTAGTTAGCTTAACCATGGAAAATGTAAGTCTACGCCAAGGTGTTGTACGAGTTACAGGTAAAGGTGATAAAGAACGTTTAGTCCCAATGGGAGAGAATGCCGTCGATTGGATTGAGCAGTTTTTAACTCATGGTCGTCCAATGTTGCTTGGTGAAAAAAGTTCGGATGTCGTGTTTCCTAGTAAACGAGCAAAACAAATGACTCGTCAGACATTTTGGCATCGAATTAAGCATTATGCGGTTATTGCTGGTATTGATTCTGATAAATTATCGCCACACGTATTGCGACATGCTTTTGCTACACACCTTTTAAACTATGGCGCAGATCTCCGTGTTGTACAAATGTTGTTAGGACATAGTGATCTTTCTACAACACAAATATATACTCATGTAGCAACGGAACGTTTGAAGCAAATCCATCAAGAGCATCACCCTCGTTCATAATTAAGGGAACTTCTGGTGGTTTAAAAACTCTAAACTTCAAATCTTCTACAATTACATTTTTTATAGGTACCCTTATGTCATTTATTCGCCGAACTAGTGCGATGATTATTGCTTTAATGAGCGTAGTTTCTTTTACTGCATGTTCAGATGAACAAGCACAAAAACAGGATGCATCACCTTCTGCAGTTGAGACTGCTCAACCTGATTCAGAACAAGCTATTACTCAGCGACTAACGACTTTAGGTTTGCCTGTAGAAGCTATTCATGATTCAGAAGTTGACGGCTTTAAACAAGTTGAAACTCCGTTTGGTATTTTTTACGTATCTTCTGATGGTAAGCATTTCATCCAAGGTAGAATTTTTGAGTTTGATGAAAACGGCAACATGAAAGATTTATTAGCCGCGCGTTTTGCTAAATTGGTGGATAGCCAAAGCGATAATATGATTGTGTTCCCTGCTAAAAATGAAAAACACGTAATTACTGTTTTTACTGACATCACTTGTGGTTACTGTACAAAATTGCATAAAGAGATGAAAGACTATAATGATGCAGGTATTACCGTTCGTTATTTAGCATATCCTCGTCAAGGTTACCAAGGTTCAGTAGCTGATAAAATGGCTCAAATTTGGTGTGCTGATGATAAACAGCAAGCGATGGAAGATGCAAAATCAAATCGTCCAATTAATGGTTCAAAACCAGCAACGGCTGAGTGTAAAAATATCATTAAAGAACAATACTTATTGGGTAGAAAAATGGGTGTAAATGGAACTCCTGCAATTGTTCTTCCAAGTGGTGATCTTGTTCCTGGATATAAACCAGCTCGTGAGCTTCTATCTGATTTAGAACGATAATTAAGTAAAGCTATTCACTATAATCCCCGTGTATGCGGGGATTTTTTTATTGAAAAACTAGGTGAAATTCATGATTGAAGTGAAACGTCGAATTGTTCCAACCTCCATTCAACTTCCGGATTCGATACCTCCAATTTTGCAGCGAATTTATGCAGCAAGAGGTATTACATCAAGCTCACAGCTTGAGCGTGGCGCAAAATTTTTACTCTCATTTCAATCTATGCATGGCATTTCTAAAGCCGTTGATATCTTAGTTGAGGCGATTCAAAACCAAACTCGTATTATCGTCGTTGGTGATTTTGATGCCGATGGAGCAACCAGTTCAGCCTTGTCAGTTATGGCATTTCGTATGATGGGAAGTCAAAATGTTGATTACTTAGTGCCTAACCGCTTTGAAGATGGTTATGGTTTGAGTCCTGATGTTGTGGACCAAGCAAAAGAGATGGGTGCTGAAATCATCATGACCGTTGATAATGGAGTTTCTTCTATTGATGGAGTGTTGAAAGCAAAAGAATATGGAATGCAAGTCGTTGTAACGGATCATCACTTACCAGGTGCTCATTTGCCTTTAGCTGATGCGATTGTAAACCCTAATTTAGAAGCATGTGCATTCCCATCGAAATCATTGGCAGGAGTTGGTGTTGCCTTTTATTTAATGCTTGCTATTCGTGCTCGTCTTCGTGAAATAAATTGGTTTGAAAAACAAAATATAGCCATCCCGAATTTAGCTGATTTACTTGATTTAGTTGCACTTGGGACAGTAGCTGACTTAGTTGCCTTGGATGAAAATAATCGAATTCTTGTTCATCAAGGTATTCAGCGTATTCGTGCAGGTAAGTGTCGACCCGGGATCCAAGCATTAATTGAAGTGGCTAATCGAGTTCCATCACGTATTGTTGCTTCTGATTTTGGTTTTGCTTTAGGTCCAAGAATAAATGCAGCGGGCCGTTTGGATGATATGTCATTTGGCGTTGAACTTTTAATGTCAAATAATATTCATGCAGCTCGTCGTATGGCGGCAGAATTAGATTCATTAAATCAAACTCGAAAAGAAATTGAGCAAGGCATGAAAGAAGAAGCCATGGCTATTTGTGAGCGATTAGAGTTTGGTGCTCAAAGTGAATTGCCTTTTGGATTAGTGCTGTTTCAGCGTGATTGGCACCAAGGGGTTATTGGTATTTTGGCTTCACGAATAAAAGAAAAATATCACCGTCCTGTCATTGCTTTTGCTGACGGTGGTGATGGTTTTATTAAGGGATCATGCCGTTCTATTGCAGGTTTTCATATGCGTGACGCATTGGATTTGATTGATACTAGAAATCCAGGCCTTATTTTGAAATTTGGTGGGCATGCTATGGCTGCTGGATTAACCATTAAAGAGACGGATTATAAAAAATTCAGTCAAGCTTTTGATGATGTTGTTCGTGAGTCGGTAGAAGAAGAGGCTCTTAAGGGAATCGTTTTATCTGATGGTGCACTTACACCGGAAGAATTTACGTTAGGTACTGCTGAAATTATCCGAGCGGGTGGACCATGGGGACAAGCTTTTCCAGAGCCTATTTTTGATGGTGAATTTAAAGTATTAAACCAACGCTTAGTTGGTGAGAAACATCTTAAATTAATGTTAGAGCCGATTCATCGTGATTTTCCAACCAATAAAATGGTTGATGCCATCGCATTTAATATTGATGTTCGCCGCTGGCCAGATGCCTCAGTTCAAAAAGTAAAGTTAGCTTATCGACTCGATATTAATGAATTTCGTGGAAATCAAACCTTACAACTTATGGTTGAGAATATTGAACCACTTTAATTCATGAATAATCCGTAAAACACGTTAATTTTCACTGAACAACTCATTAAAAAAGACTTAATGAGTTGTTATTTTTATGGTTTAGTTGAAAACAGATAGGCCTTATTTTCCTTGTGAAAGTTAAATAAAAAACGTTTTGGTGTGACGTTTTTTACACCATTTTCTCAATCTTTATTGTTCTTGCTTTCAGAGGGTGAAATACCTCGATTTCTATCACACTTTTGGTTAAAATCTCTCGGTTATTTTTTATTCGGCGATGATAAAACACCATGTTCGAAATTAATCCTATTAAAAACCGTCTCCAGGATGTGTCTGAACGCACAAATATCCTGAGGGGGTACCTTTGACTATGACGCTAAAAAAGAGCGTCTAGAAGAAGTAAATGCAGAGCTAGAACAACCGGATGTATGGAATGAACCTGAGCGTGCGCAAGCACTAGGTAAAGAACGTGCATCACTAGAAGCTGTTGTTGAAACTATTGATCTTTTAGATCAAGGTGTTGAGGACGTAGACGGCTTACTAGAACTTGCGGTTGAAGAAGAAGATCAAGAAACATTTGACGAAATTGAACCTGAACTGGCTGAGCTAGAAGCTAAGTTAGCTAAACTTGAATTTCGCCGTATGTTCTCTGGTGATCACGACGCTTCTGACTGTTATATCGATCTACAATCGGGTTCTGGTGGTACAGAAGCTCAAGATTGGACTTCTATGATGCTGCGTATGTATTTACGTTGGGCAGAAGCGAAAGGCTTTAAAGTAGAAGTTATCGAGGTATCAGAAGGTGAAGTTGCAGGTCTTAAAGGCGCAACAGTTCGTATCGCTGGTGAATATGCTTATGGTTGGTTACGTACAGAAACTGGTGTTCACCGTTTAGTTCGTAAATCGCCATTTGATTCTAGTGGTCGTCGCCATACTTCATTTGCATCTGCATTTATTTATCCAGAGATTGATGACAACATTCAGATTGATATCAACCCTTCTGATTTACGTATTGATGTTTACCGTGCTTCTGGTGCGGGTGGTCAACACGTAAACACCACCGAATCTGCTGTACGTATTACTCACGTACCAACAAATATCGTTGTTCAGTGTCAGAATGACCGTTCTCAGCATAAAAACAAAGATCAAGCAATGAAGCAGTTACGTGCGAAATTGTTTGAATATGAGTTGCAAAAGCAAAATGCTGAAAAACAGGCCAATGAAGACGCTAAATCTGATATCGGATGGGGTAGTCAAATTCGCTCATACGTATTAGATGATTCACGCATTAAAGATTTGCGTACCGGCATTGAAAACCGTAATACGCAAGCCGTTCTAGACGGTGATTTAGATAAATTTATCGAAGCCAGCTTAAAATCTGGATTATAAGAAAGGGTTCATTATGACTGAACAAGTACAACTAGATGAAAACAAACTGATTGCTGAACGTCGTGGTAAATTAGACCATATTCGTCAAGCATGTAAAGCTAATGGCCACCCAAATGACTTCCGTCGTGATAGCCTAGCGGGTGATCTTCAAGCTGAATTTGGTGAAAAGACCAAAGAAGAGCTAGAAGAACTGAACCACGTTGTTGCAATTGCTGGCCGTGTTATGGCTAAGCGTGGTCCTTTCTTATTGATTCAAGAAGTGTCTGGTAAGATCCAAGCTTACGCGGCAAAAGAAGTTCAAAAAGAACTAAAAGACAAATACCAAGGTTTGGATATCGGTGACATCATCGGTGTTAAAGGTGCACTTCATAAGTCAGGTAAAGGCGATCTTTACGTGAACATGGAAGAGTACGTACTACTAACAAAAGCATTACGTCCATTACCAGAAAAATTTCATGGTTTAACAGACCAAGAGATGCGTTACCGTCAACGTTACGTAGATCTAATCGTAAATGATGACTCACGTCATGCATTTATCGTTCGTTCTAAAGTGGTTGCTGCTATCCGTAACTTCATGGTTGATAAAGGCTTCATGGAAGTTGAAACTCCTATGATGCACGTTATCCCTGGTGGTGCTTCTGCTCGTCCATTCGTAACGCACCATAATGCACTTGATGTTGATATGTACCTACGTATCGCTCCAGAGCTTTACTTAAAACGTTTAGTTGTTGGTGGTTTTGAACGTGTATTCGAAATTAACCGTAACTTCCGTAACGAAGGTCTATCTCCACGTCATAACCCAGAATTCACAATGATGGAATTCTACATGGCGTACGCAGATTACAACGATCTAATGGACCTTACAGAAGAAATGCTATCTACAGTAGCAACATCTGTTTTAGGTAGTGACAAAATGCCTTACGGTGAACACACGGTTGATTTTGGTGGCAAATACGCTCGTATGAGCATGTTAGATGCGATCAAACAATACAACCCAGATCACGCTGAGATCCAAGCGCTAACATACGAAGGCGTTAAAGATCGCGATCTAATGGTATCTATTGCTAAATCTGTACATGTTGAAGTTGAAAGCTTCTGGACATGTGGTCAGCTTCTTGAAGAAATCTTCGGTGAAACTGCTGAACCTAAGTTAATGCAACCAACATTCATTACAGAATACCCAGCTGATATTTCTCCATTAGCACGTCGTAACGATGACAATGATTTCATTACAGACCGTTTTGAATTTTTCATTGGTGGTCGTGAAGTTGCTAATGGTTTCTCTGAGCTGAATGATGCACAAGATCAAGACGAGCGTTTTAAAGCGCAAGTTAATGCTAAAGAATCTGGTGATGATGAAGCTATGTACTACGATGCAGACTACATCACAGCTCTTGAGCATGGTTTACCACCAACAGCTGGTCAGGGTATTGGTATTGACCGTTTAGTTATGCTATTAACTAACACGCACACAATTCGTGACGTTATTTTATTCCCATCAATGCGTCCACAAGCGTAATAAAGAATAAATAAAGATGATGAAAGAGCGGCTAAATAGCCGCTCTTTTTTTATTTATCTTACTCAAAGCACTAAAAATGAGAAAATAACTACACTTTTTTATCAATTGACTTAATTTTTACAATTCAAATTAATAGTCATGTAACGGTTAAAAAGTAATAAAAACCTTTTTTTTTATGCAATAAATCTTCTCCAATCTCATATTTGATTCAACTATTTCTTTAATATGTTAACTGTCATTTATTTATTATGCTCGAGATGTATTTTTTTTGTTAAAAGGATGACGCGCATCTCATTTGTGAGACGAGATAAGGTCTTAAAACCTGTATAGTTGCATCTAAGAAACATTTTTAGTTGGTTTAGAAATAAGAATTTAGAGGTAGTGTTATGGGTACTCAATTTCGTATGGATTCGGTTCCAGGCTCTTTAGTTGTTGTTGGTGGCAGCTATGAACCTTGGTTAGCCGTTTTAGAACAAGTAGGTTGGCGTTGTCATCGTTGCTATGATCTTCGAGCAGCTCAAGCTCTGTTTGACGAGATTGGGCCATGTATTGGTATTGTTGATTTAAGCCAAGATGATTTTAGTCTTAATGGCATTGCAACATTAGTAAATAACAATAAGCAAGTTCGTTGGATGGCTTTCATCCGTGAGTCTCAGCTAAGTTCAGATACTATTTGCCAGTTCATTGTAAACTTCTGTATTGATTTCTTCACTGCACCGATTCCAGATGCTCAATTATTAAGTACGATTGGTCACCAGCTAGGTATGCTTAAGCTAGAGCGTAAAGTATGGCCTAATATGGGTAATAAATCGGATCTAGGTATTTTAGGTGAAGCACCTGCGGTGAAACGTTTACGAGATCAAATTCGCCGTGTTGCTCCAACAGATGTTTCTATTCTTATTTCTGGTGAAAGCGGTGTAGGTAAAGATGCGGTAGCAAAAGCAGTTCATGAATCATCAGGCCGTAATAAAGGTCCATTTGTTTCATTAAATTGTGGTTCGTTATCTGAAAGCAAGATTGAGCAGGAGCTGTTTGGTTCTCATTCTTCGTCACCGGAAGAATCAAAATTATTCCAAGCCAATGGTGGTACATTATTTTTAAATGATATTAATGATTTGCCAGCTAGTCAGCGGCAGCATTTATTACGATTCCTACAAGAAGGTAATATTGAGACTGAAAAAGGTTTTGTTGATTTAGATGTTCGTGTAATTGTTGCAAGCCACATTGATTTAGAAAAAGCGATTGAAGAAGGCAGCTTTAAAGAAGAGTTGTATTATCGTTTAAATGTATTACGTATTCATGTTCCGTCTTTAAAAGAGAGAAGTTCAGATATCTCGGTTTTAGCAGAGCATTTCTTACAGCGTTATGCAAAAGAATACAATACACAAGCAAGAACGTTCTCTGAAGAAGCATTACAAACCATGCTACATTATCAATGGCCAGGTAATGTTCGTGAATTGGTAAACCAAGTGAAACGTGCTGTATTACTTGCCGATAGCATGACAATTGATCTTGAACATTTAGATTTACCACAACGCAGTGAAACTAAACGTAGTTTACGTGTTATCCGTGAAAACTCTGAGCGAGATGCATTATTGATGGTATTAGAATCTCATGATGGTCAAGTATCTTCAGCGGCAAAAGAGCTGGGTGTTTCACGAGCAACTATGTATCGTTTATTGAATAAACATAATTTAATTTCAGAGCCGAGAAGCTATAGCTAACCGAGCTTTTGATTGAAAAAATAGGCTTACCTTGAATTAGGTAGGCCTATTTTTTTAGCTGAAGAATGAAGTTAATATAGAATGAGTAAATTGAGTTTTTAAATAAAAACCGCGAGGTAGCATTTTTATCGGTTGCCCATTTTCACCATAAGCCTCAGTTAATGCTTGGCTGTTTGCTGCTTTAGGTCTTAATTGAAGAACTTCGCCATGTTTTGCTGTAATTGACTCAACCTTACCGAGCACAATTAAATCCATTAACTCTTCCCAATCTTGTTTTAATTGTTGTTCTTCTTCTAAAGAAGGTTGCCATAAAACTGGATATCCAACATGACGATCCCCTACAGGGATCTCTCTTTCTCCTTCTACAGGGATCCATAAAACATGAGCAAGCTTATGACGAACATGCGATTCTTCCCATTGTAAGCTATGAACGCCTGTTAATGGGGCAACACAAACAAAGGTGGTTTCTAATGGTTTGCCAGTATAGCTGATTGGAATGGTTTTTAATTCGACTCCAAGATCAATGAAATCAGGTAGAGGTTTACTACCTGCTGAAGCGCCTAAATGCCATTCTAATAATTGACCAACCCAGCCTTTATCTCGCTTTAAGTTTTCAGGTACTGGTATATTTGCTTGCTCTGCCAACTCAGATAGCGTATAGCCTGCAATGCTTTCTGCTCGCTGTAATAATTCATCAATAGTATTTGGTGGTGGTAAGCTCATAAAGACTCTTCAACATGATTGAACGAATAGATTATCATATTATCAACATTATTTTTTGACCTAATTTGGATCTTCGTAAGTTATCCACAATAGTGTATATATTTTATTCATCTCTTATTTTTCTGGATCCATATACAGTGCTTTAATTTTGAATAACTCATTGACTTTTAGCTCTTATACTTAATCAGATAGCCTTGATTGTGGGTAATTAGCTTGTTGATGGATCTTTAACCGATCTGTGTTTATATTATCCAACCACTTTTTCAGAGAAAAGATCAAAGTAAAGATCCTTAATTTAACTTGTTGGTTTTATTGTTTTTTATGTATTTACTGTCTCTGTTTTTATTTTGTATTGAAAGAGCTAACTTTTATCGTTTGTGATTTATTTTTAGCTTCTGCACAAAGTTATACACAGAAAAGGTGAATAAATGTGGCTTATATCTCATTGTTGTGTTGATAAGTTAAGCAGTGATTAAAAGTTATTCAGAAAATCAGGTTATTTTGGTAAAACGTGACAAGAAAGCGTGATCCTGTTTGCTCAAAGAGCCGATCTGTGAAAAAATCAGAGTCAATATAAGTTTATGATGAGGTCATCCAGTGATAGATGGCGATGGTTTCCGCCCGAACGTCGGGATAGTGATATGTAATAGCCATGGTCAAGTATTCTGGGCGAAGCGATACGGACAGCATTCGTGGCAATTTCCGCAAGGTGGTATTGATGATGGAGAGACTCCAGAACAAGCCATGTACCGTGAATTATACGAAGAAGTAGGTCTGACAAAAAATGATGTTCGTATTTTAGCAAGCAGCCGTCATTGGCTACGATATAAATTACCGAAACGTCTAGTTAGATGGGACTCTAAACCTGTCTGTATCGGACAAAAACAAAAATGGTTTTTGTTACGCTTAGAATGTGATGAATCCAAGGTTAATATGCAAAGAGATCGCTCGCCTGAATTTGATGGTTGGCGATGGGTAAGCTACTGGTACCCTGTAAGACAAGTGGTTTCATTTAAGCGTGATGTTTACCGTCGAGCACTAAAAGAGTTCGCGGTGATCGCTATGCCGTTTAAGGAACGAAAATTTAAAAGGAAAGGTAAAAAAGGTTAAGCGGTCGATACCTTATATAACCTTAAGGATTGGCAAGCATGCTTACTCAACTCAGGGATATAGTTGATCACGTAGCTAAAGCGGAGTCTCTTGATGATGCTTTAGCGTTGCTCGTGAAAAATACTCGTAACTCTATGCATACAGAGTGTTGCTCAGTCTATTTGATGAGTAATGATAACCTGCGCTTAGAATTAATGGCGACAGAAGGATTAAAAGCGAAACCCAAGACCGTTTCATTAGGTATTGATGAAGGTTTAGTTGGATTGGTTGCACGCAGTTGTGAGCCGCTAAACTTAGCTAATGCTTCTGTACACCCTTCATATAAATACATTCCTAGTATTGCCGAATATAAGTTTAATTCCTTTCTGGCAACCCCGATTATTTACCGACGTCAAAACCTTGGTGTACTTGTTGTACAGCAAAAGGAAAAGCGTCAGTTTACTGAAGTTGAAGAGTCCTTTTTAGTCACATTATCAGCCCAACTTGCAGTTGTACTTGCTCATGCTAAAGCTCATGAAAGTTGGTCGATTCAATTACAACCCCAATCGATTGAACAAAAGCAATTTAAAGGTATTTCTGCATCAAATGGTGTGGCTATTGCTCCATTATGGTTTGATGATGCGCAACCAAGAATAGAATCGATTCTGCCAAGTTCATGTCTTGATACAGAGCAAGAACAAGATCGTTTAGGTACTGCGGTTGAGTTGGCTTTAAAAGATTTCCGCCGAGCTAAAAAACGTTTTGAGCAAGAATTAAATACCGAAACGTTGGCTATTTTTGATCTTTTTACTCACTTATTAAACGATCCTATGTTGAAGGGGGATCTGAAAAAACAGATCAACCAAGGTGATTCTGCCGAATGGGCATTACGTCAAGTTATTGAGTCATATGCAGGGCGTTTTGAAAAAATGAGTGATTCCTATCTCAGTGAACGGGCTAATGATGTTCGTGAGTTAGGTCAGAGGTTACTTTATTTCTTAAATTATGAAGGTAAGTTAGAGCTGGATTTAGCTCATCCTGTAATTTTAGTGACCACTCAGCTGACGGCTTCTATGCTCGCCAGTGTTCCTCAAGATAAATTAAAAGCCGTTATTTCGCTTGAAGGCGCAGCAAACTCTCACGCTGCCATCTTATCAAGAGCCCTTGGGATCCCCGCTATTATGGGGGTGGAGTTTAACCCGACTCACTATCATCAAAAATTAGCGATTGTTGATGGCTATAGCGGCGCTTTATATATCAAGCCGACAGAAGCGTTAATTCAAGAATACACCGAATTACAAAATGAAGAGTTAGCTCTTTCTGAATTAATCACTCAGGATCTTGATAAACCAACATTTACTCGTGATGAGCATCAAATGAAAATTTATTTGAATGCTGGGTTAAGTGCCGACACGAGTATTGCTGTTAATCAGGGTGTTGATGGCGTTGGGTTGTATCGAACTGAAATTCCTTTTTTATTGCAACAGCGATTCCCATCGGAAGAAGAGCAATATCTACAATACAAAACTATTTTAGAAACGTATCCGAAAAAGCCTGTGATTATGAGGACGTTAGATATCGGTGGTGATAAGCCATTACCGTATCTGCCTATCGAAGAAGAAAATCCATTTTTAGGCTGGCGTGGTATTCGTTTTACTTTAGATCATCCTGATATTTTTCTTCTGCAGCTAAAAGCGATGGTTAGAGCAAATATAGGTAATGGTAATTTATCCATTATGTTACCTATGATTTCAGGCTTACCCGAATTAAAGCAAGCAAGAAAGCTTATTAATCAAGCCTATGAAGAAGTGCTTGGTGAATCGGAAGGAGACTTTTCACAACCTCGTATAGGTATGATGATAGAAGTGCCTTCTATGCTCTACTTGTTACCAAGAGTTGTTGGATTAGTGGATTTTATTTCTGTAGGTACTAATGACTTAACTCAATACCTCTTAGCGGTAGATCGAAATAACGCACGAGTTTCACATGTCTATGAATCTTATCATCCCGCCGTGTTACTTGCTTTAAAGCAAATTATTGATACAGCAAATCAATATAAATTGCCTGTTAGTGTTTGTGGGGAGCTTGCGGGGGATCCTATTGGTTGCTTATTACTGCTTGGTTTGGGCTATCAAAGTTTAAGTATGAATACCTCTAACGTAGCCAAAGTAAAATACATTATTAGGCAGGTATCGCAGCAAGAAGTTGAACAATTAGTTGCGACTCTTTTACATCACGATGATGCAGAGCAAATTTTAACTGATATGATTAGCTTCTTTGAAGAGAAAGAACTCTCAGGGTTTATTCGAGCAGGCAGGTAATGACAGTGGATTTTGGTTCGCTTTTTGTTTTATATCTTTTGCTAGGTAGTATCGTTGGCGTAATGGCTGGATTACTTGGAATTGGTGGTGGTTTGTTAGTTGTTCCCGCTTTATTGTGGTTATTACCTCAAGCAGGAATCGATAGTTCAATCGTAATGCAAATGGCATTAGGTACTTCACTTGCAACGATTATTTTAACTTCAACGTCATCTGCGTTGAACCATTTACGTTTAGGCAATGTCGAAGTAGCACTTATCCGTAGTTTGGCTCCTGGAGTTATTGCTGGTGGCTTTCTTGGTAGCTACGTTGCAGAATTAATTCCAAGCCAATATTTACCAAAAGTATTTGGCGTTATTGTACTTCTGCTTGCTTTACAAATGTTATTAGCGCTTAAGTTTACAGCAACCAGAACTATGCCATCTCCGCTTAAAATTGCCGCTTCTGGTGGGGTTATTGGTGTTGTATCAAGCTTAGCTGGAATTGGTGGTGGGTCATTAACGGTACCTTATTTAAGTTTTCATGGCGTAGAAATGAGAAAAGCCATTGGTAGTTCTTCTTTGTGCGGAACCTTGATAGCGCTTGCTGGCATGATAGGTTTTATTCTTCATGGAGTACAAGTAACTAACTTGCCTTCAATGAGTTTAGGGTATGTTTACTTACCTGCATTATGTGGTATTGGTGTTACGTCTATTTTGACCACCAGAATTGGCGCAAAGTTAACATCGCATTTGCCGACATCAACGTTAAAAAAAATCTTTGCCATATTTCTAGTATTTATTGGCAGCAAAATGTTTTTAGGATAAAAGAGAGTAGTCATGAGTCAGGGGTATTTGAACTTCCCACATATAGATCCTGTATTAATTGAGATCGGTCCATTAGCGGTTCGTTGGTATGGATTAATGTATTTATTTGGTTTTATGTTTGCATTATGGCTTGCTAATAAGCGTGCAGATAAACCAAATAGTGGTTGGACACGAGATCAAGTTAGCGACCTATTGTTTGCTGGATTTTTAGGTGTAGTGATCGGCGGTCGTGTTGGTTATGTGCTGTTTTATAATTTCGGCTACTTCTTAGATAACCCACTGTACTTATTTGAGGTATGGACCGGTGGTATGTCCTTCCATGGCGGTTTACTGGGTGTTATCTCAGCAATGCTTTGGTATGGTTATAAGAATAATCGTAGCTTCTTTACGATTGCAGACTTCGTTGCACCATTGGTACCATTTGGTCTGGGAGCGGGTCGTTTAGGTAACTTTATGAATGGTGAGTTGTGGGGACGTGTTACCGATGTGCCTTGGGCTATGGTATTCCCAACGGGTGGTCCTTTCCCTCGACATCCTTCTCAGCTATATGAATTTGCCCTTGAAGGTGTTGTATTATTCCTTATTCTAAACTGGTTTATTCGTAAACCTCGTCCATTAGGCGCAGTTTCAGGTTTATTCCTATTTGGATATGGTACATTCCGATTCTTGGTCGAGTATGTACGTCAACCAGATGCACAGTTAGGCTTATTTGGTGATTGGATTTCAATGGGACAAATTTTGTCACTACCAATGGTGATTGGTGGCTTATTAATGATGCTTTGGGCATTTAAACGCAATTTGTACCCATCAGTTGAGCAACTACAAAGTACGGCAAAGAAAAAATAAGTTAGAATAGTTTTATTATATAGTGGCCTCTGAACTCATGAGGCCATTTTTTTAAGTTAAATTTTGAGAGAAATGACCGTGAAGCAGTATTTAGATTTATGCCAACGCATTGTAGATGAAGGAACTTGGATCGAAAACGAGCGCACAGGAAAGCGTTGTTTAACGGTGATTAATGCGGATTTAACTTATGATGTAGAAAATGGTGTTTTCCCTCTTGTTACAACGCGTAAGAGCTTTTGGAAAGCGGCAGTTGCAGAAATGATTGGTTATATCCGTGGTTACGATAGCGCAGAAGACTTCCGTAAAATTGGCACTAAAACATGGGATGCGAATGCTAATCTTAACGATGCATGGCTAAACAACCCTCACCGTAAAGGTGATGATGATATGGGGCGAGTATATGGTGTTCAAGGTCGTTCATGGGCGAAACCAAATGGTGAGTTTGTCGATCAACTGAAAAAAATCATTGATGATTTAAGTCAGGGAATTGATGATCGTGGTGAAATTTTAAATTTTTATAACCCTGGTGAGTTTGATATGGGTTGTTTGCGTCCGTGTATGTACTCACATCATTTTTCATTATTAGGTGATACATTATACCTAAATAGCACTCAACGCTCTTGTGATGTGCCTCTAGGCCTAAACTTCAATATGGTTCAAGTTTATTTTCTATTAGCTATCGTGGCACAAATTACAGGGCATAAAGCAGGTAAGGCGTACCATAAGATTGTAAATGCACATATTTATGAAGACCAACTTGAGTTAATGCAAAATGTACAGCTAAAACGTGAACCGTTACAAGCGCCGATCTTTAAAATAAACCCTGAGATTAAGTCATTAGAAGATTTAGAAACATGGGTAACTATGGATGACTTTGAAGTGGTTGGCTATGAAAGCCATGAGGCTATAAAGTATCCTTTCTCTGTTTAATATTATTTATTAGATTGTCTCGTCCTAAAATCGTCAACGTATTTTAGGACGAGACACGTATTTTTAGTCTTATACCGTTAGTGCTAATACACTACCTGGCAGGATAATAAATACAAAACCTAAATATCCAGCAACAACGCTTTTGTTACGGTTAGCCATTTCAGCAATCCACTCAGCACCTTTAATTGGTAACTCACGTAGGAACGGAGTACCGAAGATAACCAATGTTGCGATAACATTAAAACATAAGTGAACTAATGCAATTTGTAGTGCAAATACTGCGTATTCACCAGATACCGCTGTCGCTGCTAGTAAAGCGGTTACACAAGTACCGATATTAGCGCCTAGAGTAAATGGATACACATCACGAACTTTAAGAACACCAGTACCAACCAGTGGAACCATTAGACTTGTTGTTGTTGATGATGATTGAACAAGAACTGTAACCGCAGTACCTGATGCAATACCGTGTAGAGGACCGCGACCGATTGCGCTTTTAAGTAGTTCTTTTGCACGACCAACCATTAGGCTCTTCATTAGTTTGCCCATCAAGGTAATTGCGATGAACAAAATAGTAATACCAAGAGCAATCATTAGTAGACCACCAGTCATGCTACCAAAGTTTGATAGTGGCTCTTGAATCGCACTGATTACCGGCTTTGTAATTGGCTTGATAAAATCAAAACCTTTCATGCTCATATCACCAGCGTTTAATAGTGGAGATACTAACCATGCTGATAGTTTTTGGAAAATACCAAACATCATCTCTAGTGGTAAGAAAATAGTTACCGCTAGTAGATTAAAGAAGTCATGAACTGTCGCACAAGCAAAAGCACGTCTAAATTCGTTCTTACAACGAGCGTGGCCAAGACTTACTAGTGTATTCGTAACAGTTGTACCAATGTTTGCACCCATAACCATAGGGATTGCAGTTTCAACAGGTAAACCACCAGCAACTAATCCAACAATGATTGATGTTACTGTTGAAGATGATTGAATTAATGCCGTTGCAACTAAGCCGATCATTAAGCCAGCAATTGGGTGAGCAGCAAATTCAAAAAGAACTTTAGCTTCTTCACCTACAGACCATTTAAAGCCTGTGCCAACCATAGAAACCGCTAAAAGAAGAAGGTAAAGCATAAATGCTAAGTTCGCCCAACGCAGCATGCGCGAGGTATTGCTCATTGTTGCTGCAGAAATTGATTGGGTATTCATAGTAAAGCTCCGTACCGAGAAATTATGTTGTCGGTTTATTTAATCTGCTGCGATAGTAGATAACGAATATTTCAGAAATATTACAGTGGAGGATAAAACTGTAATAAATGCGTCATATTCGATTATTTGAGTGAATACATGATTTTTATTTATTTTAAGTTTTTGATATTTAATGGTTTATATGCGTTATTAGAAAATGGAATATAAATTATTTTTTGGGATTATTTTGTTCTATATTGCGTTTGTATGACGCTTTGAAGAATCTGGATGCGGAAAAGTCGAGTTATTTTGCTATTTGTTGTACTTTTTACGAAGTATTTGCTATTGCTGTAATAAATGACGTATCTTGTTTAGAGCAAAACAATATTAACGATTATTGCCGTAATTCATAACGTGAGTAGTAAAAGGAATCGTAATGTCTCATTTAAACTATAACCATTTGTATTACTTTTGGATGGTATGTAAACAAGGCTCTGTAACTAAAGCGGCTGAGGCATTATTTCTAACCCCTCAAACGGTAACGGGTCAGATTAAAGCATTAGAAGATAGACTTGATGGAAAGTTAACTAAACGTAATGGTCGTAATATTGAGCCTACAGAGTTAGGGCAGCTTATTTATAAATATGCCGATCGTATGTTTGGTTTAAGTTATGAAATGCTAGATATCGTAAATTATAGCCAACAGGCGAATGTATTATTTGATGTTGGTGTTGCTGATGCGCTTTCTAAAAGGTTGGTTAGTAAGGTGCTTTCAACAACCGTTCCTGAAGATGCATCTATTCACTTACGTTGTTTTGAATCGACGCATGAATTATTACTAGAACAATTATCTCAACATAAATTGGATATGATCCTTTCAGACTGTCCTGTAGATTCAAGCCAAAATTCAGGGTTATTCAGTAAAAAGTTGGGTGAATGTGAGATGAGCTTCTTTTGTTCAAAAGAACTTAAAGGAGTGACATTTCCTGAGGTATTAGAAAAACATAAGGTACTAATCCCAGGTAGTCGTACTTCAATGGGAAGAAAAGTGGTTCAATGGTGCGATCAACAAGGCGTGACTCCAAATATTTTAGGTGAGTTTGATGATGTTGCATTAATGAAAGCATTTGCTCGTGAAAATAATGCGGTTTTTTTAGCGCCTTCTGTATATATGAATGAAGCGGATTCTGATTTATCTTTACATAAGATTGCAGATGTAAGAGATCTAAAAGAAGAGTATTACGTCATTTTTGCAGAAAGAATGATACAGCACCCAGCAGTGAAAAGTATTTGTGAAGCAGACTTCTCGCATTTATTTGATTTTTAATTTGCAATTACAGTAAGTAACAAGCTAAATTAGCCAGAGCTAAATTAGAAGGTGGATGTCTATATGGACTTACAAATGATGGAAGATAATGCACCACAAGCGGTGACATTATTAAAAGCGATGGCTAACGAACGTAGATTGTTCATTTTGTGTTTACTATTAGATGGCGAATTGTCGGTAGGTCAAATTGCAGAAAAATTAGAATTAAGCCAATCTGCACTGTCACAACATTTAGGTTGGTTACGTCGTGATGAGTTAGTATCAACAAGAAAAGAATCTCAAACGGTCTTTTACTCATTAAATAGTCAAGAAGTAAGATCTGTGATTCAATTACTACACGATTTATATTGTCAAAAGTAAGTTATAGAGAAAAGGAGAGGAAGGGGCTGTAAGAGCTTTTTCTTTTTTCTTCAAATTGCAGATATAAAAAAACCGACCTAAGTCGGTTTTTTCTTATTTCTAACTGAGAATCAAATTTCTATTAAAGAGCTTTGATTGCAGCAGTGAAACGCGCTTTATGACGTGCAGCTTTATTCTTATGAATAAGGCCTTTAGTCGCCATGCGGTCTAGAAGTGGAGTTGCAGTTGCTAGTGCAGCAGTTGCAGCTTCTTTATCGCCAGCTTCGATAGCTGCGATAGTTTTTTTCATGTAAGTGCGCATCATTGAACGACGGCTAGCGTTGTGCTGGCGACGTCTTTCAGCTTGAGTTGCGCGCTTCTTAGCAGATTTACTATTTGCCAAGGGTCTAACTCCCAAAAACGTAGTTCGGTGACAATTTAAGGTCGGGAAATATGCACCCTTTGAACCCAAATGTCAAATGATTTGTGTAAAAACCAAGCTGTCTCAAACAAAAGTTTGATGAAACTGGCAAAACACGGTTAAGATGACGTGCATTCTAACAGCATTTTTTCCAGTTAGTAAGCTCTTTATGGTCATCATTACCATCTTTATGAGGTTTTTTTTGTGAGTAAACGACTTTTACGTTCTGGCTTAATAGTCAGCATCATGACTTTAGTGTCTCGAGTTCTCGGTTTAGTCCGTGATGTCGTGGTTGCAAATCTTATGGGAGCAGGAGCATCGGCTGATGTTTTCTTCTTTGCAAATAAGATCCCCAACTTTTTACGTCGTCTATTTGCAGAGGGCGCTTTTTCTCAAGCATTTGTCCCTGTTTTAACTGAATATCATGCTAGTGGAGACGATAATAAGACACGAGAATTAATTGCAAAAGCCTCGGGAACATTGGGCGTATTAGTTACCATTGTTACCTTCTTTGGTATTATCGGCTCAGGTGTCGTTACCGCATTATTTGGGGCCGGATGGTTTATGGACTGGCTAAATGATGGTCCAGCAGCACCTAAATTTGAGCTGGCCAGCTTTCTTTTAAAAATTACCTTTCCTTATTTATGGTTTATCACATTTGTAGCCTTGTCTGGGGCCATTTTAAACACTCTTGGTAAGTTTGCCGTTTCTTCTTTTACACCTGTTTTCCTTAATATAGCTATTATTGCGTGTGCATATTTTGTCTCTCCTAATTTAGAGCAGCCAGAAATCGGTTTAGCAATAGGTGTCTTTTTAGGCGGTTTAATCCAATTCTTATTCCAACTTCCATTTCTTTATAAAGCAAAGATGTTAGTTCGCCCACAATGGGGGTGGAATGATCCTGGTGTGGTAAAAATCAGAACCTTAATGATCCCAGCATTATTTGGTGTGTCTGTTAGTCAAATCAACTTATTATTTGATACCTTTATTGCCAGCTTTTTAGCGACGGGCTCGATCAGTTGGCTATATTATTCAGATCGTCTGTTAGAGTTTCCTTTAGGGCTATTTGGTATTGCTATTGCAACCGTGATATTACCAGCATTATCACGTAAACATGTCGATGCCGAAGGCGATGGATTCTCGCAAACTATGGATTGGGGGGTGAGAATGGTGATTTTACTTGGTATTCCAGCCATGCTGGGCTTAATGGTATTGGCTAAACCAATGCTCATGGTTTTGTTTATGCGTGGTGAGTTTTCTCCAAATGATGTACACCAAGCTTCTCTGTCCTTATTGGCTTACGCATCTGGTTTGCTGAACTTTATGTTAATTAAAGTATTAGCGCCTGGTTATTACGCTCGTCAAGATACTAAAACACCAGTTCGTTACGGTATCATTGCCATGGTAACTAACATGTTCTTTAATGCTATTTTTGCTTATTTTTATGGCTATGTTGGCCTTGCTATGGCGACAGCATTATCTGCATTAGTTAATATGGTTCTCTTATATAGAGGACTGCATTTAGCAAACGTATATAAATTATCAAAAGAGACGGTATTTTTTGTATTGAAGTTAATTGTGTCAGGTGGTGTTATGGTATCTATTTTACTGTGGCTGATGCCGAGCATGAGCATCTGGTTAGAGTGGGATTTGGCTAAGCGAGTGATGATGCTATTTGCCTTTATTGGTTTAGGTGCCACTTCTTACTTAATCACAGCAATTGTATTTGGATTGCGTCCTCGTCATTTAAGAGCATCAGTCTAAATTAAGAATTGCTTTTGTTCAGTGGTCTGAATGAGTTCATTAGTATATAATTCGTCAGTTTTTTTAAGCGAATAAATTGATATTGAGATAATGGAATTAATCCGAGGTATTCACAATATTACGCCAGACCATAAAGGCTGCGTAATGACGATAGGTAATTTTGATGGTGTTCATTTAGGACATCAGCAAGTATTACAACAAGTTAAGTCTAAAGCTAAAGAGCTAGGCTTACCGTCTGTCGTAATGACTTTTGAGCCTCAACCTATGGAGTTTTTTGCAAAAGAAAAGGCTCCGGCACGATTAACTCGTTTACGAGATAAATTTGTTCAGCTTAAAAAGCTAGAAATAGAACGTTTATTATGTATTAATTTTAATCAGAAATTTGCAGAACAAAGTGCTGATGAGTTTGTCGAAGACTTGTTGGTGAGACTGTTGGGTGTTAAGTTTCTGGTTGTGGGTGATGATTTCTGTTTTGGTAAACACCGCAAAGGAAATTTTGCCATGTTGCAAGAAGCAGGTAAAAAACATGGCTTTGAAGTGGTGAACACACAAAGTTTTTGCCTACAGCAACAACGAGTAAGTAGCACAGCAATACGTTCTGCACTTTTACATAATAAATTAGATGATGTCGCAACCATGTTAGGGCGACATTATAGTATTACAGGTCGTGTATCCCACGGTCGAAAATTAGGACGAACCATAGGTTTTCCTACAGCGAATATCCCATTAAAACGTTGTGTTTCTCCTGTCTCTGGAGTGTATGTTGTGCAAGCTAAAGATAGCGAAGGGAAACAATTAGGTGGTGTTGCCAATATCGGTCATCGCCCAACGGTAAATGGCGCTCGTCAGCAACTTGAAGTTCATTTCTTTGACTATAAAGGAAATCTTTATGGTCAACAGTTGGATGTTGAATTGCTTTATAAATTAAGAGACGAGCATAAATTTGAGTCTTTTGACGCTCTAAAACAACAAATAGAATTAGATTCTCAGGCAGCGCGGGTGTGGCTGTCTGAAAATAGATAACATTTCATTTCGCCCAAGTAACGGAATTAAGAATCAATGAGTGACTATAAAGATACCTTGAACCTGCCAGAAACAGGATTCCCAATGCGTGGTAACTTGGCTAATCGTGAGCCAGAAATGCTTAAGCGTTGGTACGATGAAGACCTTTACGGTGAAATCCGTAAAGCGAAAAAAGGTAAGAAATCGTTCGTATTACACGACGGCCCTCCTTATGCAAATGGTGACATCCATATTGGTCACGCACTAAACAAGATTCTTAAAGACATTATTATTAAGTCGAAAACACTTTCTGGTTTCGATGCGCCGTATGTTCCAGGTTGGGACTGCCACGGTCTACCAATCGAATTAATGGTAGAAAAGAAAAAAGGTAAGCCGGGTCAAAAGATCTCTGCTGCTGAATTCCGTGAAGAATGTCGTAAATATGCGGCAGGCCAAGTTGAAGGTCAAAAAGAGAGCTTCAAACGTCTAGGCGTTATGGGCGAGTGGGATAAACCTTACCGCACAATGGATTTTGGTACTGAAGCAAACATCATTCGTTCTTTAGGTAAAATTGCTGACCAAGGCCACTTATTGAAAGGTTTCAAACCTGTTCACTGGTGTACGGATTGTGGTTCTGCACTAGCTGAAGCGGAAGTTGAATACCAAGATAAAGTATCTCCATCAATTGATGTACGTTTTGTTGCCGCTGACGAAGCTGCTACATTAGCGAAATTCAGCACGCCTGAAGGCCATCAAGGTGAAGGTGAATTATCAGTTGTTATCTGGACAACAACACCTTGGACTCTTCCTGCAAACCGTGCAGTGGCATTACACGCAGATCTTGAATACGTATTAGTACAAGTAGAAGCACACGGTGAGCAAAAAGCGCAACGTCTGATCCTTGCTTCTGAACTGGCTAAGTCAGTATTAGATCGTGCAAACATCGAACATTACCATAACTTAGGTTTTGCTAAAGGTTCTGACTTAGAACTTCTTCAATTTAACCACCCATTCTACAACTTTACGGTTCCTGCAATTTTAGGTGAACACGTAACGACTGATTCTGGTACAGGTATTGTTCATACCGCTCCTGGTCATGGCCAAGAAGACTTCGTGGTTGGTAAAAAATACGATTTAGAAATCGCAAACCCAGTTGGTTCAAATGGTGTATACCTTCCTGATACTGAGCTATTTGCTGGTCAACACGTATTCAAAGCGAACGATTCAGTTCTTGAAGTACTAAAAGAAAAAGGTGCATTACTGCATCATCACGCGTACGAGCACAGCTACCCACATTGCTGGAGACACAAAACGCCAATCATCTTCCGTGCAACGCCACAATGGTTCATCTCAATGGATCAAGCGGGTCTTCGTGCAAAAGCGTTAGAAGAAGTGAAGAGTGTTGAGTGGATGCCTGAATGGGG
Organism: Aliivibrio sp. S10_S31; assembly: GCF_014694495.1. NCBI lineage: Bacteria > Pseudomonadati > Pseudomonadota > Gammaproteobacteria > Vibrionales > Vibrionaceae > Aliivibrio > Aliivibrio sp. S10_S31. The sequence continues at coordinate 59,082 of NZ_JAAUWR010000006.1, read as the reverse complement.
TCAAAACCGCATTGAAGGTATGATCGAAGGCCGTCCTGAATGGTGTATCTCTCGTCAACGTACTTGGGGCGTGCCAATTGCTCTGTTTGTACATAAAGAAACCGCTGAATTGCACCCTGATTCACTAGAGCTAATTGAGAAAGTAGCGAAACTAGTTGAAGAAAAAGGCATTCAAGCATGGTGGGATGTTGATGCCGCTGAGCTTATGGGCGAAGAAGATGCTGCAAACTACGAAAAAGTTTTAGATACTTTAGACGTATGGTTTGATTCTGGCGTAACTCACTTCTCTGTTGTTGATTCTCGTGAAGAATACAACTTCCCAGAAGAAGAAAGAACGCACAGTGCAGATCTTTACCTAGAAGGTTCAGATCAACACCGTGGTTGGTTCCAATCGTCGTTGATCTCATCAGTAGCGATGAAAGGTAAAGCACCTTACCGCCAAGTACTAACACACGGTTTCGTGGTGGATGGTAACGGTCGTAAGATGTCTAAATCTATCGGTAACGTTGTTGCACCTAAAGATGTAACAAACAAACTAGGCGCAGATATTCTTCGTCTATGGGTAGCATCTACTGATTACACTAACGAAGTTGCAGTTTCTGATGAAATTCTAAAACGTTCAGCTGACGCATACCGTCGTATTCGTAATACAGCTCGCTTCTTCTTAGCAAACTTAAGTGGCTTTAACCCAGCAACAGATATCGTTCCTGCAGAAGAAATGGTAGCGTTAGATCGTTGGGCTGTAGGTCGTGCATTTGCAGCACAGCAAGAGATCATCAAATCTTACGATGAATACAACTTACACGAAGTAACTCAGCGTTTGATGCATTTCTGTTCAATCGAAATGGGTTCTTTCTACTTAGACGTAATTAAAGATCGTCAATATACAGCGAAGAAGGGCGGTCACGCTCAACGCAGTTGTCAAACGGCGCTTTACTACATCGTAGAAGCATTAGTTCGTTGGATGGCTCCTATCATGTCATTCACAGCTGATGAAATCTGGAATGAAATGCCAGGTGAGCGTGAGAAATTCGTATTTACAGGTGAATGGTACCAAGGTCTGTTTGATCTTGCTGAAGGTGAAGAGTTCAATAATGAATTCTGGACTGATATCCAAGCAGTTCGTGCTTCTGTAAATAAATTACTTGAAGCTGCTCGTGGTGAAAAAGTGATCGGTGGCGCACTTCAAGCAGAAGTAACGCTGTACGCTGATGATGCATTAATTGCTAAAATCAACAAATTAGAAGATGAACTGCGTTTTGTTCTTCTAACTTCAGCTGCAACGGTTAAACCACTGAGCGAGAAAACAGAATCAGCGAAAGCAACAGAATTAGATGGTCTGTTTGTTGACGTTGTTGCTTCTGAAGCGGCGAAGTGTGAGCGTTGTTGGCACCATGTTGCTGATGTAGGTACTATCGAGGGCCATGAAGAAGTATGTGGTCGTTGTGTATCTAATATTGACGGCGAAGGCGAAGAGCGTAAATTTGCATAATGACTAGCGATAAGAAAACATTACCGCTGCTTAAAGAATCAGGACTCCGCTGGCTATGGCTAGCGGGGATCATCTTTATGGCAGACATCAGCATCAAATTATTTGTGATGAAAGAAATGGGTTATGGTTGGGCAAACCGTATTGAAGTATTGCCTTTCTTTAACTTTCTTTATGTTCATAACTATGGTGCAGCATTTAGCTTTTTAAGTGATCAAGCTGGTTGGCAACGTTGGTTTTTTACTGGCATTGCTATTAGCGTATGTGGTTTGTTAGTTTATTGGATGCGTAAAGCTCCGCAGAAAGATAAATTGAATAATATTGCTTATGCACTGATCATTGGTGGTGCTATTGGTAATGTTTTTGATCGCTTAGTTCATGGTTTCGTTGTCGATTATCTCGATTTTTATTGGGGTAATTATCATTGGCCAGCATTCAATTTAGCGGATGCAGCCATATGTATCGGTGCGGGCTTGATCATTTTGGATGGTCTCCGCTCTGGTAAAAAAGAGCAATAAAACTCATAGAGCATAATCAATGAACGCTACCCGAGCAGTCGAGTGGCGTTTTTTTTCAAGGAAAGATTGAAATGAAAATAGAAAATAACAGTGAAGTTACCCTACATTTCACAATAAAATTAAAAGATGGATCGGTTGCGGATAGTACATACAGTTCAGGTAAACCAGCAAAATTTACTATGGGTGATGGTAGCTTAAGTGAAAATTTTGAGAAATGTTTACTTGGTTTAGAAGCTGAGCAAGCGAAAAGCATTGAATTATGTGCTGAAGATGCATTTGGCTTACCAAATCCTGATAATATACATCATATGGATAGAAATCGTTTTGTTGGTGATGCTGCGGCTGAAGTCGGTACTATTATGGCTTTCAGTGGTCCTGATGGAATGGATATCCCGGGCATCATTACAGAGATTGCTGGTGACTCAGTGACGGTTGATTTTAATCACCCATTAGCAGGTCAAGATGTTATCTTTGACGTAGAGATTGTAGCGGTTGGTTAATCCAACACAATAAAGAGATAAAAAATGAAAATAGTATTAGCTAACCCTCGTGGCTTTTGTGCTGGTGTAGATCGTGCCATTAGCATTGTTGAACGCGCTTTAGAGTTATATGAAGCACCTATTTATGTTCGTCATGAGGTAGTACATAACCGGTTTGTTGTTGAAGGATTAAAACAACGCGGTGCTATTTTTGTTGAAGAATTGCACGAAGTGCCTGACGATAATATTGTTATTTTCTCTGCTCATGGTGTTTCACAAGCCGTACGTAAAGAAGCGAAAGAACGAGCATTAACGGTGTTTGATGCAACTTGCCCATTAGTGACAAAAGTGCATATGGAAGTGGCTCGTGCAAGTAAGAAAAATATTGAAGTTGTATTAATTGGTCACGCAGGACATCCAGAAGTCGAAGGTACAATGGGGCAGTATGCAAGTGATTCTGCTGGAATGTATTTAGTTGAAACACCTGATGATGTAATTAAATTAAATGTAAAAGATCCATCGAATCTTCACTATGTAAGCCAAACAACATTATCTGTTGATGAAACTGCTGATGTGATTGATGAGTTACGTCGAGTATTTCCTGACATTCAAGGGCCACGTAAAGATGATATTTGTTATGCAACACAAAACCGCCAAGATGCGGTGCGTGATATGGCAAGCCAAGTGGATGTGATGATTGTCGTCGGTTCTAAAAACTCTTCAAATTCAAACCGCTTACGCGAATTATCTGAAAAACTAGGGACAACGAGTTATTTAATTGATTGTCCTGAAGATCTTAAAGAAGAATGGTTAACAGACCAAGCTAAAGTTGGCGTTACTGCTGGAGCTTCGGCTCCTGAAGAGTTAGTTAACCAAATTATTGAACAAGTAAAAGCATTTGGTGGAACGGCTGTTGAAGAATTAACTGGTCGTGAAGAAAATATGTTTTTTGAAGTGCCAAAAGAATTGCAAATCAAAACGGTATCTTAATACTTCACATAGTAGTGAATAAAAATTTAAGATAAAGTGCAAGGATGCGAATTTAAAGAAGCGGAGATCAAAATGGTAAGAGTAGCAATTGCTGGCGCAGCAGGAAGAATGGGTCGCAACTTAATTAAAGCAGTAAATGGTTCTCAGTTTGCTGTACTTGCAGCAGCGAGTGAGCGCCCTGAATCTAGCCTTATAGGGGTTGATGTTGGTGAAATGGCTGGGTTGGGTAAATCTGGCATTCTTATTGTTGATGATTTAGCTAAAGTGACAGATGACTTTGATGTCATTATTGATTTTACCCTTCCTATTTCAACATTAAAAAATATAGAACTTTGCCAAGAACATAATAAAGCGATTGTTATTGGTACAACAGGTTTTAGCGAGCCTGGAAAAGAAATTATTGATCAAGCATCGAAAGAAATTCCAGTAGTTATGGCTCCAAATTATAGTGTTGGCGTAAACCTTGTCTTTAAACTGCTAGAAAAAGCAGCAAAGGTCATGGGGGATTATTGCGATATTGAAATCGTTGAAGCTCATCACCGTTATAAAGTCGATGCACCGTCAGGTACAGCGATTGGAATGGGAGAGGCGATTGCTGGTGCCATGGGTAACAAATTAGAAGATGTGGCTGTATATGCTAGAGAAGGCATTACTGGTGAAAGAAGTAAAGATGAAATTGGTTTTGCTACCATTCGAGCTGGTGATATTGTCGGTGAGCATACTGCTATGTTTGCAGATATTGGCGAGAGAGTTGAGATAACGCATAAAGCAACAGATCGTATGACTTTTGCTAATGGTGCTGTGAGAGCTTCTCATTGGCTTCATAAGAAAGAACCCGGTTTTTATACCATGCACGATGTATTAAATTTAGATCAGATTTAATTATTACTAAGCCCGAATCAATGTGATTCGGGCTTTTTTTTAACTAAAGCCCTGTAATGGTAATAACTTGAAGGGGAGATACTAACTATTTATCTTTAATTTATTATAATCACTTATTATTCACGAATAATGCTCGGTATATCTTAGTTTTCTCTATTCTTATAAATCTAACTTCTTCTTGTTTTAAATTAAATTATATAGGGAGTGCTTGTGCTTTTTTGTGGTTTTGTTTGTGTTTTTAATTGAGCTGGTTATTTTTGTAACTTTTCTCTGCTGTTTATCGTTTGCTTTGATCTAATGCTTAAATTAATCATTCTAAAAAATGATTTTTTGATGCAAAAACTCATTAAGAGCAAAAAAGCATCAATTTTAGCGTTAAAAGTTCCATTTTTGACCTTGTATATTGATTTTTAGTTTGAGTTGGCCGAAAAAGTTATTTAATAATGTGTTTTTGGTTGACAGTTAATCTATACATCTCTAAAATTTCGCCAATTTGTCAAAAATCGAGCTTGTAGTTTGTTTTTTGGGTTTTAAAAAAATAGTTTTGCATATATATTGATGTGAAATGAATGATTATTATGTTTGGAGGTTGTCTTGAGTAAATCAGCGCTGTTAGTCCTAGAAGATGGGACAGTGTTCCACGGTCAATCGATTGGAGCAGATGGCTCGGCCGTTGGTGAAGTCGTTTTTAATACCTCGATGACGGGGTATCAAGAAATTCTCACTGATCCTTCCTATTCTCAACAAATCGTTACTCTCACTTATCCCCACATTGGCAATACCGGAATCAATTCCGAAGACGAAGAATCTTCTTCAATCCACGCTCAAGGCCTTGTAATTCGCGATCTCCCTCTCTTAGCTTCAAACTTCCGCAGTGAACAAACTCTTTCTGAATATCTTAAATCTCAAAATATTGTCGGCATCGCTGATATCGATACGCGTAAGCTGACTCGAATTTTGCGTGAAAAAGGTGCTCAAAACGGTTGTATCGTAGCGGGCACTAATTTAGATGAAGCATTTGCGCTTGCTCAAGCAAAAGAGTTCCCAGGTCTTAAAGGCATGGATTTAGCAAAAGAAGTAACGACTTCTGAAGCTTATCAATGGAAGCAAGGTTCTTGGACTTTGACTGGCGGTTTGCCAGAAGAAAAAGCAGACAGTGAATTACCATTCCACGTAGTGGCTTATGACTTTGGTGCTAAACGTAACATCTTACGTATGTTAGTTGACCGTGGTTGTCGTTTAACGGTTGTTCCTGCCCAAACTTCTGCAGAAGAAGTATTAGCAATGAATCCAGATGGTGTATTCCTATCAAATGGCCCTGGTGACCCAGCACCATGTACTTACGCTATTGAAGCAACAAAAGTGTTCCTAGAAAAAGGTTTACCAATCTTTGGTATCTGTCTTGGTCATCAAATTCTTGCTTTAGCATCTGGTGCTCAAACCGTAAAAATGAAGTTTGGTCATCATGGTGCAAACCACCCAGTTAAAGACTTGGAGCGTGATGTAGTAATGATCACTGCACAGAACCACGGTTTTGCAGCAGATGAAGAAACATTACCTGAGAATCTACGTGCGACGCACAAATCACTATTTGATGGCACTCTGCAAGGTATCCACCGTACAGATAAACCAGCATTCAGCTTCCAAGGTCACCCTGAAGCAAGCCCAGGTCCACACGATGCAGCGCCATTGTTTGACCATTTCATTGAATTAATTCAGCAGTCTATTGCTGACAAGACAAACAAAGCTTAATTCGGAGTAGTAATAAGATGCCAAAACGTACTGATATTAAAAGCGTTCTAATTCTAGGTGCAGGTCCAATTGTAATCGGCCAAGCATGTGAATTTGACTACTCTGGTGCACAAGCGTGTAAAGCACTTCGTGAAGAAGGCTACCGCGTTATTCTTGTGAACTCTAACCCTGCAACAATCATGACTGACCCAGACATGGCTGATGCAACGTACATTGAACCAATTCATTGGGAAGTGGTTCGTAACATCATCGAAAAAGAGCGTCCAGATGCGGTATTACCAACAATGGGTGGTCAAACTGCATTAAACTGTGCGCTTGATTTAGAAAAACACGGTGTTCTTGCTGAATTCGGTGTTGAGATGATTGGTGCAACAGCTGATGCAATTGATAAGGCGGAAGACCGTTCTCGCTTCGATAAAGCAATGAAATCAATTGGTCTTGAATGTCCTCGCGCTGATACTGCAAAAACAATGGATGAAGCATATCAAGTTTTAGATATGGTTGGCTTCCCATGTATCATTCGTCCATCATTTACGATGGGTGGAACGGGCGGTGGTATCGCATACAACAAAGAAGAGTTCGAAGAAATTTGTCGTCGCGGTTTAGACCTTTCGCCAACTAACGAGCTTCTAATCGATGAATCATTAATCGGTTGGAAAGAGTACGAGATGGAAGTGGTTCGTGATAAGAACGACAACTGTATCATCGTATGTGCAATTGAAAACTTTGATGCGATGGGCATTCACACGGGTGACTCAATCACGGTAGCACCTGCGCAAACACTAACAGACAAAGAATACCAATTAATGCGTAATGCTTCTCTAGCTGTACTGCGTGAGATTGGTGTTGAAACGGGTGGTTCAAACGTTCAATTCGGTATTAACCCGAAAGATGGCCGTATGGTTATCATTGAAATGAACCCTCGTGTATCTCGTTCATCTGCTCTTGCTTCTAAAGCAACAGGTTTCCCAATTGCAAAAATTGCAGCGAAATTGGCTATTGGCTTTACGCTTGACGAGCTAATGAATGACATTACTGGTGGTGCAACGCCTGCGTCATTTGAACCAACAATCGACTACGTTGTTACTAAGATCCCTCGCTTTAACTTCGAAAAATTCGCAGGGGCTAACGATCGCTTAACAACACAGATGAAATCAGTTGGTGAAGTGATGGCTATCGGCCGTAATCAACAAGAATCTCTACAAAAAGCACTTCGTGGTCTAGAAGTAGGTGCGACTGGTTTTGATGAGATGGTTGATTTAGATGCTCCTGATGCATTAACAAAAATTCGTCATGAACTGAAAGATGCAGGTGCTGAGCGTATTTGGTATATCGCAGATGCGTTCCGTGCGGGTATGTCTGTTGATGGTGTGTTTAATCTAACGAATGTTGACCGTTGGTTCCTAGTTCAAATTGAAGATTTAGTAAAAGAAGAAGAAGCGGTTAAAGCGGGTGGTTTTGCTAACTTAACTGCAGATGCACTTCGTAAACTTAAGCGTAAAGGTTTTGCTGATGCGCGTCTTTCTAAACTATTAGGTGTGGGTGAAAGTGAAATTCGCCGTTTACGTGACCAGCATGATATACACCCTGTCTACAAGCGCGTAGATACGTGTGCTGCTGAGTTCTCATCAGATACGGCTTACATGTACTCATCTTATGATGAAGAGTGTGAAGCAAACCCAACAGACAAAGATAAGATCATGATCTTAGGTGGCGGTCCAAACCGTATCGGCCAAGGTATTGAGTTTGACTACTGTTGTGTACACGCCTCATTAGCACTTCGTGAAGATGGTTACGAAACTATCATGGTTAACTGTAACCCTGAGACTGTTTCTACGGATTACGATACGTCTGACCGTCTATACTTCGAACCAGTAACTCTGGAAGATGTACTAGCAATTGCTCGTGTTGAAAAACCAAAAGGTGTTATCGTTCAATACGGTGGTCAAACACCACTTAAACTGGCTCGTGCTCTTGAAGCAGCAGGTGTTCCAATCATTGGTACAAGCCCTGATGCTATCGACCGTGCTGAAGACCGTGAACGCTTCCAAGTTGCAGTAGACCGTCTAGAGCTTCTTCAACCAGAAAATGCAACGGTTACTACAATGGAACAGGCGATTGATAAATCAAAAGAAATCGGCTTCCCACTAGTTGTTCGCCCTTCTTATGTTCTTGGTGGTCGTGCGATGGAAATCGTATATGATGAGCAAGACTTACGTCGTTACTTCAATGAAGCTGTAAGTGTTTCAAATGAATCTCCAGTACTTCTTGATAGCTTCCTTGATGATGCTATAGAAGTGGATGTAGATGCGATTTGTGACGGTGAGCAAGTGGTTATCGGCGGTATCATGGAGCACATCGAACAAGCGGGTGTTCACTCTGGTGACTCAGCATGTTCTCTTCCTGCTTATACGTTAAGCGAAGAAATTCAAGATGTCATGCGTGATCAAGTTCGTAAGCTGGCATTCGAGCTAGGTGTTCGTGGCTTAATGAATACACAGTTTGCTGTTAAAGATAACAAAGTATATCTAATTGAAGTTAACCCACGAGCTGCTCGTACGGTTCCATTTGTATCTAAAGCAACTGGTGCACCATTAGCTAAGATTGCAGCGCGTGTAATGGCGGGTCAATCTCTAGAGTCTCAAGGTTTTACTAAAGAGATTATCCCACCATACTACTCAGTTAAAGAGGTGGTATTACCGTTTAACAAGTTCCCTGGTGTTGACCCACTGTTAGGCCCAGAAATGCGCTCAACGGGTGAAGTTATGGGTGTTGGTGCAACGTTTGCTGAAGCATTTGCTAAAGCTGAACTTGGCTGTAGCAAAGAATACCCAGAAGGTGGTCGTGCATTACTTTCTGTTCGTGAAGGTGATAAGAAACGTGTTGTAGATTTAGCAAAACATCTTGTTAAATTGGGTTACCAACTGGATGCAACTCACGGTACAGCGGTTATTCTTGGCGAAGCGGGTATTAACCCACGTCTAGTAAACAAGGTACACGAAGGCCGTCCTCACATTCTTGACCGTATCAAGAATGGTGAATACACCTACATCGTTAATACTGCAGCAGGTCGTCAAGCGATTGAAGATTCTAAAGTATTACGTCGTGGTGCACTAGCTGAGAAAGTAAACTACACAACAACGCTAAATGCAGCATTTGCTAGTTGTTTAGCGCATGAAGCGGATGACCGTAAAACGGTTAACTCTGTTCAAGAGCTACACGCTAAAGTGGCAGCTAAATACGCTTAATCGCGAAACAGGCTAAGTAACAATATTAGTTAAGTAATAATAAAAATCCCGAAGAATGAGAGTTCTTCGGGATTTTTTGGTTTATATCAAGATAACTAAACAGATTAGATTATTAATGGAATTAGTATTACTACTATTATTAGAAAACGCTACTCTTCTGATAAGTTAATTAATTCTTGATAAAAGCTTTTCTCAAAGGTATCTATTGGTCGCTCAACTGGTACCGCCCCTTCTTTTGCTGCAACTGGGTGATAATCTGCAACAAATTGAACGAACAGCTGAGGCTCTTTATTTTCTAAACCAACAAATCCTGCCATATTATAGCTACCAAACAGTGAACCACTCTTGGATTTCATGCTGCCTTTAATTGGCTCTTTACGCATGCTATTACGATACTTTAGGGTGCCATCAATACCAGAGGTTGGTAATAGCTCAATTAAACCTAGCTCTTTATCGTATTTATGAATGAATTGAAGAATGCTTTTCATTTGATTAGCGGTCATACGGTTATTACGTGATAAACCAGAACCATCAACCAACACCGCATTGCTTAAATCAATATTCGCTTGTTTTAGTAAGATATCTTTAATTGCCGCGGTGCCATTGGTGAAGCTACCCGGTTGCTGAAAGTTTAAATGACCTAACATCTTAGTTAAGTTATCCGCATAATGGTTATCAGACTTTTTGAGCATGTGATCTAACAATTCCATTAATGGTTTAGAATTATGTTTAGCTAATACGTTTAAGTTGGTTAATTCAGTCTTTGGTGCACCAAAGCGAATTTCACCATTAAGTTTAATATTATGTTCAGCAAGGATTTTAGATACGGTTCTTTTTGTGAAATCTCTTGTATCTTGCACCGCAAATTTCAACGGAAGAGGTTTATTGCGCTTAACTAAACAGCCGTTTAGCTCATAATGGTTACCTTGAGTGGTTAACTCTAAGTCGCAGAACGTCGATTTTTGTTCTTCTCTGCTCACACTTTTAGCATAGCTAGAAAAAGAAATAGGCTGATGAATAGGTACAAAGACTCGGGTACTGCCATCCTCATGAGTGGTGATCGAAGCTTGAACACAGTTTTCATCAATACTTAATGCGCTTGATGGTGCGCTATAACAGACGCCTAAAATATCCCAAGGCCAGCCGACAGCTCGCTCATACCCAGTAAAGATACTTCCATCGATCCATAAATCACCTTGGATAGTTTTTAGTTCACTATCATTAAATAATTCAGAAAGTTGTTTTCGTGACAGAGAAGGATCACCAGAGAAAGTCAAAACAACATCTTTATCATCTTTATATAATGTTGTTGTAAACGTGAATTCAGTTCCTAAAGCCAAACGAGCTGCCAATGCAGTGGCAATTTTTAAGGTACTTGCTGGTGGTAATAGTTCATCTTGCTTTTGTTGAAACTCTATCTTATTTGATTGTAGATTTTCGACAGTAATAGCGGCTCTGCTACCAGATGGGAGAGATGAAAGTGTCTCTTTGATATCAGCAATACTTGAAAAAGAAATAAGACTGAGTGCGATAAGGGAGTAACGAGAAAAAAACATGATGAACTCAATTTGAAAATAATGAGATATCTTAACGTCTGTTGATAATGATGTGTAATGAATTAGAAAAATTTCAGAAGGCGTCACAAATACAAAGCGCCCACCGAGGTGAGCGCTTTATTTAAGTAAGAGTTAAGACTGATTAGAAGTCGTAACGCATACCTAGAGCAACTTCGTCTTCTGCATTCTTAGAACCAACTTTATCAGAATCTAGTAAGTTTAGGTTGTAAGAGATGTAAGTACGGAAGTTAGCATTGAAGAAGTATGTAGCGTCAACTGCAAAGTTATCAGCAGTTAGACCATCTGCGTAATCAACGTGATCAACTTCAGCGTTGTTGTATGTCGCTGTGAATACAGTTTTACCCATAGTGTATGCACCAGCTAATTCAAAACCAGTGTAGTCTTCTGTATCGTTAAGACCGATAACATTATCTGATACTTCACCTGTAGTGAATGTACCTGCGAAGTAGAAATCGCCCATAGTCATCGAACCAGCAACCATTGCTTCATTTTGGTTTGCTTGGTCAGCGTAACCTGCACCCAGTTTAAAACCAGAGTCGCCGAATGCGTAGATACCAGAAGTAGAGAAACCGTCGTTGCTTTCTTTTCCTGCTACTGCGTCATCAAAGCGGTAGTTTGCTTTGAATGCGAAATCGCCAAATTGACCAACATAAGCAATTGCGTTGTCTTCACGATCAGCTACACCAATTTTCATTGCTGCTGAGTTACCGTGGTAAGCCATGATATCAGTGAAGTCAGTGATAACACCTAAAGCACCGTCGTTTTTACCGTAAGTTACTTCACCGAAGTTACCGCCGATACCAGCGTATGTGTAACGGTTCTCAAGTTGAGAACCTGCAACGCTACCCTTAGCATCGTTAGTTGTAAATTCACCTTCCCAGAAACCAACACCGTATAGGCCGTCAGAAATTTGAGTTGTACCTTTAAAGTTTAGACGGATACGAGTGTTATCTGTTGCATCACCATCTTTCATAGCTAGACGTGCTTCTGCACGGCCGCCCATTTCGATAGATTGTGCTTCGTCTTTATAAAGTTCTGCTGCGTTTACTGCACCAGCTGAAGTAATTGCTGCTACTGCTAGAGCTAATACTTTTTTGTTCATCATTATTCTAATTCCTATAAGGGTGGAGGAGATTAATTTCCATTTTAAATGAAACGAACTGTTTATAACTTCTTATGTCTAAGAATTATCATCAGTTACCTTCACTGTTTCAATAAGACTATTTTCATGTGTAAAGGCACAAAAAGGTTAGTAAAACAATCTAAAAAGTGCAATTGAACAGTGTTTTTTATTATTTTTGTGTGATGTTGATCGTTATTTTTCAGTTGGTTACGTAAATAGAGGAAAGTTTGTCTGATTTTTGCAGTAAATGTAAATTTATGTTTTTTTGATTTTTGTTTTGGATCTTTATGTGAGCATCTTCTCATTTTATTTAAATTTACATGGTTTAAATTGTTGATATTTAATATTTGAGACGGACTTCTTAATTTGCGTACTCGTCATTTTTGAAAACAATTCGTAGAAACAAACAATAGATAGGTGATAAAAAAACTTTCTTTGTTTAAACTAGAGGAAATTAATATTTAACAGAAACACTTAAGGTCTACGCTCAATAGTCTGTTTATTGAGAGCCTTTGGTGGGATTTTTATTTGCTGAATTTCTGATTTCAGCTTTAGAGGTATATAAATATGGATAAGGTACCAATGACGGTACGTGGCGAAAAGCTACTGCGTGATGAATTAGAAGTATTATTAAAGCGTCGTCCTTTGATTTCAAAAGCGATCGGTGAAGCTCGTGAGCTAGGTGATTTAAAAGAAAATGCTGAATATCACGCAGCACGTGAAGAACAAGGTATTTGTGAAGCACAGATCCGTGATATTGAATATAAGCTATCTGTAGCTCAGGTTATTGATGTAACTAAAATGACCAACACTGGTAAAGTTATTTTTGGTACAACAGTGACTTTAATTGATGTGAATACAGACGAAGAAGTGAAATACCAAATCGTTGCTGATGATGAAGCGAACATTAAAGAAGGTCGAATTTCTGTAAATTCACCGATTGCTCGTGGCTTGATTGGTAAAATGGAAGGGGATGAAGTAAACATTCAAACTCCTGGCGGTACGAAAGAGTTCGAGATTGACGCTGTAGATTACATTTAATATTTATTACTTGTATGAAACACAAAGGCCGCATAGTTAACTCTACTTTAAAGATAACTACTACGGCCTTTTTAATTTCTTTAGACTAAATGAAAGAAATTATTTTCTAGGAATTTCGATTTTACGATCTTCGCTAGGACGGTATAAAACAAGTGTTTTACCGATAACTTGAACTTTTTCAGCTTCTGTTTCACGGATAATTGCTTCAACAATCAGTTGTTTAGTATCACGGTCTTCAGAAGCGACTTTAACTTTAATTAACTCGTGATGATTAAGTGCAATTTCAATCTCAGCTACTACAGCTTCTGTTAGACCATTTGCACCCATCAATACAACGGGTTTTAGGTTGTGAGCAAGACCTTTAAGGTATTGCTTCTGTTTTGTGCTTAGGTTCATATATACCCGATTTTTTCTATATTAAGGGTTGAAAACAGCCTATTCTAACGCCATCTAAGCAGGAAGACTATTTTTTGTTGCAGTCTTCTAATTTTAATTAAGTATTTTTAGGTAATGCATGAGTAAGAATAAAGTTTCAGCGAGCTCTGGTCGCTGGTTAAAAGAACATTTTGATGATAAATACGTTCTTGAGGCTCAAAAAAGGGGTTATCGCTCTCGTGCTATTTTCAAAATTGAAGAAATTCAAAATAAAGACAAGCTTTTAAAATCTGGTATGACGGTAGTTGACCTTGGTGCAGCTCCAGGTGGTTGGTCACAATATGCAGTAGAGCAAGTTGGTGATGAAGGGCAAGTAATCGCTTGTGATATTTTACCAATGGATTCCATTGCTGGCGTAAGTTTTTTACAGGGGGACTTTAGGGAAGAAGCAGTATTGGATGCACTATTAGAACGAATTCAACCTGATATGGTTGATGTCGTAATGTCTGATATGGCGCCAAACATGAGTGGTAACTTAGCGGTAGATCAGCCTCGTGCTATGTACTTAGTTGAGTTAGCTTTGGATATGTGTCGTCAAGTTCTTGCACCAAATGGTAGCTTTACTGTAAAAGTATTCCAAGGCGAAGGCTTTGATCAGTACTTGCAAGAAGTGCGTAATATGTTCAAAGTAGTAAAAATCAGAAAGCCTGATTCATCACGTGCTCGTTCACGTGAAGTCTATATTGTAGCGACTGGTTACAAAGGATAAGTTTTACGTAGTAGATACAGAATATAAACTGTAGTACTCTGTCTTTCATCTATTTAGTTAACGCGGGGTTAACACCTTGAGTGACATGGCAAAAAATCTAATATTATGGCTGGTTATCGCTGTTGTTTTAATGTCGGTATTCCAGAGTTTTGGACCAGGTGATAGCTCTGGTCGTTCAATTGACTATACGACTTTTGTTAAAGAAGTTGGTAATAGTCAAGTACAAGAAGCAACCTTTAATAATCGCGAGATTAAGGTAATGAAGCGTGACGGCACTCGTTACGTAACATATATGCCAGTATTCCAAGATCCTAAGTTGCTTGATGACCTAATTAACCAAAATGTAATCGTTAAAGGTACACCACCAGAAGAGCAGAGCTTACTTGAGTCTATCTTCATCTCGTGGTTCCCAATGATTCTTCTTATTGGTGTTTGGATCTTCTTCATGCGTCAAATGCAAGGCGGCGGTGGCAAAGGAGCGATGTCCTTTGGTAAGAGCAAAGCCAAGATGATGACAGAAGAGCAAATCAAAACAACGTTTGATGATGTTGCTGGCTGTGATGAAGCAAAAGAAGACGTAAAAGAGTTAGTTGATTACTTACGTGAGCCAAGCCGTTTCCAAAAACTGGGTGGTAAAATTCCAACAGGTGTTTTATTGGTTGGTCCTCCAGGTACAGGTAAAACGTTAATTGCAAAAGCGATTGCCGGTGAAGCAAAAGTACCTTTCTTCTCAATTTCTGGTTCTGATTTTGTTGAGATGTTTGTTGGTGTTGGTGCGTCACGTGTTCGTGATATGTTTGAACAAGCGAAAAAATCATCACCTTGTATTATTTTCATTGATGAGATCGATGCTGTAGGTCGCCAACGTGGTGCAGGTGTTGGTGGTGGTAATGATGAGCGTGAGCAAACATTAAACCAAATGCTAGTTGAAATGGATGGCTTTGAAGGTAACGAAGGCATCATTGTTATTGCTGCGACAAACCGTCCTGACGTACTTGATGCAGCATTACTACGTCCAGGTCGTTTTGACCGCCAAGTTGTTGTGGGTCTACCTGACATCCGTGGTCGTGAGCAGATCCTTCAAGTTCATATGCGTAAAGTACCATTAGGTGCAGGCGTAGAACCGTCGTTAATTGCTCGTGGTACTCCAGGCTTCTCTGGTGCGGATCTAGCTAACTTAGTAAACGAAGCTGCTTTGTTTGCGGCGCGTGGAAATAAGCGTGTTGTTTCAATGGTTGAGTTTGAATTAGCGAAAGATAAAATCATGATGGGCGCAGAGCGTAAATCAATGGTTATGTCAGAAGAGACCAAAGAATCAACAGCATATCATGAAGCAGGTCACGCCATTGTTGGTCGTTTAGTTCCTGAGCATGATCCAGTATACAAAGTATCTATCATTCCACGTGGACGAGCGTTGGGTGTAACTATGTATCTACCAGAACAAGATCGTATCAGTATGAACCGTCAACATTTAGAATCGATGATTTCGAGTCTGTATGGTGGTCGTTTAGCTGAGGAATTGATTTACGGTGTTGATAAAGTATCAACTGGTGCGTCGAACGATATTGAACGTGCAACAGATATTGCTCGTAAAATGGTAACGCAATGGGGCTTCTCTGATGCTCTAGGTCCTCTACTGTATGCAGAAGATCAAGGCGACCCGTTCTCTGGTCACGGTGGTTCTCATCAATCTAAGCATGTTTCTCCAGAAACGCTTCAACTGATTGATGCTGAAATCCGTACTATCATTGACCGCAACTATGCTCGTGCAAGACAGATCCTTGAAGATAACATGGATATCATGCATGCAATGAAAGATGCGTTAATGAAGTTTGAAACCATTGATGCTGGTCAAATTGATGATCTTATGGATCGTAAAACTGACATTCGTGAGCCACAAGGTTGGGGAGATAATAACCCGCAGCCTCAAGCGAAGACTGAAACGCCAGTAGAAAAAGAAGAAACAGAATCAAAAGCAGAAGAGAAAGTTGAAGAAACAAAAGAACAACCAACTCCAACTGATGAAACAAAAAACGATTCTGAATCATCTGAAAAATAAGATGAAGTAAGATAAATTAAACCCCGAGTTATGCTCGGGGTTTTTGTATTTATTAAAGGTGTAGAGTAATGAAACTAATAAGCAAAAATAAATCCCTTTTATTAGATCGCTCTCATGTCATGGGCATACTGAACGTAACACCTGACTCTTTTTCGGATGGTGGCCAATTTACTCATCTGGATGCAGCACTTAAACAAGCTGAAAAAATGGTTAATGCTGGAGTGAGCTTTATTGATATTGGCGGCGAGTCAACGCGACCTGGCGCGCCAGAAGTGTCATTGCAACAAGAATTAGACCGTGTATTACCGATTATTGAAGCGGTTCATCAACGATTTGATACATGGATTTCAATCGACACCAGTAAAGCTATTGTGATGCAAGAGGCAGTAAAAGCAGGTGCTGATTTAATTAATGATGTTCGAGCACTACAAGAGCCAAATGCACTACAAGTAGCAGCAGAAGCCAATGTTCCAATTTGTTTGATGCACATGCAAGGTCAACCTAGAACCATGCAATCTAATCCTTCTTACCAAGACTTGTTTTCTGATATATCTGACTTTTTAAGTGAAAGAATCGATGCATGCCAATCGGTTGGTATCGCAAAAGATAAGTTAATTCTCGATCCTGGATTTGGTTTTGGTAAAACCTTAGCGCATAATTACCAGCTTCTTGCTGAGTTAGAGCGTTTTCACCAATTTGGTTTACCGCTTCTTGCTGGGATGTCGAGAAAATCGATGGTTTTTAAGTTACTAGATGTAGAGCCGAAAATGGCAGTATCTGGTAGCTTGGCTTGTGCAACGATTGCAGCTATGAAAGGGGCGCAAATTATTCGTGTTCATGATTTTGAACAAACGATGGATATCGTAAAGGTTTGCCAAGCAACTTTAGAACAATTTCCTCATTAAAGAATTGTTCAATTTAAATAAATTATTAAAAAAACATGGAGTACAACATGGCTGAACGTAAATATTTCGGAACCGATGGCGTTCGAGGATTAGTAGGGCAAGCACCTATCACACCTGATTTTGTTATGAAGCTTGGCTGGGCGGCAGGACAAGTTTTAGCTAAGCAAGGCACAAAAAAAGTCATTATTGGTAAAGATACACGTATTTCTGGTTATATGCTTGAATCAGCATTAGAAGCAGGTTTAGCAGCTGCTGGATTACAAGCTAAATTTACGGGTCCGATGCCAACTCCAGCTGTGGCTTACCTTACTCAGACATTTCGTGCAGAAGCAGGTATTGTGATTTCAGCTTCTCATAATCCATACTACGATAATGGCATTAAATTCTTCTCATCAGAAGGGACAAAACTTCCAGATGACGTTGAAATGGCGATTGAAGCAGAGCTTGATAAGCCAATGACATGTGTTGAATCTGCTTTACTTGGTAAAGCCTCTCGTCTTAATGATGCTGCAGGTCGTTACATTGAATTCTGTAAAAGTACCTTCCCTAAAGAGTTAAGTCTTGCTGGTTTAAAAATCGTTATCGATTGTGCAAATGGTGCAACGTATCATATTGCTCCGAATGTATTTAAAGAGCTAGGTGCAGAGATCATCACAATCGGTTGTGAGCCAAACGGAACCAATATTAATCATGAAGTAGGTGCTACTGATGTTCGTGCTCTTCAAGCTAAAGTTGTTGAAGAAAAAGCGGATTTTGGTGTGGCATTTGATGGCGATGGTGACCGTATCATCATGGTGGATGAGTTTGGTGAAAAAGTAGATGGCGACCAGATTGCGTACATCATTGCTCGTGACGCGCTACGTCGTGGTGAGTTAAAAGGTGGTGTGGTTGGTACATTGATGACAAATATGGGCATGGAGGTTGCGTTACGTAATCTTGGCATTCCATTTGTTCGTTCAGATGTTGGTGACCGCTATGTGATGGAAAAGCTTCTGGAAAACAATTGGTTAATTGGTGCTGAGAATTCAGGTCACGTTATCCTTTTAGATAAAGTAACGACGGGTGATGCGATTGTTGCAGCGCTTCAAGTTATTGCATCTATTGTTGGTAGTAAAATGTCATTAAAAGAATTGTGTGATGGCATGAGTATGTTCCCACAAATTTTAGTGAATGTTCGATTTGCGGGAGATAATGATCCTCTTGAGTCAGAAGCAGTAAAAGCCGCTCAAGCTGATGTGGAAGCTAAATTAGGTGATAATGGCCGCGTATTATTACGTAAGTCAGGTACAGAGCCTTTAATTCGCGTTATGGTTGAAGGTGAAGATGCGGAATTAGTGACACAGTATGCGCAACAAATCGCGGATGCAGTGAAAGAAAGCTGCTAATTTGAGCAATTAAATGAAATTGAACGTTTTTTGTTAATTTTAACTTGTCATAGTAGCCTAGTTTGGTTAATATCCTTCGGCCTCTTAATTGAGAGGGCGCTGGTGTTGCCAATAGGCTACCGGTACATTAATTAGATACATGGGTGACGGAATGCATACGATTCTACTTGTGATTTATCTGATTGCCGCAGTCGGTGTAATTGGCCTAGTATTGGTACAACACGGTAAAGGCGCAGATATGGGAGCTTCATTTGGGGCTGGGGCATCAAATACTGTATTTGGCTCTAGTGGCTCTGGAAACTTTTTAACCCGAATGACTGCAATTTGTGCAACAGTATTTTTTGTTATCAGTTTAGCGTTAGGCAACATGTCTACGCATAAATCTGAAGGTTTTGATCTTAAACTAGATCAACAAGCGACAGAGCAAGTAACTGATAACGCGAGCGACGTTCCTGCAACTGAAGACAGCGACGTTCCTCTTTAAAAGAATTTAGCCGAGATGGTGAAATTGGTAGACACGCTAGCATGAGGTGCTAGTGCCTTATGGTGTGAGGGTTCAAGTCCCTCTCTCGGCACCATATTCAGACGAGAATCTGATTCTTGTAATAAAAGCATAAAGAAACTATAATTTCTTTGTTCTTTTCGGACGCGGGATGGAGCAGCTTGGTAGCTCGTCGGGCTCATAACCCGAAGGTCGTCGGTTCAAATCCGGCTCCCGCAACCAATTACTTAAATAAGAGTTATTGCTATTATTTAAGTAAGTCACGCAAGTGGCATTCAGGGTCCAGCAGTATTAAACCCCGCAATTACGGGGTTTTTTGCTATCTGAAACAGACTGTTTTTTAAGAATTGGGCCTTGAGCCCTTTTTTTGTTTTCAGGGGATATCAATGACAGGATTAGAAAGACAACTAACAGAAATGCTTGAGGCTCCTGTTGGTGCTTTAGGTTATGAATTGGTTGGTTTAGAATTCGTACGTGCGGGTGAACACTCAACACTACGTGTATTCATCGACCATGAAAATGGCATCTTTGTGGAAGACTGTGCAGAAGCCAGTCGTCAAATCAGTGCAGTAATGGATGTAGAAGATCCAATTACAGTAGCATATAACCTAGAGGTTTCGTCTCCAGGTCTTGAACGTCCACTGTTTAAAGCAGCACATTATCAACAATTTGTTGGTCACGAGGTCAGCCTTGTATTAAAGATGCCGATGAATAACCGTCGTAAATGGAAAGGTGACATCCTTGAAGTTAACGGTGAGATTGTTACGGTTACAGTTGATGGTAACAATGAAGAATTTGCGTTAAGCAACATTTCAAAGGCGAACTTAGTTCCTAAATTTTAAGGCTTGAAGAGGCTAAAATGAACAAAGAAATCTTAGCTGTTGTAGAAGCAGTATCAAATGAAAAAGCTGTTCCTCGTGAGCGAATTTTTGAAGCATTAGAAATCGCGCTTGCAACAGCAACAAAGAAAAAATCTGAAATGGAAATTGAAGTACGTGTTGCGATCGATCGCAAAACTGGTGACTTCGAAACATTCCGTCGTTGGGTTGCAGTAGAAAACGTTGAAAACCCAACGCTTGAAATTTCTATTGAAGCAGCACAGTTTGAAGATGAAACTATCGAAGTTGGTGGTTACATTGAAGATGATATCGAGTCAGTAACATTTGACCGTATTACAACTCAAACAGCGAAACAAGTTATCGTACAAAAAGTACGTGAAGCTGAGCGTGCAATGATCGTTGAGCAGTTTATTGATAACGAAGGTGAGCTAATCACTGGTATCGTTAAAAAAGTAAACCGCGATGCAATCATCGTTGATCTTGGTAACAACGCTGAAGCGGTAATTTTACGTGAAGACCAACTTCCTCGTGAAAACTTCCGTCCAGGTGACCGTGTTCGTGGTCTGCTATATGCAGTTAAACCTGAAGCACGTGGTTTCCAATTATTCATGACACGTTCAAAAGGCGTAATGCTAACTGAATTGTTCCGCGTAGAAGTACCTGAAATTGGTGAAGAGCTAATTGAATTAAAAGGTGCAGCTCGTGATCCTGGTTCTCGTGCTAAGATCGCAGTTAAAACTAACGACAAACGTATTGATCCTGTTGGTGCGTGTGTTGGTATGCGTGGTGCACGTGTACAAGCTGTATCTGGTGAGCTTGGTGGTGAGCGTATTGATATCGTGCTTTGGGATGATAACCCTGCGCAATTTGTTATCAATGCAATGGCTCCAGCAGAAGTTGCCTCTATCATTGTTGATGAAGACAACAACACAATGGATATCGCTGTTGAAGCTGATAATCTAGCACAAGCAATTGGCCGTAGTGGTCAAAACGTACGTCTAGCATCTCAACTGACTGGTTGGGAACTAAACGTAATGACAGTTGCTGATCTTAACAAAAAGCACCAAGAAGAAGCGCAAGGTTCTATTGATGCATTCGTTAAGCATTTAGATATCGATGCAGACTTTGCTCAACTATTAGTTGAAGAAGGTTTCACAACTCTAGAAGAAATCGCTTACGTACCTGTAAATGAGCTTCTAGAAATTGAAGAGTTAGATGAAGATACTGTTGATGCTCTACGTACTCGTGCGAAAGAAGCGTTAACAACATTAGCTCTAGCTCAAGAAGAATCATTAGATGGTGTTGAGCCAGCTGAAGACCTACTTGCTCTTGAAGGCTTAGAGCGTGAGCTTGCTTTCAAACTTGCAGCTAAAGGTGTTATTACACTTGAAGACCTTGCAGACCAAGGTGTTGATGAACTGTCTGATATTGAAAATCTAACAGAAGAGCGTGCTGGTGAGTTAATCATGGCAGCTCGTAACATCTGTTGGTTTAGTGACGAAGAATAATAATAGCAAGCAAGGAGAAGCGGTATGACAAAGCTTACGGTAAAAGCACTTAGTGAAGAAATTGGAACTCCAGTTGACCGCTTACTTCAGCAATTTTCGGATGCTGGTATTAATAAAAAAGACGGAGACTCTGTTTCTGAAGGTGAAAAACAATCTTTGTTAGTACACTTAAAGAAAGAGCATGGTAGTGCTGATGATAGTGCATCGCCTACGCGTCTAACTCTTCAACGTAAAACTCGTAGCACATTAAGTGTTGCGGGTAGCGGCGGTAAAAGTAAAGATGTGCAAGTAGAAGTTCGTAAAAAACGTACTTATGTAAAAGCAAGCGCACTTGAAGAAGAGAAAAAAGCTGAGCAACTGAAAGCAGAAGCTGAAGAACAAGCCAAACGCGATGCAGAGGAAGCTGCAGTTCGCGAACTTGAACAAAAAGCACAACGTGAAGCGGAAGAGCAGGCAAAACGTGAAGCTGAGGCGGAAGCCAATGCAAAACGTGAAGCTGAAGAGAAAGCGAAACGTGCTGAAGCTGATAAGGCTAAAAAAGAAATGACTAAGAAAAACGAACAAGCGAAAAAAGAAGCTGAGGAGCTTAAAGCTCGTCAGGAACTAGAAGCGACTCGTAAAGCAGAAGCTGAAGCGGCAAAATTAGTAGAAGAAGCTCGTAAATTGGCTGAAGAAAATGAAGCTCGTTGGAAAGAAGAAGAGCAAAAGAAATCAGCTGCTGAAAAAGATGCAGATTACCATGTAACTACTTCTTCTCATGCACGTGAAGCTGAAGATGCAGCTGATCGTAAAGAAGAGCAACAACCTCGCCGTCGTAAGAAAAAAGCAAAACCTGCAGAAGCTGCTGCTCCTCGTGGTGGTCGTAACCAACGCGGTGGTCGTAATAAGAAAGCACAAGTTAACAAACCTACTTCAATGCAGCATGGCTTTGATAAGTCAGCGACAGTTGCTAAGCAAGACGTTGCTATCGGTGAAACAATCGTTGTTTCTGAACTAGCAAGCAAAATGTCTGTTAAAGCAACAGAAGTAATCAAAGTTATGATGAAGATGGGCGCTATGGCGACTATCAACCAAGTGATTGACCAAGAAACTGCACAACTTGTAGCAGAAGAAATGGGTCACAAAGTTATTCTTCGTAAAGAAAATGAATTAGAAGAAGCAGTACTATCTGATCGTGACAACAGCGCTGAAGCTGAAGGTCGCGCTCCAGTAGTAACTATCATGGGTCACGTTGACCATGGTAAAACTTCTACACTTGACTACATTCGTCGTGCACACGTTGCTGATGCTGAAGCAGGTGGTATTACACAACACATCGGTGCATACCACGTTGAAACTGACAACGGTATGATCACTTTCCTTGATACTCCTGGACACGCAGCGTTTACAGCTATGCGTGCTCGTGGTGCTCAAGCGACAGATATCGTTGTTCTTGTTGTTGCTGCAGATGATGGTGTTATGCCACAAACAATCGAAGCTATCCAACACGCAAAAGCGGCTGGTGTACCTCTGATTGTTGCTGTAAACAAGATCGATAAAGAAGGTGCTAACCCAGATAACGTTAAAAATGAGCTTGCTCAATATGATGTTATTCCTGAGGAATGGGGCGGAGAGAATATCTTTGTTCATATCTCAGCTAAGCAAGGTACCAACATTGACGGTCTTCTAGAAGCAATTCTTCTTCAGTCTGAAGTTCTAGAACTTACCGCTGTAAGAGAAGGCATGGCGTCAGGTGTTGTTGTTGAATCTCGCCTTGATAAAGGTCGCGGTCCTGTAGCAACAGTTCTTGTTCAATCAGGTACTCTTAACAAAGGCGATATCGTTCTTTGTGGTCAAGAATACGGCCGTGTTCGTGCTATGCGCGATGAAAACGGTAAAGATATTGAATCAGCTGGCCCATCTATCCCTGTTGAGATCCTTGGTCTTTCAGGTGTACCTGCATCAGGTGACGAAGCAACAGTAGTTCGTGATGAGCGTAAAGCACGTGAAGTTGCAAACTACCGTCAAGGTAAATTCCGTGATGTTAAACTAGCACGTCAACAAAAAGCTAAGCTTGAAAACATGTTTGCTAACATGGAAGCGGGTGAAGTTGCTGAGCTAAACGTAGTACTTAAAGCTGACGTTCAAGGTTCTGTTGAAGCGATTGCTGATTCACTACTTAAACTGTCTACTGACGAAGTTAAAGTTAACATCGTAGGTTCTGGTGTTGGTGGTATTACTGAAACTGATGCAACTCTTGCAGCAGCGTCTAATGCAATCATCCTTGGTTTCAACGTTCGTGCTGATGCAACGGCTCGTCGTACTGTTGAAAACGAAAACCTAGATCTTCGTTACTACTCAATTATCTACCAATTGATCGATGAAGTTAAAGCTGCAATGGGCGGTATGCTTGCTCCTGAGTTTAAACAAGAAATCATTGGTCTTGCTCAAGTTCGTGACGTATTTAAGTCGCCTAAACTTGGTGCAATCGCTGGTTGTATGGTTACTGAAGGTACGATTAAGCGTAGCAACCCAATTCGTGTTCTACGTGATAACGTAGTAATTTACGAAGGTGAGCTAGAGTCACTACGTCGCTTTAAAGATGACGTAGCTGAAGTTAAAAATGGTTACGAGTGTGGTATCGGCGTTAAGAACTACAACGACGTACGCGTTGGTGACCAAATCGAAGTATTCGAAATCGTTGAGATCAAACGTACTCTTGACTAATTGACTATAATTACTAACGTTATCTTTTAAAGGTAAGTAGTAATCGGTTGTTGAATACACCATGGGGGGCTGGTAATTACCAAGCCCCCCATCTTTCTAAGAGAGAAAAGATATGTCAAAAGAATTTAGCCGCACACAGCGTGTGTCGCAACAATTACAAAAAGAACTAGCAGTTATGCTACAACGTGAAGTTCGTGATTCACGTATCGGTATGGTGACTATTTCTGATGTAGAAGTATCACGTGATTTAGCTTATGCAAAAGTATTCGTGACTTTCTTCTGTGTTGGTGATCAAACTCCTGAATCAAGCTTAGCCGCTCTAAAAGAGCACGAGCCATCATTACGTATGATGCTTGGCAAGCGCATTCGCTTACGCCTAACTCCTGAAATTCGTTTTACTTACGACAACACACTTGTTGAAGGTATGCGTATGTCTAATTTAGTAACTGATGTTGTTAATACAGATAAACGTAAAATGGCAGAATCAGGCCGCACCGAATCAGATGAAGGTGAAGAGTAATGGCTCGCCGTCGTAAGGGTCGTCCGGTTAATGGTGTTATCTTAATTGATAAACCAACAGGTATTACTTCAAACGATACTCTGCAAAAAGTTAAACGCATTTACTTTGCTGAAAAAGCAGGTCATACAGGTGCACTTGATCCTCTAGCAACAGGTATGCTTCCTATTTGTTTAGGTGAAGCAACGAAGTTTTCTCAGTTTCTTTTAGACTCTGATAAACGCTACCGTGTTGTCGCTAAACTAGGTGAGCGTACGAATACATCAGACTCTGATGGTGAAGTGGTTCAAACTCGTGAAGTAAAAGTGGATCGCGGTCAGCTAGAGCGTTGTATTGCGAAATTCCGTGGTACAACGGATCAAATTCCATCAATGTTTTCAGCATTAAAATACCAAGGTCGTCCTTTGTATGAATATGCACGTGAAGGCATTGAAGTACCTCGTGAGTCACGTAAGATCACTGTTTATTCTATTGAATTGCTCCGTTTTGAAGGGCATGAAGTAGAAATGGAAGTGCATTGTTCAAAAGGTACTTACATTCGTACGATCACTGATGATTTGGGTGAAATGCTGGGTTGTGGTGCGCACGTAACTTACTTACGTCGTACAGGCGTGTCGAACTACCCATATGAGAATATGGTAACGATCGAAGACCTAGAAGCATTACTTGAGCAAGCACATCGTGAAGAACGAGCTCCTCGTGAGTTGCTTGACCCATTATTAATGCCAATGGACTCAGCAGTACAAGATTTACCTGAAGTAAATATGATCCCTGAATTGGCAGATCATGTTTTACACGGTCAACCGGTACAAGTGTTTGGCGCTCCACAAGATGGCATCGTTCGTATGACATCGGGTGATGAACGTTTATTCATCGGTGTTGGTCACATTGATGATGATGGTCGTGTTGCTCCTAAGCGTTTAGTTGTTTTTCGAGATGAAGAAGAAAAATAATTAATCCTGAGCTTCAAAAGAGTAGAAAGAGCAAAAGCTGTTGGTTTTTGCTCTTTTTTTATTGCTTTATTATTGTTCATCCGTATAATTCGCCCTTCGCGTAGTGGCTGAATCAGAGATTGGCTACTACAAATATTAAACTACTCTTATCAGGAGAGAATTATGTCTCTGAATGCAGAAACTAAAGCAGCAATCGTTGCTGAATACGCACAATCTGAAGGCGACACAGGTTCACCAGAAGTACAAGTAGCACTACTAACTGCTTCTATCAACCACCTTCAAGGTCACTTTGCTAATCACAAGCACGATCACCACAGCCGTCGTGGTCTACTACGTATGGTTTCTAGCCGTCGTAAGCTTCTTGATTACCTAAAAGGCAAAAACCTTGCTCGTTACCAAGATCTAATCAAACGTCTAGGCCTACGTCGCTAATTTGCGATGTCTGTAAAGGCAGTTTGACGAAAAGGAGCGTTTATCGCTCCTTTTTTTATGCTCTAAAATCTCCTTTTTCATTCCTGAAACTCGCATCTTCCCCTAATTGAGGTATACTGTGCCTCGTTGAAATTGCTCAGTAGTAATTTTGATAAAACTATCCAATTCATCATATTACAGTCACCGAAGTCGGCCACTAGGTCGCGGCTATTACAAATTGTCTTTAGTGAAGTCAATTTGTACTAGTCGCGATTAGTAGTATGTTGAATTATCAACTACAAATTTCTTATTTTTGATAGCACAAAGTGCCATTTAACAATAAGAATAAAGGAA
Source organism: Aliivibrio sp. S10_S31 (assembly GCF_014694495.1). Lineage (NCBI taxonomy): Bacteria > Pseudomonadati > Pseudomonadota > Gammaproteobacteria > Vibrionales > Vibrionaceae > Aliivibrio > Aliivibrio sp. S10_S31. Next base: position 32,700 of record NZ_JAAUWR010000006.1, on the reverse strand, counting down.
AAAAAATGTTCGCGAATCCAGTCGTAAAATCATTTCAGTACGGTAACCATACCGTTACTCTAGAAACGGGTGTAATTGCTCGTCAAGCTACAGCTGCTGTAATGGCAAGCATGGACGATACATCTGTATTCGTTTCTGTTGTTGCTAAGAAAGAAGCTGTTCCTGGTCAAGATTTCTTCCCACTAACAGTTAACTACCAAGAGCGTACGTACGCTGCGGGTAAAATCCCTGGTGGTTTCTTTAAGCGTGAAGGCCGTCCTTCTGAAGCTGAAACACTAACAGCTCGTCTAATTGACCGTCCAATCCGTCCTCTTTTCCCTGATGCATTCAAAAACGAAGTACAGGTAATTGCAACGGTTGTTTCTATCAACCCTGAAGTTAACCCAGACATGATCACTATGATCGGTACGTCTGCGGCATTAGCTATTGCTGGTATTCCATTTAACGGTCCTATCGGTGCTGCACGTGTTGGTCACATCAACGGTGAGCTTGTTCTTAACCCATCAAATACTGAGCTTGAAAACTCTAAACTAGACCTAGTAGTGTCTGGTACAGAAGGCGCAGTATTAATGGTTGAATCAGAAGCTGATAACCTAACTGAAGAAGAAATGCTATCTGCTGTTGTGTTCGGTCACGATCAACAACAAGTTGTTATCAAAGCAATCAATGAGTTTGCTGCTGAAGTTGCTACTCCTGCATGGGATTGGGTTGCTCCAGAAGAGAACACAGTTCTTAACTCACGTATTGCAGAACTAGCAGAAGCTAAATTAGTTGAAGCTTACCAAATTACTGAAAAAATGACTCGTTACGATCGCATTCATGAAATCGCGGCTGAAGTTAACGAAGTTCTAGTATCTGAAAATGAAGATGTGAACCTAAAAGAAGTTCACACTATTTTCCACGATCTAGAGAAAACGGTTGTACGTCGCAGTATCATCGCTGGTAATCCACGTATCGATGGTCGTGAAAAAGACATGGTTCGTGCGCTAGACGTACGTACTGGTGTTCTTCCTCGTACACACGGTTCTTCTCTATTCACTCGTGGTGAAACTCAAGCTCTTGTTACTGCAACGCTTGGTACACAACGTGATGCTCAAATCATCGATAGCCTAATGGGTGAGAAGAAAGATCACTTCCTTCTACACTACAACTTCCCTCCATACTGTGTAGGTGAAACTGGTTTTGTTGGTTCACCTAAGCGTCGTGAAATTGGTCACGGTAAACTGGCTAAACGTGGTATCCAAGCGGTTATGCCTTCTATTGAAGAATTCCCATACACAGTACGTGTAGTTTCGGAAATCACTGAATCTAACGGTTCATCTTCAATGGCTTCTGTATGTGGTACATCTCTAGCTCTTATGGATGCTGGTGTTCCAATTAAAGCATCTGTTGCTGGTATCGCGATGGGTCTTGTGAAAGAAGGCGACGATTTCGTTGTTCTTTCTGATATCCTTGGTGACGAAGACCACCTAGGTGATATGGACTTTAAAGTAGCGGGTACTAATGAAGGTATCACTGCACTTCAAATGGACATCAAAATCGAAGGTATCACTAAAGAGATCATGCAGATCGCTCTAAACCAAGCTCAAGGTGCGCGTAAGCACATCCTTAAAGTTATGGATGAAGCAATCTCTGGTGCTCGTGAAGATATCTCTGAATTTGCTCCACGTATCCACACAATGAAAATCAGCTCTGATAAGATCAAAGATGTTATCGGTAAAGGTGGTGCAGTTATCCGTGCTCTTTGTGAAGAGACTGGCACAACTATCGAAATCGAAGACGACGGTACTATCAAAATCGCTGCAACTGAAGGTGCTGCTGCTAAAGAAGCGATTCGTCGCATCGAAGAGATCACTGCTGAAGTTGAAGTGGGTAAGATCTACACAGGTAAAGTTATGCGTATCGTAGATTTCGGTGCGTTCGTAACGGTTCTTGGTCCTAAAGAAGGTCTAGTTCACATTTCTCAAATCGCAGAAGAGCGTATCGAGAAAGTGGCTGATCACTTACAAGTTGGTCAAGAAGTGAAAACTAAAGTACTTGAAATCGACCGTCAAGGCCGTATTCGTCTAAGTATTAAAGAAGCAAATGCTGAACTAAATCCAGCACCTGCTGCTGAAGCAAAAGACGCAGAATAATCTTATTGATTACAGTCTTTTGATTTAAAGCATGTTATAAAGGGAGCAGAAATGCTCCCTTTTCTTTTAATATAGAGTCGCTTTTATTAAAAGAATTAGGTTTATCATAGGAGAAAATGAGTGAATTGGATTCGAGTAGCCTTAGTTGGCGCAGTATTAGTGTTGTCTGGGTGTGCATCTAAAGGGGATACATCAGGATGGGGATACCCTCCAATGGCAGTTCCTTTACAACCAAGTATCCAACAAGAGATCCAATTATCTCGTTTGGACCAATTGCTACAGCGCCCTGATGTGGATGATGTAACTCGTGCAAAAATGTATTATGAAAGAGGGTTAATTAAAGACAGTTTAGGTTTACGTGACTTGGCTCGTGTCGACTTTACTCAATCTTTAACGTTAAAACCTGATCAGAGTGATGTGTTTAATATCCTTGGTGTTTACTACACACAAAATACAGATTTTGATGGAGCTTATGAAGCACTAGATTCTGCTTTAGAGTTAGATCCAAACAACCAATTTGCGGAACGTAATTTAGCTATCGCTCTATATTATGGTGAGCGCTACGATCAAGCGTATGAGATTGCTCAAAAGCATTACAATGATGCACCTCGCGATCCATATCGTGCTATTTGGTTGTATTGGATTGGTTTAGAAGTGGATGCAAAAGTCGCAACAGAAACCTTCCAAAAACAATATCAACAAAGAACAGATGAAGATTTTGGATGGGATCTTGCAGGACTTATTTTAAAAGAAACTTCTGAAGATGAGTTTTTGAAAAAAATCTTAACTACAACTCGTAATAATGTCGCATTGGCAGAAAAACTAACAGAAGGTTATTTTTACTTAGCTAAGCGTTACCAATACGAAGGTGATTATCCAAACGCAATTGCTTTGTATAAGTTAAGTATGTCGAACAACGTTTATGAGTATGTAGAACATCGATATTCGTTTGTGGAACTAGGTAATATCTATAAAGCTTTACGTGATTTGCAAGAGCAAAAAATAAAAGAGCAGCAAGCACAAGAAGCGAAAGAAACACCGGTTGCACCACAGGAAACAAGTACTGAAAAAGAGATTCTAAAAGAAGAAGCAACAGCAGAATAATTAGCTACATTAGTATAATAAAAAAGCCTTATTCATATGGATAAGGCTTTTTTGTATTCAAAAGAAAATTCAAAATTACATTTGAATGTCTAATCCAGCAATGTTGTGCCAGTAACCATTACAATGACGAGCATCTTTTAAAGCAAACTTTGCAGAACCTGTTTCATTTGCTTTGAATTTGCTTACTTCATCAAATGTTTCAACACTTAATGGACTTAAGCGTACCACGTCAACTAGGCTACTCATGCTTGGTAAGTCATTAATCAAGTTGTAGCAGTAGCCAGATTGAGTTTGAATACCATTTAACGTGAATACTTCCTGACCTTCTTGGCTATTAACCGTAATGCCTGTTGGGTATTTAATACAGCACGTTTCGCATTCATCTTTTGGTTTATTCTCAGCACGAGCAGTAAAGCAGCGAGCAGAATACGCAAGAGGAAGATAACCGTAACTGAATACTTCGGTTTCAAATTTATTACGGATACCAAGTTCATCACATTGAGTTAATACGTTCTGTAGCCATTCACGAGAAAGCTCTACAGGCATACACCAACGGGTCATCCCTTGCTTTAAAAAGATGTTTAGGGTTTGAGCGTTATAACAGTTAACTGCTGGACCAACAACAAATGGAACTTTGCTCTCTGATGCTAGTTGAATTGCCGATACATCATTGGCTTCGATAATAAAATCACCATTATCAATGTACTTTTTCATTACATTGACTTCACTCGGTGCTTCTAATAAAGCCATGGTAGATAACACGACTTGTTTACCAGAATCTGAAATATCCTTAGCAATAGCAAACCAGTCTTTAGGTTTCATTTCTCGGCGTTTTGAACAAACACTTTCACCTAAATAAATAATATCAGCTTCACTATTGGTTGCTTGTTGATAAAACGACTCAACGTTTTCTTTAGACCAAAAGTATAGGAGTGGACCTAATGCGTATTTCATGATGTTCTCCTATTGCCACTTCTTATGATAAGCACCAAGAGTGGTTTGTGTCCCCTCTGATACATTCGCTAATGTTGCATCCCATTTAGGTTCTACCGCATAGCCTTCAGGATTTGCTTTGTAGCTATCGATAGCTGCACGCCATGTACGAGTTACTTGCTCAACATAAGCAGGGCTGCGTTGACGTCCTTCTATTTTCACTGATGCAACATTGGCTGCAAATAATTCAGGAACTAAAGATAATGTATTTAAACTGGTAGGTTCCTCAAGGGCATGGAAGGTTTTACCTTCTACATCAAAGCGTCCTTTACACAGGGTTGGATAGCCGGCATTTTCACCTTCACCATAACGATCGATTAAAATATTATTTAAACGAGACTCCAGTCCATTATCTGTTTCTTGCCAACGAACATATTTTGCTGGTGAGCAAGCGCCTACTGTGTTTGGCGATTCGCCTGTCATGTATGATGATAAGTAACAACGACCTTCAGACATGATACATAGACTACCAAAAGCGAAGACTTCTAAATCAACATCTGAGGTTAAATTACGAGAAAGTTGTTTAACTTGATGAATAGATAACACTCGTGGCAAAACAACACGTTTAATATTGAAGTTCTTTTTATAGAAATCAATAGCGGCAACATTGGTTGCAGATGCTTGTACCGAGAGGTGTAGCTCTAAATCAGGGTAGGTCGTTGCTGCGTATTCTAGTACAGCAATATCAGAAATAATAAGCGCATCAATTCCCATTGCTGCTGCGTTATCTACGGCCTTTGTCCAACGGCTAAATCCATCTGGGTGAGCAAATGTATTTAAGGCAACATGAATATGTTTATTTTTATCGTGAACATATTGCACTGCTTTCTCAAGCTTTTTACCTGTAAAGTTTAAGCCTGCAAAATGGCGAGCATTTGTGTCGTCTTTAAAACCGATATAAACAGCATCGGCACCGCAATCAATTGCGGTTTTTAGTGCGGGCAAATTACCGGCTGGGCAGAGGAGTTCCATAAGAATACCTAATTACAAAAATCTGATGCTCTATGATAATAGTAACAAAATTTTGAAACTTGATATAAGGCAGGTTTTTAGTTGTTTTGTGTTTTAAATAAAGGCTTGGGATGGATTGAGGTTCAACCTGAGTTTTTGCTCTTTTTAAATTTATAATCGACTGTAATACCTAGAAAGTGGTGGGCTTTATCTAGGTATTAAGTTCGATTATTTCTATTTATCTGGCGCGTTTGTTTTGTACTAATAACGCTTCAATCTCATGTTTTGGTTGAGGTTTGTAGAAATGGAATCCTTGAATAGAATCACAATTTAGACTTGATAATAGCATCGCTTGTTGTCTTGTTTCGACGCCTTCAGCAACGATATCCATGTTTAAATTTTTACCTAAATTAATTACGTTTTCGATGATCGTAATTTGCTTGGGTAATGTATCTATTTCATTAATAAACCCGCGATCGATTTTTAACTCATCTAATGGAAAGCGTGCTAGATAAGCTAAAGAAGAGTAGCCGGTACCAAAGTCATCAATTGATAGAGTAAAACCGAGTTTTTTAATCGCATCAAGCATTTGAATTGCATGTTCGCCATCACTCATTACCGCACTTTCAGTTAATTCTAACGTGATACAATTAGGGTCAACTTGTGTCGTCTTAAGAAGTCTCTCCATGTACTCAATTAATTGAGGGTTACCAAATTGCTCTGGTGACAGGTTAATAGCAATACGGCCAGGTAAGATCCCTTGATTCTTCCATTCTTTAACGGTTTGGAAAACCTCGCGCATCACGACTTTACCTAAAGTTTCAATTAAGCCAGAGCGCTCAGCTACAGGGATGAAACGAGCTGGGCTGATATAACCTTCAACAGGGTGTTTCCATCGAACCAGAGCTTCTGCACCATTAATTCTAAAGTCACGAGCACTTACTTTTGGTTGATACCAAACTTCAAGTCCATTATTTTGAAGTGCTTTTTGTAATTCAATCTCTAACCAAAGACGCATGCGTGCTTCTTTGTTCATTTGGTCATGAAATTTAATTAAACGGTTTCTACCTCGATCTTTTGCTTCATACATGGCTGTGTCTGCATTTTGCAATAAACTGCGAGCATCACTGCCATCTGCCGGGTATTGAACACTACCAATTGAACAAGCAAGACGTTTTGAGAAGTGAACAAGATCGAATGGTTGATTGATTAAATTGATGATCTTTTCAGATAATTGCTCAAGAACTTGGTTATGTTCAGGTTTTGGAAATAGAATTCCAAATTCATCGCCACCTAAATGACCAACTACGGCGTGTTTGGGTAATAGTTTCTGTAAGCGATTAGAGATCTCTTTTAAGACTCGATCCCCAATATGATGCCCAAGTGAGTCATTAATATTTTTAAAGTTATCGATGTCTAAATAGAGCATGAAAAAAGGAATATCTTCTTTAATCATTTTCTCTATAACATGAGTAAAACCGTGTCGGTTATAGATCCCGGTGAGTAGGTCCACTTGAGAAGCGGCAATATGGTTGCTCATTGCAATTTGCTTCTTGTTTTCTTTTAAAATAACAAGATGAGCAGGGCTTCCTAATATGTGAGTTTCTTCAACCGTTAATATTAATTCGGCACGCAGAGAGCAATTAGCGGTAGTTCTTACTGTTAATTGTTGTTCAGAAGGTAAGTTTGATATTAACTCTGATAAGCATTGAGTACGAGAAGGGGAGTGTAAAAGTTGTTCAATGCTTTCGCCAATAAATTCTGCTGGATTGTTAAACCCAAGCATTTTAGCTGATGCTCCGTTTGCAGAGACAATAATATCTCCCTCGATTAAAAAGACGGAGTCACTTAATAGCTCTGTGAGTTTGTGGTACTTAGATTCACTTTCTTTTAGAGAGTTGAGAAGTTGTTGGCGTTCTGAGGTATCGACAGCGTGGAATACAATATAAGTGGTATCTTCTTCATAAATAGGGAAGAGACTGAAATGTAGACTGGTATCAAAACGATGGTCATCTAGCGTAATTTCAGCTTCAATTTTTTCACCGTTTAGGGCTCGGTCATAATAGGCTTTTAATGACGAGTAAAAATGTTTACCTAAAATTTCAGAGTCACTTCGACCACAAAGGGATTCACGGTTTAATCCACTAAGTTCACAGTAACGGTTGTTTACTGTTATGTATTTATGGTCTTTGTCCAAAATAGCAAACAGAAATGGACTGTTATCTGTAAGCAAAGGAAGCCAATGTTGTATTTGAGAAAGAGACATAGTGTTACCGCTTTTAGTAAAGAAGACCAATAACTTCCAGAGATATAATGTTTATTTATAAGACGAACAGTAAAATATACATTGAAAGAATCCCTATTTTCTACCTTTAATCGTAATAAGTGCTTTTTTTGATAATAAACAGGTTAGATATCACTCTATCAATTTATACTTGCCTCTAGTTATCGACCAAATGTTATGGAAATTAAGTGTGATTAATCAAATTCGTTCGAAATTAGTAGAAAATGCGGCCTCTGTTTTAAAAACTCCTGCAAAGTTAGTTCCTGTTTCAATTCAACAGAAGATGTTACTCGAAGGATTAAAACAAGTTTTTCATGAAGCTCTTGAAGATGGTGATTTTGAGTTTTTAGAAGATAAATGGCTTAAAGTTTCGATTCTTGATCTCGAATTAGAATGGTTTATCAGCTATCAAGATGAAAAACTGGTAGTCTCAAATAAAACAGAGAATGATGATGTGAGTTTCAGTGGGCAGTTAAATGATCTGATTTTAATTGCAGGCCGAAAAGAAGATCCTGATACTTTGTTTTTTCAACGTCGCCTAAAAATTGAAGGCGATACAGAGCTTGGTTTGGAAGTGAAAAACTTAATGGATAGCGTTGATCTTGATTCGTTACCAAAACCATTAAATCAAGCATTAATGACGTTGGCGAACTTTGTACAGCAAGGTTTGCAGAAACCAGAAGTTAAAGAGACCATGAATGCTTATTAGAACTGAAGCTCCAGCTGATATTCTGACGGTTGACCGTTTAGTTCGCTCTGCATTTGATACTGAAGCAGAAGCGAAATTAGTGATGTCTTTGCGTGAAAACAGTCATTTAACACTTGCATTAGTTGCATGTAGTGATGATGGTGAAGTGATTGGTCATTGCTTATTTAGTCCAGTTACTCTTAATGGCGATGATTTAAACTGGCAAGGATTAGCTCCTTTATGTGTAAAAAAGGAGCATCAAAAACAAGGTATTGCTGAGGCATTAGTAAAAGAAGGCCTAGAGATGTTGACTGAACTGGGGTATCCCGTTGCTGTCGTATTAGGTGATCCTAATTACTATCAACGTTTTGGTTTTGAATCAGCGACGAATTACGATATGCACTCTAAATGGGAAGTTCCTGAAGGTGCTTTTATGATTAAAGCCTGTTCTTCTGAGTTTATTGAAGGGAAATCAGGGTTAATCGAGTACTGTCCTGAATTTGATTTATTATAAATAGACGAAAAGAATGCTCATCTTGCTATGAGCATTCTATTTTTATTGGTAGTTAGCGCTTTAATCCCCATACTTCTACTTTGGCTTTTTTCACCACTCCCGCGGCATTTAATGTCAGGTTTCCCCAACTTTTATATTGTAATTCCAGAAAATCAAATTTGGATTTATCCGTTCCTGGTAATTTATAAGTTCGAGAACTCATTCCCTTTGTTAATGTGCCCATGGTTTTTAATTGTTTGGTTGAGCCATCAGTCATGGTTACTTTCATATTTTTTATGCTGACAGTACCTTGCACACATTTGATTTTTATCTTGGAAAATTTACGCTCACTAAGAAAAGGCAGGGGCTCTACTTTATCTTCCTCTTGCTCAAAGTTAACCGTTTTATCGCCAATCAGTACCCAATCATCTTTATCTTTCGCATAAACAGTATTTATTGATACAGCATTAATAAGTAAAACAAGAGCAATCATTGAAAGAAAAGAGGAGAAAGCGGTAGCAGTAATTAATTGTTTTTTCATTAGCCATAGTCTTAATACAAAAATGAGGGGCTAAAGTATTGAATCAAAATACATGCAAAGTCAGGAGTAGGTTAAAATGTCACTATGTATAATATTTGAGACGAAGTGGCGTTACTCAGTAATGATGAGTGTGTGTTCCTAGTGTGTATAAGTAGCATCAAATCTAGAATATTGATAAGATTCTCCACCTTAGATAAGCAGGTGAATGATATGCCCCAACAAGCACTACAGTTTTTAAATGAGATGGATATTTCGGTTTGGCAGGTTCGTCAGACAAGCTATTTTCCAGCATTAGAAAACACAACATTATCGTTACCTGAAACTTGTCAGTTATTATTTGTAGCTCCTGCTATACCGACAGAACGTGATGCTTTTCTATTTGGAAAAGTGCTTGCGAGTATGAAGCTGTCGCCTGAGCAGGCGTTATTTCTTTCCTCTGAGTCATTAGAATATATTGGTGAGCATCATTTAGATTGGTGCTGGTTCTCTGGGGTATCAACCACAGAGCTAGAAGGCGTTAAAATATTAACCTCTCCTTTATTGTCAGAGATGCATTCTAATACTCAATCACGACGTGATTTATGGCGACAAATTTGTTCTTATGACAATTAAAATTCAAACAACTTCTGAATCTCATTTAGATGATATTTGGCGAATAGAAAGAGCTGCTCATTCACATCCTTGGGCTGAATCTATGATCAGAGAGCTTGATAGTCGCTGTGCTCAGCATCGAGTCATGCTAGTTGATGAGCAAGTCGTGGGTTACTTTTATGCTCAAAATGTTGTCGGCGAAGTGACTTTATTGAATATTGCGATAGATCCTGCTCATCAAGGTAAAGGGTTCGGGCGTAAGTTAACTGAATTTTTTATTGATATGTGTATGGAGCAAAAAGCTGAATCAGCATGGCTCGAAGTGCGTGAAAGTAATACTAAAGCTATCTCACTATATGAGTCTGAAGGGTTTAATGAAGTGACTCGCCGTCATGATTATTACCCAACAAATAATGGCAAAGAAGACGCTATTATTATGAGCTTTATATTTTTCTAAATTCCTTACTTTAGATAAGAGGCGAGTTTGCGTATAATCTCGCCTAATTATTACATGTTCTATCCTTTCTGAAATCTTACAGGATTATCAACGCTTATGTCTTTTTTACAAGAAGTGGGTAAACGCAGAACGTTTGCCATCATTTCTCACCCGGATGCGGGTAAAACAACCATTACTGAAAAAGTATTATTATTCGGAAACGCGATTCAAAAAGCGGGTACCGTAAAAGGTCGTGGTTCAAACCAGCACGCAAAATCAGACTGGATGGAAATGGAAAAAGAACGTGGTATCTCTGTTACTACGTCAGTAATGCAATTTCCATTCAACGATTGTTTGGTTAACTTACTTGATACTCCTGGACACGAAGATTTCTCGGAAGATACTTATCGTACACTAACTGCTGTTGACTCATGCTTAATGGTTATTGATGCAGCAAAAGGTGTCGAAGATCGTACTCGTAAATTAATGGAAGTTACGCGTTTACGTGATACGCCAATCGTAACCTTCATGAACAAATTAGACCGTGAAGTACGTGACCCAATGGAAGTGCTTGATGAAGTAGAAAGCGAGCTAGGTATGGCTTGTGCTCCTATTTCATGGCCTATTGGTTGTGGTAAAGAATTTAAAGGTGTTTACCATATTCACCGTGACGAAACGATTTTATATGAATCAGGTCATGGTCATGAGATCCAAGAAGTACGTACGATCAAAGGTCTTGATAACCCTGAACTGGATGCTGCTGTTGGTTCTGATTTGGCTGAAAGTGTTCGTGAAGAACTAGAACTTGTTATGGGCGCATGTCCTGAGTTTGATCATGAGCTTTTCCTAGCTGGTGAATTGACACCTGTGTACTTCGGTACTGCTCTTGGTAACTTCGGTGTTGACCATATGCTAGAAGGTCTTACTGACTGGGCTCCTGCGCCACAAACACGTCAAGCAAATGAGCGTGATGTTGTAGCTACAGAAGATAAGTTCTCAGGCTTTGTCTTTAAGATTCAAGCAAATATGGATCCTAAACACCGTGACCGTATTGCCTTTATGCGTATTGTATCTGGTACATATACTCAGGGCATGAAGATGAACCACGTTCGTACAGGTAAAAACGTCAGTATTTCTGATGCGGTAACCTTTATGGCGGGTGACCGTTCACGTGCTGAAACGGCTTATGCTGGTGATATTATCGGTTTACATAACCATGGTACTATTCAAATTGGTGATACCTTTACTCAAGGTGAAAGCTTGAAGTTCTCAGGTATTCCTAACTTTGCACCAGAATTGTTCCGTCGTATTCGTCTGAAAGATCCTCTGAAGCAAAAACAACTACTTAAAGGTCTAGTTCAATTATCTGAAGAAGGTGCGGTACAAGTATTCCGTCCACTTCAAAACAATGACCTTATTGTTGGTGCCGTTGGTGTGCTTCAGTTTGACGTGGTTGTGGCTCGTCTTAAAGCAGAATATAACGTTGAAGCGATTTATGAAGGCGTGAGCGTTGCAACAGCTCGTTGGGTTGATTGTACTGATGGTAAGAAAATGGATGAGTTCCAACGTAAGAACCAAGCTAACTTGGCGCTTGATGGTGGTGACAACCTAACTTACATCGCACCGACAATGGTGAATCTAAATCTTGCTTCTGAGCGTTTCCCAGATGTTCAATTTAGAGCGACGCGTGAGCACTAATTAATCAGTTGCTTATCAAATAAATAAAAACGGAGTCTTAACGGACTCCGTTTTTGTATCTATAGTAATACTAGTGTACTTATACTCATCAACTCATCAACTCATCAACTCATTCAGGTTCGTATTATTCATTGGTACGTTAAGTAAGAAAGGAAGCATGAATGTTAAAGTTAATTAAATTATGGATACGAAAGTATGATGTATGGTGTGAGTCATTAGGCTTAACACCAGAAAACAAGCGCAGTTGTGTTCCTTATAGAAAAGAAGAAGAGTAATGGCTTTTACGTTCATTGATTCACATTGTCATTTTGATTTTGACCCTTTTAAAGATAATGAAGTGTCCTACTTACAAATGGCAAAGGATAAAGGTGTAACAACGCTCGTTGTACCCAGTGTGAATCAATCAAACTGGAATCAAGTGAGTAGATTGGCACATCAATTTGATGAGATTTATTACGCATTAGGCATTCACCCATTATTTATTACATCAACTTATGAAAAGGAATTAGAGAACTTAGTTGAGTTGCTTGATGGAGAAAATAATAAATGCGTAGCGATTGGTGAATGTGGGCTGGATTTTTGGCATCCAGAAAGTGATAAGGAAATTCAGTTTTCTGTTTTTCGTCAACAGTGTTTATTGGCAAAAAAGCATCAACTTCCTTTGATCATTCACAGTCGTAAAAGCCACGATATGGTATTAAAGCTGTTGAGAGAAATTCAGCCAGAGAGAGGTGGAGTAATTCACGGGTTTAGTGGTAGCTTGCAGCAGGCCAATCAGTTCATTGAATTAGGGTTTTATATTGGTGTCGGTGGCGTGATCAGTTACGAAAGAGCAAAGAAGACTAAAATGGTCATTTCACAGCTGCCTTTAGATAAAATTTTATTAGAAACTGACGCACCAGACATGCCAGTATTTGGCTTTCAAGGTGAAAAAAACACCCCAGATAAAGTACAAAAAATATTCGAATATCTGTCTTTGATTAGAAAAGAGTCAATGCAAACGATTTCGGAAACTGTTTATAAAAATACCACCTCTTTGTTTGGGATTTGAGTTACCAGTCATTTCTTTAGTTGTAATTGATGATTATTTAGAAACGCCTTAGTGATAATGATCACAATTATGAATGAATAAAGCATGTATCAGCCACGATTATGTGACAACAGCATTACTTTCTTTGTGGTTCAATGAGTATAATCGCCCCCGCTAATTTGAAACACGCCAACAATAAATTTAGGGAAAACTTTAACTATGAGCCTGCTAATGAGTTTGGTTGGGATCGTGGTACTGCTAGGTATAGCTGTACTTCTTTCTGATAACCGTAAAGCAATCAATCTACGCACTGTCGGTGGCGCTTTTGCTATCCAATTCTTCTTAGGCGCATTTGTACTTTATGTACCTGTGGGTCGTGATGTACTTTATGGTGCATCGGAAGCTGTTGCTAACGTAATTAACTACGGTAACCAAGGTATCGAATTCTTATTCGGTGGTTTAGTTTCTGGTAAAATGTTCGAAGTATTTGGTGGCGGCGGTTTCGTATTCGCACTGCGTGTACTTCCTGTAATAGTATTCTTTGCTTCTTTAACTGCTGTTCTTTACTACCTAGGCATCATGCAAATCGTGATTAACTTCCTAGGTGGTGCATTGCAGAAAGCACTTGGCACATCTCGTGCAGAATCACTGTCTGCTACAGCTAACATCTTTGTTGGTCAAACAGAAGCGCCTCTAGTTGTGCGTCCGTTTGTTCCTAAAATGACTCAATCTGAGCTATTTGCAGTAATGTGTGGTGGTCTAGCATCTGTTGCTGGTGGTGTACTAGCTGGTTATGCTTCTATGGGCGTGCCTCTAGAGTACCTAATCGCAGCATCATTCATGGCTGCACCTGGTGGTCTTCTATTTGCTAAAATCATCAAGCCAGAAACAGAACAACCAATTGAGCAACTAGATGCTCTAGATAACGAAGGCGATGACAAACCAGCTAACGTAATCGATGCCGCTGCTGCAGGTGCTGCAACGGGTATGCAACTTGCGTTAAACGTAGGTGCAATGCTTCTTGCGTTTATCGGTTTAATCGCTCTAATCAATGGTATCTTAGGTGGTATCGGTGGTTGGTTCGATATGCCTCATATCACTCTAGAACTGATTCTTGGTTACATCTTTGCTCCTTTAGCATTTTTAATCGGTGTTCCATGGGAAGAAGCAACAATTGCTGGTTCATTCCTTGGTCAAAAACTGGTAGTTAACGAATTCGTTGCATACCTAAACTTTGCACCTTACCTAGCTGATGGCGCAGAAGTGGTTCTTTCTGAGAAAACAGAAGCAATCATCTCATTCGCACTATGTGGTTTCGCTAACCTTTCTTCTGTAGCGATTCTTCTTGGTGGTCTAGGTAGCCTTGCACCAGCACGTCGTCATGACATCGCTCGCATGGGTATGAAAGCGGTTGCTGCTGGTACATTATCAAACCTAATGTCTGCAACAATTGCAGGTCTATTCCTATCTCTATAATCGTATAGAGCGGAACAGATAATCATTATAAAACCCGCATTATGTGCGGGTTTTTTTATGTCTGTTGCTCATGAAAAAGTGTGATGAATAAATGCGCTAAAATCACATTTTTTATGCAAAAAGTTTGAGATGCAAACCGATTGCGTTACCACACAAAAACAATCAAGCAAAATTATATTGATATAATGAATCCATAATAAAAGAGAGAAGAATTGCTAGGTTAAAAAAATGAGCTATGGTCTACACTGTAGTTAAAGCACACATAACCTAAAATGAGAGTCAATTATGAATGAAGTTTTACTATCTATGTTCGCAGGTTTGATTGTTGGAGTTGTTTTCTCTGCAATTAAGCTGCCTATTCCTGCGCCTCCAGTTCTTTCTGGTGTGATGGGAATTGTCGGCGTTTACGCTGGTGCAGTCGGTTATCAATGGATTGTTGAACGTTTCTTTTCATAATCTCAGTGTCTTTCTCTGGAAACATTGTTTCTCTAGTGCCTCAAAAGAAGTATTGATAAGATGAAGCAATGTTTCAACGGTGTCTCATGATGAGACGTTAACAAAATCAGTATTTTATTTATTAGAAAATGGAATAAATACTGGCGGCAAAATGGATATTGATTGGGCTTAATATATTGTCCAATTCTTCAAGGAATCAAGTCCGCTCATTTGCTGTTGAACGTACTTAACCTGAACAGCAAAACTATCAAAGAATTCTATCTATCGGAGATAACAATGAGCGATTTAAAAGCAGCTGCACTACGTGCATTAAAGTTGATGGATTTAACAACACTAAACGATAACGATACAGACGAAGCGGTAATTGCACTTTGTAAAAATGCAAAAACAGCAGTAGGTAATACAGCGGCTGTATGTATCTACCCTCGTTTTATTCCTATCGCTAAGAAAACGCTGCGCGAACAAGGCACACCAGAAGTACGCATTGCAACAGTAACTAACTTCCCTCACGGTAATGATGATATTGAGATTGCTGTTGCTGAAACAAAAGCAGCGGTTGCTTATGGTGCAGATGAAGTTGATGTGGTTTTCCCATATCGTGCTCTTATTGCTGGTGATGAAACAACAGGTTTTGAACTGGTTAAGCAATGTAAAGAAGCATGTGGTGATGTTCTTCTTAAAGTAATCATCGAAACTGGTGAATTAAAAGAAGAAGCATTAATCAAAAAAGCATCTCAAATCTGTATTGAAGCGGGCGCTAACTTTATCAAAACCTCAACAGGTAAAGTGCCAGTAAACGCAACGCCTGAATACGCACGTATGATGCTTGAAGTTATCCGTGATATGGATGTAGCTAAAACAGTTGGTTTTAAACCTGCTGGTGGCGTTCGCACTGCTGAAGATGCACAAGCATACCTAGCAATGGCTGATGATATTCTTGGTGGCGATTGGGCTGATAATATGCACTACCGTTTTGGTGCATCAAGCCTACTGACTAACCTATTAAATACATTAGAAGTAACAGAAGAAACAGCTGATCCATCAGCTTACTAGTTTCTCGTTACTTGATTTATAGCTAAGAAATAAATCGACTTAGGTGAGACATACTCGTCTCGCCTACCTCAACCCTACCTATTTTAATTACCCAACCAAGATTGGGGAGGCACTAATGTATCTACCACAAGAGATTATTCGTAAAAAACGTGACAATAAAGAGCTAACAGCAGAAGAAATTAACTTCTTTATTCAAGGCGTAGCAAAAGAAACCGTTTCAGAAGGTCAAATTGCAGCGTTTGCAATGGCGGTATATTTTAATGAAATGACGATGCCTGAACGTATCGCATTAACATGTGCTATGCGTGATTCTGGCATGGTTATCGATTGGAGTCACATGAACTTTGATGGCCCAATTGTTGATAAACATTCAACAGGTGGTGTTGGTGATGTAACTTCATTAATGCTTGGCCCTATGGTTGCCGCATGTGGTGGTTATGTACCAATGATTTCTGGTCGTGGTCTAGGTCATACAGGTGGCACGTTAGATAAACTAGAATCTATTGCGGGTTACAACATTACTCCGAGTAACGATGTATTTGGAAAAGTAACCAAAGAAGCGGGTGTTGCTATTATTGGTCAGACTGGAGACCTAGCACCGGCGGATAAGCGTGTTTATGCTACTCGTGATGTGACGGCTACAGTGGATAATATTTCATTAATCACGGCGTCTATTTTATCTAAGAAATTAGCGGCTGGTTTAGATTCTCTTGTTATGGACGTAAAAGTAGGTTCTGGCGCATTTATGCCAACTTACGAAGCATCAGAAGAGTTAGCTAAATCAATCGTAGCGGTAGCAAATGGTGCTGGTACTAAGACGACAGCATTGCTTACTGATATGAACCAAGTACTAGCTTCAACTGCAGGTAACGCATTAGAAGTTCGTGAAGCAATTCGTTTCTTAACTGGTGAATACCGTAACCCTCGTTTATATGAAGTAACAATGGCACTTTGTGCCGAAATGCTAGTGATTGCTAACTTAGCAAAAGATGAGCAAGATGCTCGTGCTAAATTACAAACAGTATTAGATAACGGTAAAGCTGCAGAGTGTTTTGGTAAAATGGTCTTTGGTCTTGGTGGCCCTAGCGATATTATCGAAAACTACGATAATCATTTAGAAAGCGCGCAAATCATTAAACCTGTTTTTGCTGATACAACGGGTTTTGTTCATGCAATGGATACACGTGATTTAGGCATGGCTGTTGTCGGAATGGGTGGTGGTCGCCGTGTTGCTAGCGATACGATTGATTATGCTGTAGGGTTAAGCGATATGATTCGTTTAGGTCAAACTGCGGATAATCAACAACCACTTGCAATGATTCATGCTCGTAATGAAGAGCAATGGCAACAAGCTGCCAATGCAGTAAAAGCAGCGATTGTGATTAGTGAGAAACAACCAGAAGCGACTCCTGAAGTTTACCGTAAAATTCGCCCTGAAGATGTGTAAGGAATAAAACATGAAACGTGCAATAATTTTAGTTCTCGATTCATTTGGAATTGGTGCAGCAGGCGATGCTGATAAATTTGGTGATGTAGGTTCAGATACGATGGGCCACATTGCTGAGCAGTGTGATAAAGGATTAGCTGATAATGGAAACCGTAAAGGGCCACTAACGCTGCCTAATTTATCTAAACTTGGTTTAGTGATGGCAGGTAAAGAATCGACTGGCAAATTTTCTGCTGGTTTAGATGCAAACGCTGAAATTATCGGTGCTTATGGTCATGCTGCTGAGTTGTCTTCAGGTAAAGATACACCATCTGGCCACTGGGAAATTGCAGGTGTACCTGTTTTATTTGACTGGGGTTATTTCACTGATAAAGAAAACAGCTTTCCTAAAGAGCTAACAGATCGCATTTTAGAGCGTGCTAACCTTCCGGGTTATTTAGGAAATTGCCATGCATCGGGCACACAAGTGTTAGATGATTTAGGTGAAGAGCACATGAAAACAGGCATGCCTATTTTCTATACTTCTGCTGACTCTGTATTCCAAATTGCATGTCACGAAGAAACGTTTGGTTTAGATAACCTATTAACGCTTTGCCAAATCGCACGTGAAGAGCTTGAAGATTACAATATTGGTCGAGTGATCGCTCGTCCATTTATTGGTCCGGGTAAAGGTCAGTTTGAACGTACAGGTAACCGTCGCGATCTTTCTGTTGAGCCACCAGCGGCAACGATTTTACAAAAATTAGTCGATGAAAAGGGTGGTCAAGTTCATTCAATTGGTAAGATCTCTGATATCTATGCGGGTTGTGGTATTACGAAGAAAACCAAAGCTACGGGTATCCCTGCGTTATTTGATGCAACTAAAGAAGCAATTGAGCAAGCGGGTGACAATACTATCGTATTCACTAACTTTGTAGATTTTGATTCAGCATACGGACACCGTCGTGATGTAGCAGGTTATGCTGCAGCATTAGAATACTTTGATGGGCGTCTTCCTGAAATCATGGATATGCTACAAGAAGATGATATTTTGATCCTGACTGCCGATCACGGTTGTGATCCTACATGGCCAGGTACAGATCATACACGTGAGCATATTCCTGTTCTTGTTTACGGTCATAAGGTACCAGCAGGCTCATTAGGTCGTCGTGATACCTTTGCCGATATCGGTCAAACTCTAGCAGAGTATTTTGAAACCTCTGATATGGAATATGGAAAATCTTTCCTATAAAAATAAATAAGCAGTAGAGTCTTCTCTACTGCTTTTTTTCTATTTTAAGTAAACACAAAGGATATAAATTATGGCAACTCCACATATTAATGCTGAAATGGGTGATTTTGCAGACGTAGTACTTATGCCGGGTGACCCGATCCGAGCTAAATACATCGCTGAGACATTTCTTGATGATGTAGTTCAAGTATGTGATGTTCGTAATATGTACGGTTTCACAGGTACGTATAAAGGTCGTAAGATTTCTGTTATGGGCCATGGTATGGGTATTCCATCTTGCTCAATTTACATGACAGAACTGATTAAAGACTTTGGCGTTAAAAAAGTTATCCGTGTAGGCAGTTGTGGTGCGGTAAACGAAGGCATTAAAGTTCGTGACGTAGTTATTGGTATGGGCGCATGTACAGATTCAAAAGTGAACCGTATTCGCTTTAAAGACCATGACTTTGCGGCTATTGCTGATTATGAAATGGTTCGTAATGCAGAGCTAGCAGCGCAAGCTCGTGGTATCGATGTAAAAGTGGGTAATCTTTTCTCTGCTGAGTTGTTCTACACACCAGATCCAAGCATGTTTGACCTAATGGACAAATATGGCATCGTTGGCGTTGAAATGGAAGCTGCGGGCATGTACGGTGTTGCCGCTGAATACGGTGCAAAAGCATTAGCAATCTGTACTGTATCTGATCACATTAAGACTGGTGAGCAAACGACATCTGATGAGCGCGCAACGACATTTGATGAAATGATGCTGATTGCATTAGATTCAGTATTACTTGGCGATAAATAACACGCATAACGAAAACCGTTAGAAATAAAAAAGGCGATGAGGTTAATTTCATCGCCTTTCTTTTTATGCTTTACCACCAAACAATGTGGTGATTGGTTTGGAAGCGTCTTTTCTTTTTCTTAGTAACCCCATAATCAGCATCCCTGAAACCAAACTGATTGCGAGCATACCAAACATTAAACGGTCACTTTTGCGATAGTGGTGATTTGCAAAGCCGGTCAACGTTGATTTTTCAAATGTCACACGTAAAAAGCCAAGTAGATGGTCATCTTTAATGATAGGTTCAATCAACTGCTGACGACCAATACCATCAATAGACAATGGCGTATTTAATCCAGTAATTTGAGAAGCCGTTAGTGCATTATCACTTTTTCCTAAGATTCTACCTTCAGCGTCATATATTGTGGCATCAAAAACTAAACGCTCTTTAGCAAGGTTATTCGTTAACTGGAATAATGCTTCATGGTTATCTTCTTTAATGCTATCAACGGCAAATAAGGCCGCTTGTCGAGTCATTGTTCGGCTAAGATCTTGTAATTGTTTGTTTTGAATAACTTGGTTACTGTCACTGATGATCGTACTGTTGATCAAAATAAAGTAACTGAATGCCATTAGAGAAAGCAGCATCAATCCTTTAATGACAAAGTTTTGAGAAAGCATTACAACCACCTAATAAGATATGAATGCAGTAATTATACTGAATTTATCGAAAAAAAGCAGTTTATGTCATTTGCCTCTTGCTCTACTCCTCTTCAATCGGTATTTTTTAGACAGGACAAGAAAGGATGCAAATCATGGATAGGATAATCCCATTTTCAATAAAGAAACACATACCATTATTAAATCGTTTTAGTTCAACCTTAACAACGACGCAATTCGACGTTAAAAAAACAGGTTGGATTATTTACGGTCCTCAATTATCACCTCGTCATTTTGATGATATCGATTTTTTTGTCGGTTATAAAACGCAACTAATTAAAACTTGGAAAGTTGGTTATTACGAAGTTGCAGCTATAGCTGGTGCGCTTACAGAAGAGCATAAAATTATCGTTGATGCGCTCGGTTTAGATTACGCAGAGATGAAAGATATTCCTGATCTATCAAAACCAGGGATCATTTTATTTGACATGGATTCAACGGCGATTGAAATCGAATGTATTGATGAAATAGCGAAATTAGCGGGTGTTGGTGAGCAAGTTGCAGAAGTAACAGAAAGAGCAATGCAAGGGGAATTAGATTTTAAAGAGAGTCTGATTCAACGTGTAGGTACTCTAGCCGGAGCTGATGAAGCTATTTTAGCTAAAGTAAAATCAGAGTTACCTTTTATGTCTGAAATCAGAGAGCTGGTTGCTACCATGCATAAATACGGTTGGAAACCGGCTATTGCCTCTGGTGGCTTCACTTATTTTTCTGATTATTTAAAACAAGAACTCAATCTTGTGCATGCACAATCGAATCAGCTGGAGATTGTTGATGGCAAACTTACCGGTAAGGTTCTTGGTGAGATTGTCAGTGCAGAGACTAAGGCACATATTTTAGTTGAGCTTGCTGATAAATATGACATAGAGATCAGTAATACGGTTGCTGTTGGTGATGGTGCTAATGATCTGGTGATGATGGAAGCTGCTGGTCTTGGTATTGCCTATCACGCAAAACCTAAAGTGCAAGAGCAAGCACAAACCGCAATCAGATATGCTGATTTAGGTGGTGTTGTTTGTATTTTATCAGCTTCGTTATTGTTCAGTAATAAACTGAGTTGGTAGCGACTTATATTGTTTTTACCAAAATGGACTTCTTATATGAAGTCCATTTTTTCGTTAGAATAGACTGAAAGAACTACCCTAACTCAAGTCGAATTAAGACTTCATCCGTTATGTCAGCGATTTCACCACAACCCACAATGCTTGATAATTCATCTTCTAATGCTCTCGCGTAATGGATAGCGTATTGAGCTAATTGGCTTAATTCCACTTCAGAGGTGGTGGAAAGTGCATTTTTTACTGCTGTCGTGGTTACGCGTATTGCTAAAAACTCACCGTGTTCTTTTGCTTTTTTAATGAAGGTTAAACGATCATTGTATGATGAAAACTCTTGTAGCATACGCGTGAATACTGATTTTATTTTTCCATCTTTGACAACAACAGCAATGTAGATTTCATGATGGTGAGATCGTTGATTGGCTGGTGTTTTCAATGGATTAACTAACAATTGTTGTACTCTCGATTTAAAAATAGGCTCTAAATTTAAATGTTGCTCATTACCTAATTGTAGCCAGATTTTATTTAATCGATTTAAAGGGAAGTTAACCCCAATACAACGCGTTTTAATTTTATGGTTATCCTTTTCAATAAAGAAAGGCGTTGTTGTTAGTTTATTTAGTAATAATTGATGCATTATTTTCAGCATATCAATCGATGGAAGTTGTTCATAATCAACAGGAAGTCTTTCTATGTTGTGCTGTATTAATCGACTCAAGAAAGCCTTGCTTTTTTGAGTTTGTAAACTGTCTTCAATTTGTAGTTGAAGATTCAATCCATTTGAATTTACTTTTAATACTCGATAAGTAATACGGCTTAATGGTGTATTTTTATCAAGACTTTGCAGTTCATTAAACGTTATTTTTACGTCAGATTTTTTGGTTAGCAAAGCGGGTTTATCGAGTAATATCGATAAGCCATTGGTTGAAATATCTTGAGTTCTTCCTTTGATTTCACCAATTGTAGGATGAGTAAGAGTAATTAAGGTTTCGTAATTAAATCTCGGTTCAGTTCTACGAGGCGTTGAATCGTAATATAACGCAGGATCTTGAGCCATTGGCGTCAAAGAATGGCGGTATGGATTTAATACCTTAGCTTCAAGGTTTGGTTTTTCTGTTAACAAGTAATCTTTCTGAGTATCAGGTAAACTGAGTTCAGTTAAAATCCCCATATGCGTTAAAGTAGCCAGCACTTTTTCCATTTCAGGAGCGACGGTTAATAAGCGTTCTTTGTCACCTTTTTCTAATTCGAAAAGAGAAAGACGAATGACTTTCCAGCTTTTTCTTTTTGCTCCCACATGCCAAAAGAGTTGGCGCTCTTGTTGCGTGGCTTCTGATGACATCATGGAATAGAAGAGTTCTTTATCTTCATGATCGTGTTTAAAGCTATAAAAATGAGTACGACTGGCTCTTAACCCTGGTTTGGTTAAAAACTGCATACGCTCTGATTTAAATAAATGATGGATTACTGGCTGATTTTTTTCATCGTGCCAGTGCTTCCAAAGTGATTCATTGTGATCAGTAATAACAGCATACTTCAAGGTATCCCCAGAAAAGAAAAGAGGGATATTAGTGGTATGTTTTAAAAAACAGTGCTCATAGCCTTGTGTACGAGCTCGAACTATTTGATCTTTTTGATCATGTACAGTTCGTCGTTTATTTTTATTTAGTTTCTCTTCAATGGCTTGAGCAATAACATCGTGGTTTGATTCCATTTTTAATCGTAACCATCGATAACTATCACTTTCTTCGCTATCGTGAATGCCAAGAATACGGTAAGGGAAGTCGCCATTGAGTTCTTTTATGCCTGTGTCTTTTGCAAGGTTAGGGAAGCTAACTTGTATGATTTGTCCCAAACCATATTCAAAAGCAGTAGGCACTTTGATACGAGCACCAGAAGAAGAAAGATCGCTACTTGTACCATGGATTAAATTTCCATTTGGTAGCAGTACTGTAACTTGTGTAGACATGCGCAGACGGTTTTCACTACGGGTTAGGTAGTGTCCAAATCGAATTAATTTGGCTTTGAATAGATTGTTTTCGTCTTTATCATCAGTCGCTGCTAATTGTTCTTTATTTTTATGAAGAACACGGAAGTTATTACGTGTATTGGTTAAGGCTTCCCATACACCAACAGTATAGCTACCGAAGCGCTCAATACTTTTGTGATAGGTATTAATTGCAACATCATCAAGCCAGTGAGTGTATCCATCCAGCTCATATTGGTGACACTGGCCTTTTACTCGACCTCGTAAATCAATATGTTTGGTGCAAGGTGCCATAATGCGTTTTAATTCAATTTTTACAATTAAATGCACAGATGGATGTTCATGAGACATAACTTGTTCGCAAACCAGATTAAAATCAGGTTCACCAAATACGGGAATAAGTTGTTCTACGTAGCTTTGATATTCTTCTTGCTGCATGATTTCTGGTACAGTAATAACAATCTAGTGGGTTTATCGGCAGAATTGCTCGTTTATTTAACAATGATACGTTAAATAGTTATAACCCATCACTTTTATTTGATTTATATGTCGGTGATATATGGCAAAAGCAAAACGCGCCTACGTTTGTAATGATTGTGGGGCAGACTTCCCTCGTTGGCAAGGACAGTGTAATGCTTGTGGGGCATGGAACACGATTACAGAGGTTCGTTTGGCTGCTTCTCCACAAGTTGCTCGTAATGAACGTTTATCTGGTGGTTATGCGGGCTCCACTACAGACTCAGAAGTTCAAACCTTATCTAGTATTGATTTACAAGAAGTTCCTCGGTTCAGTAGTTCGTTTAAAGAGTTTGACCGCGTTCTCGGTGGTGGCATTGTTCCTGGTGCTGCAATTTTGATTGGTGGTAATCCAGGTGCAGGTAAATCTACTTTACTTTTGCAAACCATGTGTCGTTTGGCTGCTGAAATGCCAACATTATATGTTACTGGTGAAGAATCGTTACAGCAGGTAGCAATGCGAGCTTCTCGTCTTGGTTTGCCAAAAGATAATTTGAAAATGTTATCTGAAACCAATATAGACAAGATTTGTCAGGTTGCAGAGAAAGAACAGCCAAAAATAATGGTTATTGATTCTATTCAAGTAATGCATGTTGCAGACGTGCAATCATCACCGGGCAGCGTCGCGCAGGTTCGTGAGTCAGCAACCGCTTTAACTCGATATGCTAAGCAAAACAATGTAGCTATTTTCTTAGTGGGTCACGTAACCAAAGATGGTACTTTAGCTGGTCCTAAAGTATTGGAACATATTATTGACTGTTCTGTGTTACTTGACGGTAGTGCAGATAGCCGCTTTAGAACGCTTCGTAGTCATAAAAACCGTTTTGGAGCTGTTAATGAGCTTGGGGTTTTTGCTATGACAGGCCAAGGCTTAAAAGAAGTTAATAACCCATCAGCCATTTTCTTATCTCGTGGAGAAGAGGAAACCTCTGGTAGCTCAGTGATGGTTGTGTGGGAAGGAACACGACCGTTACTTGTAGAGATACAAGCTTTAGTCGATTACTCTCAGCTTTCCAATCCTCGCCGAGTTTCTGTTGGCTTAGATCAAAACCGTTTATCTATGCTATTAGCGGTTTTACATAAACATGGTGGTTTGCAAATGGCTGACCAAGATGTGTTTGTTAACGTGGTTGGTGGCGTTAAGGTTGCCGAAACCAGTGCGGATTTGGCTCTTATTATGGCGCTACTATCTAGTTTTAAAGACCGCCCATTAGCCAAGGATGTAGTGGTCTTTGGTGAAGTTGGTCTTGCAGGTGAGATTCGTCCAGTTCCAAGTGGGCAAGAGCGTTTAATGGAAGCATATAAGCATGGCTTCAAAAAAGCGATTGTACCTGCTGCAAACATGCCAAAAGGTGGCATAGAAGGAATGCAAATTCATGGCGTTAAGAAGCTATCTGAAGCAATTGATGCTTTTGATGAACTTTAACTGAGGCTTTGAATTCGGATTTCTGCATTATTTTATTTGAAAATGCAGAAATTCATCTATAATTTTCAGGGGCAGAGGCCACATTAGAACCATTTTGGTAGAAAATTCTATGCAAAAATAGAACAAAGCATATACCAATTGACAGTTTGTGTTATACTCTGCGCGCATTTTATATCCTATTAATAGAGTAAAACGATGACTGATTTATCTAAATACAGAAACATTGGTATTTTCGCGCACGTTGATGCGGGTAAAACCACAACTACTGAACGTATCCTTAAGCTTACTGGTAAAATCCATAAGATTGGTGACACTCACGATGGTTCAACTACTACTGACTTCATGGAGCAAGAAGCTGAACGTGGTATCACAATCCAGTCAGCAGCAGTAAGCTGTTTCTGGAATGATCACCGTCTAAACGTTATCGATACTCCTGGACACGTTGACTTCACAGTTGAAGTGTACCGTTCTCTAAAAGTACTTGATGGTGGTATCGGTGTATTCTGTGGTTCTGGTGGTGTTGAACCTCAATCAGAAACTAACTGGCGTTACGCGAACGAATCAGAAGTATCTCGTCTAATCTTCGTTAACAAACTAGACCGTATGGGTGCTGATTTCTTCAGCGTTGTTGACCAAGTTAAGAAAGTACTAGGCGCAACTCCTCTAGTTATGACTCTACCAATCGGCCGCGAAGAAGACTTCGTTGGTGTTGTAGATGTTTTAAACCGTCAAGCATTTGTATGGGATGACACAGGTCTTCCTGAAAACTACGAAATCCAAGATATCCCTGCTGATATGGTTGATGACGTAGAAGCTTACCGTGAAGAGCTTGTTGAAACAGCTGTAGAACAAGACGACGACCTAATGGAAGCGTACATGGAAGGTCAAGAACCTTCTATCGAAGAGCTTAAGCGTTGTATCCGTAAAGGTACTCGTGACCTAGCGTTCTTCCCAACTTTCTGTGGTTCTGCGTACAAAAACAAAGGTATCCAACTAATCCTAGATGCTGTTGTTGATTACCTACCAGCTCCAAACGAAGTTGAGCCTCAACCTCTAACTGATAAAGATACTGGTGAAGAGACTGGCGAAGTTGCTATCGTTTCTGCAGACGAACCATTCCGTGCTCTAGCATTTAAGATCATGGATGACCGTTTCGGTGCTCTAACTTTCGTACGTATCTACTCTGGTAAACTGAATAAGGGCGATACAGTTCTTAACTCAGCAACTGGTAAAACTGAGCGTATCGGCCGTATGGTTGAGATGCAAGCTGATGAGCGTAACGAATTAACTTCAGCTCAAGCTGGTGACATCATCGCTATCGTTGGTATGAAAAACGTACAAACTGGTCACACTCTATGTGATGTTAAACACGAATGTACTCTTGAACCAATGATCTTCCCTGTTCCAGTAATCTCTATCGCTGTTGCTCCAAAAGACAAAGGCGGTTCTGAGAAAATGGGTATCGCGATCGGTAAAATGGTTGCAGAAGATCCATCTTTCCAAGTTGAGACTGATGAAGAAACAGGTGAAACAATCCTTAAAGGTATGGGTGAACTTCACCTAGACATTAAGGTTGATATCCTTAAGCGTACTTACGGTGTAGACCTAGTTGTTGGTCAACCACAAGTTGCTTACCGTGAAACTATCACTCAAGCAATTGAAGATAGCTACACGCATAAGAAACAATCTGGTGGTTCTGGTCAATTCGGTAAGATCGATTACCGTATCAAACCAGGTGAAGCTGGTACAGGCTTTACGTTCTCATCTTCAGTTGTTGGTGGTAACGTACCTAAAGAATTCTGGCCTGCAGTTGAGAAAGGTTTCGCATCTATGATGGAAACTGGTCCTCTAGCTGGCTTCCCAGTACTAGACGTTGAAGTTGAACTATTCGACGGTGGCTTCCACGCAGTGGATTCATCTGCAATCGCATTTGAAATCGCAGCTAAAGGCGCATTCCGTCAATCTATGCCTAAAGCAGGTGCTCAACTTCTAGAACCAATCATGAAAGTTGACGTATTCACTCCTGAAGATCACGTTGGTGATGTTATCGGTGACCTTAACCGTCGTCGTGGTATGATCAAAGATCAACAAGCTGGTCTAACTGGCGTACGTATCAAGGGTGATGTACCTCTTTCTGAAATGTTCGGTTACATCGGTACTCTACGTACAATGACTTCTGGTCGTGGTCAGTTCTCTATGGAGTTCTCTCACTACGCACCATGTCCAAACAGCGTTGCTGAAGAAGTAATCGCTAAAGCTAAAGAAGAGAAAGCGGCTAAGTAATTAGCACTTAAATCTTTATAGTTATTAAAAAGCCCCGTAAGTGCAAACTTACGGGGCTTTTTTTGTTATTGGTTTCTTTCTTTATGACGCTGTAGTTTCAGATAAATATTTTCAACACGTTCACGAGCCCAATCAGTTTTACGTAAAAATTTAAGACTTGATTTAATGCTTGGGTCTTTTTTAAAACAGTTAATGTTTACCATATAACTTAGCTCTTCCCAGCCATAGTGTTCTACTAATTCAGTAAGTAACTTCTGTAATGTAATACCGTGTAGCGGGTTATTTTGTTGAGTCATAATTAATGCCATTGAATAAGAATATAAAGTAAGTATATCACTATGAAGGTAGTAACAATAAAAAAGGGAGCGATAGCTCCCTTATTACTTAAGATGGTAATGACTTAGCGTTTAAATGAAACAGTCTCTGCTTTATCTAACGTAATCGTAGTCGTTGCTGGTTGAGTTTCTGATATTACTTTACCGTGGCGAATAGAGAAACGAACCGGAACTTGGCGACGTAGAGCATCAAATCCATTTTCAGCAGGCAAGATAATTAGATTACCCGGTTTGCCTTCTTCGATACCGTAGTTATCTTGAATATTTAGGGTTCGAGCCGATTTATAGCTGATTAGATCAAGACCTTGGTTAATTTGATCGTATCCCATGATTTGACATACATGTAGCCCCATATGAAGAACTTGTAGCATGTTAGCTGTGCCTAACGGATACCATGGGTCAAATACATCGTCATGGCCAAAACAAACGTTAATATTGTTTGCTAGCATCTCTTTTACACGTGTAATACCGCGGCGCTTAGGGTAATCGTCAAAACGACCTTGTAGGTGGATATTAACTAGTGGATTCGCAACAAAGTTGATACCAGACATACGAAGTAAGCGGAACAAGCGAGAGGCATAAGCACCATTATATGAATGCATTGCTGTTGTATGACTTGCTGTTACTTTTTCACCCATATTGAATTTATGAGCAAGAGCGGCAACAGTTTCAACAAAGCGTGATTGTTCATCATCGATTTCATCACAGTGAACATCAATTAGACGGTCATATTTTTTCGCTAATTCAAAAATATAGTGAAGAGATTCGACACCGTATTCACGAGTAAACTCAAAATGAGGAATAGCGCCAATAACATCTGCGCCTAGCTGTACTGCCTCTTCAAGTAATTCTTTACCATTAGGGTAAGAAAGAATGCCTTCTTGAGGAAAAGCAACGATTTGGATATCAACCCATTCTTTCATTTCTTCTTTTACTTCAAGCATTGCTTTTAATGCAATCAGTGTCGGATCTGAAACATCGACGTGAGTACGAACGTGTTGAATACCATTAGCAATTTGCCATTTTAATGTTTGTTTAGCGCGTGTTTTTACATCTTCAATAGATAATAGTTCTTTACGCTCAGCCCAACGTTCAATTCCCTCAAATAAGGTACCTGAAATATTCCAGCTTGGTTCGCCAGCTGTTTGAGTTGTATCTAAATGAATATGAGGTTCGCAAAATGGGGCGTTGGCTAAACCACCTTCAGCATCAAGAATGTCACCAGAATAGGAGAGTGCTTGCTCATTGTCAGTAATGGTTTTGAATTGACCATCTTCAATCAAGATCTGAAATAAACCTTCTTGATCTCGTAGAGCTACGTTTTTTATTAATAAATTAGTCATTGCTGTATCTTCTATACTGTTTCTGTTTCAGAAATCGATTTTTTGTTAATCATTGGGTTTAGTAATAGGTAGCTAATCGCTCCGCCTAATACAGCGTTTACAGGAACAACGCCCGGTAAGAATTTACCAGCGGCAACACCAATGGCTACTGCGATAATACCTGCCCAGTTAATGGTTTGGAATGCTGCGTTATTAAAATTTAGGTAGCGTTTACGGTTACTAAAGAAGTCCGCAATGATAACACCACCAATAGGTGGAATCGCTAAAGATAAGAACGTTAACCAACCTACAAAGTTATTGTATAACCAAAGTGCGCAAACAGTACCAATTAGACCATTTAGCATAGAAACATATTTACTCGGTAAACCAGTAATATTTGAAAAACCAAGTCCAGAAGCGTATAGCGCATTGTCATTTGTCGTCCAAATATTTAGGCCTAATACGATAATTGCAGGGATTAATAACCCTTGTGCAATCATTACTTCTGAAATATCAGACTGACCAGTAACAGAAGCGCCAGCAGCACCAAAGATGAACATTAAAGAATTACCGATAAAGAAAGCTATCATTGTGATAGCAACGGCCCCCATTGGTTTTTTACCAAAACGAACGAAGTCAGCCGTTAAGGTTCCGGCACTTACAAAAGAACCAACAACCATGGCAAGAGCAACCGAAAAGTCCATAGGTTCTGCTGGTTGAATTTTTTGAAGCTCAGCAATGCCACCAATACTATCAACAGCACTAAATACCGAGTATCCACCTAAAATGGCAATTGCAGGCACTGCAACCATAGATAAAATCATTAGAGCAGATATACCGAAGTAAACAGTGACGGTCATTAATAGACCAGAGATAACAATGAGAGCGTTGGTATCTATGCCTGTGGCTTTTTGTACTGGGATAGCGAACATTGCAACACCAACACCAAACCAACCAACTTGAGTACCACCGAGAAGTAGAGAGGGAAGCCAAGAGCCTTTAGAGCCGAAAGAAAAACGAGCGAGGAGATGAGTAGAGAGACCAGTTGAAGCGCCGATGTAACCAAGAAAAGAAGTGTAAATGCCGAGGATTAAATTACCAATAAGAACAGCGAGGAAGAAATCATTAAAAGAAAGTCCGGTCCCAAGTGAACCGCCTGTCCACATACTTGCCGAGAAAAAAGTGAGTCCTAACATAACTAAAGTTAAGGAAACGACGCCTTTTCTGGCTGTCTTAGGTACAGGCCCTAAGCTGTAATCATTGTCGTGAGACATATGCAATCCTCGTCTGTATTGAATGTATTTTGGTCAAGTTTTTGACAAACGGACGAGAGTCTAAAGAAAATTATATTATTGTCAATAATGTAATCTTGGTTTTTGTTTTGTTTTAGAGTGTTTTTTATTTATCTATTTGTATTATAAGTGTTTATTAGTTTTGATTTATTGCTTATGTTTTTTGTTAAACGGTTGCTTTATCTTTTATTTTGTAGGAAATAGATTGTTGGTTCTAATTTTTGATTTTTATAAATAAAAGATGGTGTGATGTTTTTTATCTTGGTTGGATTTGAGTTTTTAGTGTGTAAAAAGCAATAGTAATCATAAAAATTATATCTTTTAGATAAAACAAAAGCCTTAAAGTGTTACTTTTAAGGCTTTTGTTGTTTTTACTTGGTTATTGTCTATTTTTTGCTTGTTAAGTGTAAGGTTTTATCCGGTTATTCCCAGATTATTTTTTTATCTTGAGGCCAGTTAGATGCAAATTCATGGTAATTTTTCTCTAGTACGTGGCGTTTTATCTTTAAAGTCGGTGTTAAAATGCCATTTTCAATGCTCCAAGGCTCTTTTATCATTAAGATGCCTTTTAGCTTTTCATGTGACTCTAAACCATCATTAATTGTCTCAAGGTTTTTAAGAGCGGTTCTTTCATAACGAGCTTGATCAAAATTAGGATAAGCATGAGGTACTGCTAATAAAATAGGACCAGGTAGACCTGAGCCTATTAAACACATCATTTCAAGATTACTTAAATCAAAGATGCGTTTTTCAATTGGTACAGGAGCAACGAATTTTCCTTTGGCTGTTTTGAATGTGTCTTTTTTCCTACCTTGGATAGTTAAAAAGCCCTCAGAATCAATAGATCCAATATCACCTGTATGGAGCCATCCATCTTTATTAAAGGTTTCAGCGGTTGCTTCATCATTTTTATAATAACCAGCAAACAGGCTGTCACCTCTAACTAAAATTTCTTCATCGTCTGCAATTTTTAATTCAACACCAGGTCCTGCTGCACCGACACTACCGACTTTATCTGAACGGTATGGATGATTCAGTGTGCTATAGGCAAACGTTTCTGTCATTCCCCATGCTTCGGTAATGTTTAGGCCTATACTCTCATACCATTTTAATAAACTTGCAGATACAGGAGCTGAACCACAACCCAGTACACGTGCTTTATCAAGCCCTAAGCCATCTGCTAACTTACGTTTTATTAATCCACTGACGAATGGGATTTTTAATAAAATAGCTAATTTCTTTTGTGGCAACTTATCTTGAATGCGTTGTTGGAAAACCGTCCATAATCGTGGGACTGAAATAAATAAAGTTGGGCGATGCATTTTTACATCATCAATAAAAGTATCTAAAGATTCAGGAAAGGCGGTTTGGATCCCTCCAAAGAAAGCTGAACCTAAAATATATACTCGCTCAGTGATGTGAGCTAAAGGAAGATAAGAGAAGAGCCTGTCATCTTGCTGCATGCCAATGTGATTAATTAAATGTTTTGAAGCGTGACTGAATCCGCCAAAGGTCAGCATTGCTCCTTTTGGTAAACCAGAAGTACCAGAGGTATACACAATAGACATTAATGTATTGTCATTATGCTCAGCTTTAAAATTAGAAGGGCTATGAGTGGCTAATAAAACTTCAAATTGATATTGACACTTGGCTGCAGAGTCATAGTCAAAAGCGATGGTTAATATATCGGGTAAGTTAGTGATTGCCTGTTGTGTTGCTTCACTATTATCAAGTTTACCTACAATAAGTACCTTGCTTTCACTGTGCGTTAAACAATGCTCTATGGTGTCGAGCCCTGCTGTTGGAAAAATAGGAACACTCACAAAATCCCCTAACATTAAGGCCAGATCAGTGATAAACCATTCGGCACAGTTTTTAGAGATTAATGCTACTCTGTCTTTTGGTTTAATGCCCATCTCTTGCAGTGCGCTCACAAGACGCAATGCCTTATCAACAACATCAGCAAAAGAATAGTCTGTAAATTCTCTGTTTTTTATTTGACGAAGAAATAGGTCATGTGGCTTTTTCTCTGCCCATTCGAGCATCGCCTCATGAGGGAGTTGAGGGTTGGTTTTGTGGTCAAAAAATGGCTGATTCATGGCTGCATCCTGCGATTATTATTATTTGTTGTTAATATAATGTTAAGTAAATATCGTTTTATTAGATCAGTCAAATTTTAATCAAAATAATGAGAACTTTATAAGTGAGTATTTACCCTAAAGTCGGATGATTGATAGGTATAAAAAAGCCTGCACATAAAAGCTAATGCCGCTCGCTTAACAGCTAGTGGCTCTTTTTTTATAAGGGTAGCGCGGTGCTTTATAAAGCACTTGTCGCGGAAATGGTTTTCGCTTTCTTTTCTTTGGCAGGATTAGACGCTTTCCGCTT
>NZ_JAAUWR010000005.1:0-221077 GCF_014694495.1 Aliivibrio sp. S10_S31 | reverse complement strand
AAGCGGAAAGCGTCTAATCCTGCCAAAGAAAAGAAAGCGAAAACCATTTCCGCGACAAGTGCTTTATAAAGCACCGCGCTACCCTTATAAAAAAAGAGCCACTAGCTGTTAAGCGAGCGGCATTAGCCATATAAGGCTCCTTTTTAATAACTAAAATTATTAGTCTTAATTTAATAATTCAATTAACTGTTCTTCGTTCATCACTTCAACTCCAAGCTCCTCGGCTTTCGCTAATTTAGAACCAGCTGCTTCACCAGCAAATAGAATATCTGTTTTCTTAGAAACACTACCAGTCACTTTTGCGCCTAGCTCTTGTAAAGCAGCTTTAGCTTCATTACGTTTTAATTTATGTAATGTTCCAGTAAGAACAACAACTTTGCCCGCTAATGGTTGTGGTACTGATTCATCAAGCGCTTTAATCTCAGGCCAATGGATACCCATCTCTTGTAAATCATCAATAACAGTTTTGTTATGCGGCTCTGCAAAGAAGTTTAAAACGTGTTTAGCGACGATATCACCAACATCACTCACTTCAATAAGTTGTTCAAATGTAGCTACTTGAATCGCTTCTAATGTATAAAAATGCGCAGCTAAGTTTGCTGCTGTCGCCTCACCAACCTCTCGAATACCTAACGAGTATAGAAAACGCGGTAATGTCGTCGCCTTTGCTTTATTAAGCGCATCCACTACATTTTGCGCAGATTTAGGTCCCATGCGCTCTAATACTGTCAATACACCCGCTGAAAGTTTAAATAAATCCGCAGGCGTCTCCACCATTTCTTTATCTACAAGCTGCTCTACAACTTTATCGCCTAAACCATCAACATCAAGTGCTTTACGAGACACAAAATGCTTTAGTGCTTCTTTACGTTGTGCTTGACAAACTAACCCAGCTCCACAACGAGTAACAGCCTCACCTTCTACTCTTTCAAGGTTAGAACCACATACAGGGCAATGGGTTGGATAAACAATGGCTTTACTGTCTGTAGGACGACGAGCTTCTACCACTGATACGATTTGTGGGATCACATCCCCCGCACGGCGAATAATAACTGTATCACCAATATGAACACCTAAACGTGCAATTTCATCTGCATTATGCAATGTGGCATTACTTACGGTTACCCCACCAACAAAAACAGGTTCAAGTTTCGCTACCGGTGTAATAGCGAAGTGTCACCATGCATTATCTATTTCATTTATATAAAACCCTTTAAAACTTGGAGTTAGTCGAAATTGTAATCTACCCATTCCTATATGAACTGCAGCGCATTCCTAGAATAATCTAACGAACCTAGCTTCTTTGCTGCTTGATAAATAACATTCGTTCTTTCATCAGGTTGCAATTGATCGCATGAAATCCATAACTTATTGAAAACTAGCCCAACAGCTTGAACTAGA
The DNA here is from genome assembly GCF_014694495.1 of Aliivibrio sp. S10_S31. Classification (NCBI taxonomy): domain Bacteria; kingdom Pseudomonadati; phylum Pseudomonadota; class Gammaproteobacteria; order Vibrionales; family Vibrionaceae; genus Aliivibrio; species Aliivibrio sp. S10_S31. Next base: position 219,676 of record NZ_JAAUWR010000005.1, on the reverse strand, counting down.
GTTGTTACTAGTTGAAATCCATTTCGATCCTCTGAATACGATTCACCTTGGTGCTCAATCCAAGCACCAAAAAACATGAGCAAATCGCTTCTCACTTCGTCAATATGCTTGGATGTTGGGATCGAACCATCAATCATTTCCCTCACGCCCCTGACTTTTGTTTGTAGTTTGTAACCTCCAACAGCCCCTAAAACGAAACGAGTGAGAGTATTTAAAGTTATAATAAAGTCACTTTTTTCAGTGACTCGACTTGAATCTTTAACACTCCCTATCATAATTAGTTTCTTCTATGGATGGCTAAATGGACTTGAGAAAGAGTTCAAGCAAGATACAAGTGGCTTTCATCGTTCGATGCAGATTTGGCAAGCTTTAGGGTTAGTGATCTTTCATGCAAGAACACGTCTAGACTACACGCTAGAAGACTACTACGAGGCTGGTTCAGCCCTGTCAAACTTGGATTACAGCAAAAAAGCTAGTCATTGGGGACAATGCTTTGCCTTTAAAAAAGATGCAACAAACACATATTGGATAAACGCCACTGGAGGCGGTAGGACTCTTCAAGACAAGGTTGCTGAGTACTTCATCAAGATACTAAACAAAGATGACAACACAAAGAGCCTACCGTGAGATTGCATCAACTGATATTTTGATTCACATATTAAATTAGTTCCACATGCATTATTGCTTAAGGTGCAGTAATATATGCATTTTTACCTTGAGGGCTAATAGATGTGTTCAGCTAGTACGGTATCAGATGCTACTTCTGCTGATAAAAGCAGTATTGGTTTTGACTATCAATACTACTTTTTTCTATGGAAGGTACTTTGTCTTCATCCAGGCCAGAGCGCAGGCTTAGAGTACAAAGACGATGTCCATACAGATTTGGATAATGACATCCAAGTTCTCTATCAATTAAAACATACGGTTCAAAAATCAAAAGCAACTGGTAAACCAAGTAACCTCACCAGCTTAGACTTAGATCTATGGAAAACGCTCTTCAACTGGGCACAACTAATTCAAGACGAGAGCGCTGGACGAGCCCTACCTAATGAGCAATTAAATTTCCTCCAAAAAACTATTTTTGTACTGGCATCTAATAAATCTGAAACTAGAAACAATACTGTCGCATCATTTATTGATGATATAACTAATGGTGAAATACATCCTTCAAATATTAAGAATAAATTTAGTCAGCTTACTAAGGACTCAAAATCTAAAGATATAGGAAAGTATTCAGAAAAAATCCTCTCACTTTCAAACGATGTTTTATATAACTTCTTTAAGTGCGTAAAATTCGAGTTAGAACAAGACGATATAATCAAAAAATGTCATGATGCTATAAAATCCAAAATGATTGAGGATAGGCATATTGAAAGTGTTTTTAAACTCATTGACTCTTCAATAAAAGAAAGCAACTTCATTACAATAAAAGCAAACAGTAAAGTAGTTATATCATTTGATGAATTTCACAAGAGATATAGAAAGTATTTTCAACAGTTCCAAAATTCCGATTTGAAAATTTATGAATTCGAAGAGAGCCTACCTAGCGGTATGGAAAGTCTTACATTCATTAAGCAATTAATAGAAATAAACGATTTTGATACAGATGATTTAGACACCATTGTAGAATTCACTTCACTAATGCTAAAGGCACAGAAGAATATTAATAATTGGTACTCTAATGGTGAGTTAACCGATATAGAGTTAAGCTCTCTAAAGCAAAATACGCTAACAGATTGGAAAAATTCATGGCGAAGGAAATATAGAAATTTTGATGAATCATCTCACAATACCCTCGCTCTAGATCTGGTTGACAGTATGCGTTCTAAAACTATTACATATGATGTGCTACCAAACGATATAACCATATCAAACGGATACCTATATTCTTTATCTGAAACACCAGATATCGGATGGAGAAAAGACTGGGAAAAGTATAAGAAATGAGAAATCAAATAAACATGGCTAATTGTATTCTTGCTATACATTCAGTATTAGCTATATCGAGAGAAATGTCGATTGACAAGGTTTTATTGATATACCCTTTTGTCTATCAGAAACCAATGCTAAGTGCGTTGGCAAGCAAGAAAAGCAATTATAAGTCATTGGAAAAGTTATTGATTGACCACCCTGAATGGTTTTCTAATTTCGACAATATATATTACAGCACCCTGTCTTTATCAATTAACTCAATTCAATACATGAATGAAATGGAGCATATTGAAGTAAATAACGGAGTTATAACTCTAAAAAAAGAAATTCAATATGATAAAAGAATGGGCTTAGATGCGGAAAAATTATTTTCTGCTTCTAGCTTTATATCCGATTTATTAACTAAACCATCCGACCACCTCTACTTAAATTTAAGGATTACTCTATGAACTACTATATAAGCAAAATAGTAATTTGGTTTAAAAATGGTACAAATAGAGAACTAAACTTCCTACCTAATAAGGTAAATGTAATAACTGGTCGCAGTAATACAGGTAAAACTGCTATCATTGATATTATTGATTACTGTTTCTTTGCATCAAAAAGTAAAATTTCAGAGAGTACAATAAATGAAAACGTTTCATGGTATGGTCTTGAAATAAAAACCAATGATGATTTAATAACCTTCGCTAGAAAAGCCCCAAAACTATCTATAGTTTCAGAAGAGTACTACTTCACAAACGAGGTAAATAATTCATTAATTTCTCCCTACGCAAACTCTGATAAGAAAACAATAAAAACTTTTTTTGAATCAGCCTTTGGAATAACTTCTAACGCAAGAGTTAAGTTTGGTGGTAGATTTTTCTCACCAAGTTCAAAAGTTTCCGTTAGATACTTTCAAATGTTCAATACAATATCTGGAAATATCATAGAAAATGACTCTGGTGTATTTTTCGATAAACAATCAGAAGATAGATATAGAGAAGCATTACCTAGGATTTTTGACCTTGCCGTTGGTATAGAGAGCATTGAGAATATTATAAAGAAAGACAGGATTGATTATCTTGAGTCAAAGTTGAAAAAGATTGAAAGAAAAAACGACAGAATTGATAGCCAATCAGATATTTTTATCGAAGAGAAAGCCGAATTAATTAACTTAGCAAAGACTTACTCACTATTACCGAATGACATCACAGGGGACGAGGCTTGGATTAAATTATCTAGTTTATCTATCGACAGCCTAGCTGACAATAGCACTGATTCCAAAAGAGAAAAGCTAGAAAATTTGCAGTTTTCAATTTCAAATAAAATCAAAAAACTCAAAAAATTCAGCAACCAGTATGATTCATACAAAAAGTCATTAAATTCTTTAGAGAACAGGTTAAAACCTATAGAGTATCTAAGAGAAATTGACAAAGACATTATAAAAACATCAATTTTTGACGAAATTACATCTCAACTTTCCAATCAAATATCAGTAATTAAGAAAGAACGGAAAAGTAAAACTCCACTTAACATTCAAGTTAACGATCGACTATTGGATCTAGAAAATGAACTACAATTAGTTACAGAAGATCTAAAGCAATATCCAGAAATTAATCAGAATTTTTCAACCTCTAGAGAGAGGTATTTTTTCTTGGGAGAAATTTCCACAAAAGCAAAGCTTTTTAGTCATTCCAATAAAACGAACAAAACCATAGATACAAGTGAATTAGAAGAACAAATAAATAGTATTCATATTGAAGATACTAGTATAAAAAAAGAGTTGAGCTGTCGAGCTATAGAAGAGTTCATTACTGGCTACATTGAAACCGTTGGTGATTCATTAGAAAACTATAAGGATTACCTCCCTGTATTCGACTATAACAGTAAAAGTTTGGGCCTTAGAAAGCCTCGGACAACGTACATAGAAAATGTAGGTAGCAGTTCAAATCAAATGTTCTTGCATCTATTTTTCACCCTGGCAATGCACGACATAATCGAACAAAACAAATCCTCTTTTGTAGCTCCTTATATGGTAATCGATCAGCCAAGCAGACCATACTATGGAGATGAATCCGAGGAAGAGAAAAAATTATCCAGCAGTGACCAATCAAAAATAAAAAGTGCCTTTAAGTTACTTAATAAGTTTATAAGTGACAAGAAGAAAAATAACAGTAACTTCCAAATGATTGTTCTAGAACACATTCCTTGTGAACTGATAGAAAGTATGGAAAACGTGAATATTGTAGAGGTATTCAGGGATGGCAATGCTCTTGTTAGAAACGAGAACATTAGCTAGTGATTTAGTAAAGCGAAACCTGTGAAGTTCTATAGCAATCTGTCGGTAAAATGACAGATTGCTATTAAGGTTCGTAAAGTTATCCTATTAAGTTTAAATATGCTTCTTCCGAGAGTACAGTAACTCCTTTAGCTTTTGCGCTATTAATCTTAGTCTCTCCAACCTTAGTACCTGCAACGAGGTAAGTCGTTTTACCAGTAACTGACTTAGCTACCTTCGCCCCTAACGACTTAGCATGTTTTTCCATGTCTCCACGTTTACCTTGTAGCATCGTACCTGTAAATACAATAGTTATACCTGCAATTGGCGAAGAGGAACCCTCTTGTTCTGACAACTTAGGCGTAATAGCTAAATTGAACCCATGACCATACACTTTATCGAATTCTTCTTTAATAATCGCTAAACCTTCAACAATAGCTTCAGCGCTAACTTTCGCGAATCCATCAATCTTTTCTATATCTTCTACGCTTGCACTAAATAGATCTTCCAATGAATAATGTTGAAGAAGTTTCTCGCAGTTACCTCCACCTAAACGACTCACACCGAACGCAGAAAGGAAGCGCCAGTCTTCAATTTCAATACTTTGACTTGCCTGAAGCTGATCATATAAGTTCTTAGATGTCTTTTCCCCGAATCCATACATAGCGAAATGATTCGGTTTTAAGTCATACATTTGATGGATATGCTTCACTCCGAGGTTTGCTAATTTTTCGATATTTTTAGGGCCAAAACCGTCGTTATTACCAAGTGTTTTAAAAAAGTGCACCAGAGTGTTCTCTGTTTGTGCAGGACAGTCGCTCTTATTTGGACACACTAAATGATCAGACTCCCAAATAAGATGAGACTTACAGCTAGGACATGATTCTGGTATCTGAGGTTCTGTTGGCTTTATAACTTTTTCAATTTTAGGGATAACCAAGCCACTTCTTACTATTTGAAGTATTGCGCCTGGGCCAACTCCATTAATTTTGACCATATTATAATGGTGTACAGTGACTCTGCTAATCGTAGCACCACTGATTCTCGTAGGTATTAGTTCAGCAACTGGTGTTACTCTGCCAGTTCTTGAAGTTTGCGGTGTAACACTGATAACTTCTACTTCAGCAGCTTCATCATTAATCTTAAATGCAATTTGCCAGCGATGGAATTTTCTTGTTGCCCCCATATGTTCCTTTATCAAGGAATCTGTAGCCTCCAAAATCACACCATCTACATCATATCCAACAGCATTCCAGATCTTATCGATGATGTTTTCGAAGTCAGCTATCAAGTCCATATGACTACCTACCCAATCATCAATTAAGGTAAATGGGTAGAACACGCAAGCACCATCATTAATAGCTTCTAAAACTCGTTCATCAACATTCTTTTCTGCGATAATGGCAGCTTGTATATTTCGCGAGTTTTCGAAAAGTTGACTTAAATTTGCCTCAAAATATGCTTTGTCGATAACGATCTCACCAGCACCTAAGCCTCTATCTCCATTTTTAGCTACTTTTAGACCACGTTCAAATGCTCTTGATACATCCTGACCTTTTACACCATCGCCACGTGTATAGAGCCTTTCTCCGTCATCGTAGGCAGCATAACCATCTAGTTTAGGAGTAACTCTAATCTCGATAGCTTTTGTATCAATGTTTAGCTCTTCAGCGGATTTTAGGATTCTATCGAGCCACTTCTCAATTTCTTCTTTTGAATATGCCTTATCTGTGGACAACATCTTTTGAGGTAAAGCTACTGTTTTGCTCGAGCTCAATACTTCAGACTCTACTGAAGTAATGTATGGGTGATTGGGATTTTTAGAGGCAAATGCTTCTCTGTATAAATCGTAAAGAGAGTCTTCAACTACAGGAAAACCTGAACGATACAAAGCATTCGCAACCTTAAGCAAGGCAAGTAACTCTTCATCGTCAAGTTCTTCGATACTATTGTTACTAATAGCAACTTCTAACCTGTTTAAATCAATATCTACTTCCAGATCTTGTATGATGGATAGTTGAGTATCGTTAAACTTAAATTCTGTCATTATTTACTACCAATTGGTTCTTTATTCTGCTTTAGAAATGAGCTGAATATTTGTAATATTATTTCTCGGAAAGGATCAACTTAGTAAGTAAAGCTACCTATTTGAAACACTACTTACTAAGGTGACACCTATTGCGCCAGTACGGCCGACTTGGAATTCCACATCATTTAGAACGGTTAACTCTTCTTGTGCAGGAAATTTATAAGCAATCGCCCAACGAGGTGCTCGTGCAACAAAGCCCAGTTGTTCTTGAAGCGCAATGTCATCAACTTTTATTACTACACCGTCAATTTCATATTTCAGAGCATCACGACGCTTAAGTATGTCTTTATAATACGCTTTAACTTCTGTCAATGAATGACATTGCTTAGTTTCTTCACACATTGGAAGACCCCAGCTTTTTAATTGAACAAAACGCTGGTAATGGCTTGTTTCTAATTCACCACCTTCAATCACCCCAACACTGTATGCATAAAAACTAAGTGGGCGGGTTGCTGTTATTTTTGAATCTAATTGACGCAAACTGCCTGCTGCAGCATTACGTGGATTTGCAAATGGTTTTTCACCACGTTTTAACGCTCTCTCATTTAGCGCTTCAAAACCGGCTTTAGGCATAAAGACTTCACCACGCACTTCTAAACGTGTTGGCCAACCTTCACCTTGCAGAGTTAATGGAATACAACGAATAGTTCTTACGTTTTCAGTAATATTTTCACCTGTTGTACCATCTCCACGCGTACCAGCTTGAACTAACTTACCATTCACATATAAAAGGCTAACCGCTAAACCATCCAACTTAGGTTCACAACAAAATAGAGATACAGGTTTTGAAATAAGGCGGTCGTTCATTCTTTTTTCAAATGCTTCTAGCTCTTCATCACTAAACGCATTATCCAAAGAAAGCATAGGGATCTCATGTTGAATCTGAGTAAAGCCATCTAAAGCCTCTCCTCCAACTCGTTGACTTGGTGAATCAACAGTAACTAATTCAGGATGTTCAGATTCAATAGATAACAATTCCTGCATCATTCGATCATATTCAGCATCTGGTAGCTCAGGGCTATCTTCTACATAATAGCGATATGCATGGTAATTAAGTTGTTGCTTCAACTCATCTAATGTCTGTTCAATACTCATGATTCATCAACTTCTTTTTTCGGTTATTCTTAAAATAAAAAAAAGGCTCATGATGAGCCTTTCTCATTAGTTCTAATTCTATAGCAGATAGGCTATTTACGGCAGAATACTTTTACACGCTGCTTATATTCATCAATTTTATTTGGTGTCAGCATATCGCGTTTCTCATCCAGAACGTTACCACCTAATTCTGAACTTACCATTTGGGCCGTTTGTAGCATCAACTTAAAGTTATGCTCCGCATCACCATAGCATGGAAGCGGTAAGAAGAAAGAAATCCCTGGTGTTGAGAACTCTTCACCTTCAGGTACTTGGAAATGTCCAGGTGATACCATATTCGCGACACTAAATAAGACTTTTCCAGCGCCAGATAAATCAGAGTGACGGTGATAAATAGCCATATCACCAAATACAAGACCATTTTGCTCTAAACTATTAAAGAGACGATTACCACTGAATCTATCACTTCCCATACCATGGACATTAATTACAATAACATCCTCTTCTGGTTCTGGTTCTGGTTCTGGTTCTGGTTCTGGTTCTGGTTCTGCAATAATAATTTCAGGTTCTAAGTAAGTCGATGTTTCAGGAATATCGACCTTAGCTTGCATAGGCTCTGGTTGAGTTAACACTTCGTCATCAATAGCAGAAAAAGAGATGGTTGGTTCTTCCCTTTTAACTGGTGCAGCAACAGGCTTAGCTTCTGGTTCAATACGACCTACTGCTGGCTCTTGTACTTGCTGTACAACCGGTTGTGGTTGAGCTTGCTGTACCGTTGGTTTTTCTTGTTCTGTAAACTTATTTGATTCAGACGAAACCGTACCTTCAAATAATGGGTCATCAGAAGTAGGAACCTCTTCTCGAGCAAAAGCAGGCTCTTTTCGTTCTTTCTGAACAACCACGTCTTCTTTTGGCTGATCAAACCCACGCATAGGAGCAGCTTGTTCATCATCAACGTCTGAATCAAAATCTATGTCTACTTTCTTTCCAAATTTTGAGCTCGTTTCTTTTCGACTTGTCCACAAGCCATGAAACAATAATGCCGCAATGGCCAATGCTCCAACAAGTATCAACACTAATCGCAATTCTTGCATCGTTAACTCTCTGCTCTTCTGCTTTATTGAGCTTTCTCTTAAATAAAAAATAAGAAAGCTTATATCAACTATCATATGAATGTAGTTTAGTTATTATCACTAATCTACCACTACTTTCCTGTAATGTACCAAATAATAACCCTATTGTTGAATAACAAAATGAAAGTGGTGACATAAATCTTACATTTGAACTGTTTAGTGGAACTTTATTTGCTCATATTTCATTTATTTGTCTCAAATTTTGAGTATAGTGAACTCAACATCCACACAGTAAAATACAAATTATGAATTCGTTTAAACAATCTCAATCTGGGGTTCAATACTTTTTAAAAGGCATTTCATTAGCAATGACACCAGGCTTGCGTCGATTTGTTTTTATCCCTTTATTAATTAATTTCTTATTGCTTGGTGGCTCTTTTATTTACTTATTTAATCAAATTGGTAGTTGGATTGACCAAATTCTAGCTCAGATTCCAAGTTGGTTAGATTGGTTATCTTATTTATTGTGGCCTTTAATTGTCATCAGTATATTGGCCGTCTTCTCATACTTCTTTAGTACATTAGCGAACTGGATTGCCGCTCCTTTTAATGGATTACTTGCTGAACACCTTGAAGCTAAATTGACAGGTCAACCTGCACCAAATGGCGGAATATTAGATGCTGTGAAGGACTTACCTCGCATCTTCAAACGTGAATGGCAAAAATTGAAATACTATATACCTAAAGCATTAGGTCTATTTATTCTCTTTTTTATCCCTGCAATAGGTCAAAGTATTGCACCTGTTTTATGGTTTTTATTTACCGCTTGGATGATGGCTATTCAATATTGTGATTATCCATTTGATAACCACAAAGTGCCTTTTGAAACAATGAGAGATGAGCTAAAAACAAAACGTGGCAAATGCTTATCCTTTGGCTCTCTTGTAACACTTTTTACCATGACGCCAATCTTAAACCTATTTGTTATGCCAATCGCAGTTTGTGGGGCAACCGCTATGTGGGTTGATGTTTACCGTGATACACATAAAAACCGTTAATCCATAACTTATAACCTTTTGATCCTTTCTCATTTTAGAAACTCTTCGTATTCTAGTTGTGTTGAGTTACTCAAATTGAGTTAAAAATAATTTATATAATCACGCTGACCGTGAAATGAAGGAACAGATCATGACAAAGATTTACGAAGATAATTCTCAAACTATTGGTAATACCCCACTTGTTCGCCTAAATCGCGTAAGTAAAGGTAACGTTTTAGCCAAAGTAGAAGCACGTAACCCTAGCTTTAGTGTTAAATGTCGTATTGGCGCAAACATGATTTGGGAAGCTGAAAAAGCGGGCACATTAAAAGAAGGCATTGAATTAGTTGAACCAACATCAGGTAACACAGGTATTGCTCTTGCTTTCGTAGCTGCCGCACGTGGTTATAAACTAACACTAACAATGCCTGCCTCAATGAGCCTTGAGCGTCGTAAGCTACTTAAAGCATTAGGGGCTAACCTTGTATTAACAGAAGCACCTAAAGGAATGGGTGGTGCCATTGCTAAAGCAGAAGAAATTGTTGCAAGCGATCCAAGTAAGTACCTACTACTTCAACAATTTAATAACCCAGCAAACCCTGCTATTCATGAAAAAACAACTGGTCCAGAGATCTGGGAAGCGACTGAAGGCAATGTTGACGTATTCGTCGCTGGTGTTGGTACTGGCGGTACATTAACAGGTACAAGTCGTTACCTAAAACACACTCAAAATAAAGCCGTTCTGTCTGTGGCAGTAGAGCCCGCTGAATCACCGGTAATCGCTCAAGCGTTAGCTGGTGAAGAGATCAAACCGGCACCTCATAAGATCCAAGGTATTGGTGCTGGCTTCATTCCTGGTAACCTAGATCTAACACTAATTGACCGTGTTGAAGCAGTCACATCTGAAGATGCTATTGAAATGGCACGTCGATTAATGGAAGAAGAAGGGATTCTTGCTGGTATTTCTTCTGGTGCAGCAGTAGTTGCAGCTAATCGTATCGCGGAGCTACCTGAATTTGCTGATAAACAAATTGTTGTTGTGTTACCAAGCTCTGGTGAGCGTTACTTAAGTACAGCATTATTTGCAGGCTTGTTTACTGAACAAGAAAATGAGCAATAAATTTGTAACATCTATGTGTTCAAATCAATTTTTTATCCAAAAAAGCCCCTTCTGGGGTTTTTTTGTTGATTTCATTTCCCTCCTTAGTAATAATCAAGCCACTTTATTTTTAGGTGTAAAATAATTACACTCGAATACAAAGTAACAATTTTGAACTAGCTTAATATTACAAAATAAGAAAGAATGTATAAATTACTGTCGTTAACTAATTTCGTTGAAGATAGATTGTTTCTAGGTCTATGATGTGCGAAAGTACGTGCGCAAACCGAATTGGTTAACGACACTAATTTCAACATAAAATATAAATCGGGGTATACACAATGTATTCACAAGACGTAGTAATCACTGCAGAAAACGGCCTTCACACTCGTCCAGCGGCTCAGTTCGTTAAAGAAGCAAAAGGTTTTGATGCAAAAATCACTGTTACTTCTAACGGTAAAAGTGCAAGTGCTACTAGCCTTTTCAAACTACAAACTTTAGGTCTAACTAAAGGTACTAACGTAACTATCTCTGCTGAAGGCGCACAAGAGAAAGAAGCTGTAGACCACCTAGTTAAACTAATGGACGAGCTGCACTAATCAGCTTTTCTTTATTATTTTCATTCTCTAATTTGATCAATTTTAAGGTAAAGCTATGATTTCTGGCATTCTAGCATCTCCAGGTATTGCTTTCGGTAAAGCACTACTACTTCAGGAAGATGAAATTGTCCTAAACAAAACTCCAATCTCTGATTCTCAAGTAGAAACAGAAGTTCAACGTTTCTTTGATGCTCGTAATAAGTCTTCTGAGCAATTAGAAGCTATCAAAGCAAAAGCGCTAGCAACTTTCGGCGAAGAAAAAGAAGCTATTTTTGAGGGGCACATTATGCTTCTTGAAGATGAAGAGCTAGAAGAAGAAATCTTAGCCCTTATTAAAGATGATAAAATGGCTGCAGACTTTGCTATTCACTCTGTAATTGAAGAGCAAGCGTGTGCACTAGAGTCATTAGATGATGATTATCTAAAAGAGCGTGCTACAGATATCCGCGATATCGGTAGCCGCTTTGTTAAAAACGCACTAGGCATCAACATTGTTTCACTAAGTGACATCAATGAAAAAGTAATCCTAGTTGCTAACGACCTTACTCCTTCTGAAACAGCACAAATCAACCTAGACTACGTTCTTGGTTTTGCTTGTGACATCGGTGGTCGTACATCTCATACATCTATCATGGCGCGTTCTCTTGAGCTTCCTGCTATCGTTGGTACTAACGATATCACTAAGCAAGTGAAAAATGGCGACATGCTAATTCTTGATGCGGTTAACAACAAAATTGTTATCAACCCATCAGAAGCTGAACTAACTGAATCTAAAAAAATCCGTGACGACTTAGTTGCAGAAAAAGAAGAGTTAGCAAAACTTAAAGACCTACCAGCTATCACTCTAGATGGTCACCAAGTAGAAGTTTGCGGTAACATCGGTACAGTTAAAGACTGTGACGGTATCATTCGTAACGGTGGTGAAGGTGTTGGTCTGTATCGTACAGAATTCCTATTCATGGATCGTGATGCACTTCCTACTGAAGAAGAGCAATATGTTGCTTACAAAGAAGTAGCAGAAGCGATGCATGGTGAGCCAGTGATCATCCGTACTATGGATATCGGTGGTGATAAAGATCTACCATACATGGATCTTCCAGAAGAAATGAACCCGTTCCTAGGTTGGCGTGCGGTTCGTATCAGCTTAGACCGTCGTGAAATCCTACGTGACCAATTACGTGGTATTCTACGTGCATCAGCACACGGTAAGCTACGCATCATGTTCCCAATGATCATTTCTGTTGAAGAGATCCGTGAACTGAAGAAAGCAATTGAAGAATACAAAGCAGAACTTCGTGCTGAAGGTCATGCATTTGACGAAAGCATCGAGATCGGTGTAATGGTTGAAACTCCTGCAGCAGCAGCGATTGCACACCACTTAGCTAAAGAAGTGAGCTTCTTCTCTATCGGTACTAACGACTTAACACAATATACTCTTGCTGTTGACCGTGGTAACGAAATGATTTCTCACCTATACAACCCTCTATCTCCAGCGGTTCTGCTTGTAATCAAGCAAGTAATCGATGCTTCTCATAAAGAAGGCAAATGGACTGGTATGTGTGGTGAGCTAGCAGGTGATGAGCGTGCAAGCCTACTTCTTCTAGGTATGGGCTTAGATGAGTTCAGCATGAGCGGTATTTCAATTCCTCGCGTTAAGAAAATTGTTCGTAACGCAACGTTTGCAGACGTTAAGAAGATGGCTGATGAAGCTCTTCAAATGCCTACTGCAGCAGAAATTGAAGCACATGTTGAAAAATTTATCGCAGAAAATACTAAGTAATAGTATAGTTGCAAAGAATTAAATATAGCCACTAAGTTTAGTGGCTATTTAATATAAACTTTAGGGAGCTACACAATGGGTCTGTTTGACAAAATTAAAAGCGCATTTTCTTCTGAAAGCGCTGACGCTGGTGCAATCGACATCATCGCACCTCTTTCTGGTGAAATTGTAAACATCGAAGATGTGCCAGACGTAGTGTTCGCTGAAAAAATCGTTGGTGACGGTATTGCTATCAAACCTGCTGGTAACAAAATGGTTGCTCCAGTAAACGGTACAATCGGTAAAATCTTTGAAACTAACCACGCTTTCTCTATCGAATCTAACGACGGCATCGAGCTTTTCGTTCACTTCGGTATTGATACAGTTGAACTTAAAGGCGAAGGCTTCACTCGTATCGCTGAAGAAGGTCAAGAAGTTAAAGCTGGTGACACTATCATCGAATTCGATCTAGCGGTTCTTGAAGAAAAAGCTAAATCAACGCTTACTCCAGTTGTTATCTCTAACATGGACGAAATCAAAGAGCTTACTAAGCTTTCTGGTGCTGTTACTGTTGGTGAATCTCCAGTTCTTAAAGTAACTAAGTAATCGTTAATAGATAACTTTAGTTAATTAAAGACAAAAAAAGGCCGCTGTTTTCTAAAGATAACAGCGGCCTTTTTGTATCTATTCGGCTAATAATAGTAAGTACCATTAACGTCAACAGTACTTACTTTAACCCACAATTTATTTAACCGTCAGCTCTGCAAACATCTCTTGTGATGGAGCAAAGAAATAGCCGCCAGTTACTGCATCTGTAAAACGTAATAGTTGATCAGTTTTTCCATCGACTTCTCCGTACATGCTATCAAGCATTACTTGGAAATTATGAACGGTTTTACAGTAAGCGATAAACAGTAAGCCATGATCGCCAGAAACCGAGCCGTAAGGCAAGCTGTGACGTAAAATCTTCACACCCTTACCATTCTCCTTAATATCAACGCGACCTACGTGTGAGGCTGCTGGAACATCATCTAACTCGATTGAATCTGGTTTCGTGCGGCCAATAACTTTTTCTTGTGCAGAAACAGACAAACGATTCCATGCTGGTAATTTATGTACAAAGCGTTGGCACATCATATAACTACCGCCAGCAAACTCACCATCAGCAATCAATGCCACTTCAGCGCGAGCTTCATTTTTTGGGTTCTCTGTACCATCAACGAAATCCGTCATATCGCGTGAATCAAGGAAACGAAAGCCCGATACTTCTTCTTTAATTTCTACATGCTCAGAAATCACATTCATTAATTTACGTAAGATATAAAAATGTAAATCATGACGATTTGAGTGAAGGTGAATTAATACATCACCATGCGTTGCAGGGGCAATAATATCGCCTTTTCCTAATTGCTTAAATTTAGCCAATTCAGAAGGCATAGGTGCAGATAACGTTGACCAGAATTCAGCACCAAAAGAAACTGCGCTACTTAAGTTCGCGTCTGGCTGATTTTCATTTAATTCAATGATCAAAGCGGGAAGCGTTTGCAGCTGTTCCAATACAAGCTGAGGATTACTTTTAATATTTAATGTAACGTATAATGCAAATCGATCTGGTTCTGGCAGTAGAGCCGTTTGAGGAGTGTAAGACATGAACTCAGTTCCTTTCTATTTTGAATTAACTGAGTCCATTATATGCAATAAAACATAAGATTGTTTGATAAAAAATAAGAGTTTATGAAGAAATTACTTCCACTGAAAGTTTCACTGTTTCATTTACTGATGAATCAGAGACCATATATGACTCCTGATTATTTAACTTCGTAATAATCGTTGGTGCACATAGTGTTCTGATCTTACCTTCACCCTCTTCTTCTGTTACTCGAAAAGCAATTTCTACATTTTCAGCATCAATGTTTTTTAGCTCCGCCCAAGCCTGCACTTGAGATTGCTTATCTATTGAATTGAAAACTAATGTCTCTTCACCTAAAACAAGAGAAGCCGATGAATTTGTTATGCGTTGTAAATCTGGTCGATTAATTTCAACCCCTAAATCCAATTGCCAATCCGCCATTGCTAGCGGGCTTAATAACGCACTAAATAATAATGCACCTGTTGATAGATCCATTGTCTGCCCCCTCTCATTAAGTCAGACTAAAGCATATCTTTACTCGTTTACTGCGACATAAAAATATAAGAAACCAGCTAAGAAGTAAGATAATCATTGCACTTCCTGGCTGAAACTCTCCTCGATTAACAATAACCGATTGAATTAACATTGAAAGGTCAATTACAACCATCACAATGGTTAGCCACCTGCCTTGCTTCCAAAGAGTCAGCATAAAAGGCCGTGTGGGCTTTTTGAAACTGCTTAACCACATATAAAATAATATAGGTAGACTTAAGCATAAACTCGTATACAAATGCGCATGGCTAGGATAAAACAAGGCTAATAAATCGGTACCTTGCTCACGACTCGCGCCAGCCATAACAAAAACCACAACAGAACGAATTAAAATCGCCCATCCAAACCACAACCAAAGAGGTGGCTTTAACCACCCATTTTCATCATATGCATCAAAAGAATACTGCATATTTCTACCTTAAAATTAACTAACAACCTTCTCAGTAGACTTGTTCAGCTTACTGAAATGTTTAAAAATAACGATTGGATAAAATTAAAACTTTGAGCTAGATACACCTCAAAGATCAAAATCTATATTGCCGTCACACTTTGTATCGTTTACCTTTCAGTAATGTGTGAATATAAACTCAAATAAAAATAGTTAAGAGCAAATATGACAAACTACAAAAAAACAAAAGATTCCGTCTCAATCGAGTCTCAACAAGAAGCAATGAAGATAGCTAAAGCTACACAAAAACCAGCTCAAACAAAAGAGCAAACTAAATTGATTGCACAAGGAATCGAAAAAGGCATTGCTCTTTATAAGAAACAACAGAAGGAAAAGGCAAGAGAAGCGGATAAGCAAAAGAAAAAAACGCAACGAACCAAGCAAAATAACGTAAAACTGTCCGATATAGAAGATAAACAAGCACAACAAGAATACATTAATAACGAATCAAACAAAGCGCTACCATGGATCTTACTTGCTGTCAGTTGGGCCGCCTTCATTTATTATACGGTTTTAGGATTTTAATCCTGCCTCAAATTTCGACATATAAAAAAAGAGATGGGCATATCATACCCATCTCTCTATTCATCGAGTTGATTCGTAATTTAAACGATTACTCTTTATCTGATTTCAATGACAATAGCCAAATTGAAAACACAGATACCGCAGCAAAACCGCCTAGAATAATAGCTGGCATCGCAGCGTAACCTAGAGTATGCCAAATCACTGATTCTAATGTACTCATGCTATCTCCTTACCAACCTTCAATACCAGACATATCAGGTAATTTATGTGCGATGCCTTTATGACAATCTACACACGTTTTTTCACCTGATGCTAACGCCGTTGAGTGTTGTTTCGCACTGCGTGGGCCTTGCTCTGAGAAATCCATATAATCAAACTCATGACAATTACGACATTCTTGAGAATTATTCTCTTTCATTCGATGCCATTCGCGCTCAGCCAAGTGAGCTCGACGTTCTTTAAATTTCTCTTCAGTATCAATCGTTTTCGTCACATAGTGAGCAAATAACTCTTTCGATGCCTGTACTTTACGAACAATCTTATCTGTCCAGTTATGCGGAACGTGACAATCAGAACAAATAGCACGGACACCTGAACGGTTTGAATAGTGAATCGTCTCTTGGATTTCCTTAACAATTGGTGCGTGACAACCAGAACAAAACTCTTCTGTATTGGTTGCTTCCATACCCGTGTTAAATGCGCCCCAGAAAAGCAAGCCGCCCATAAAGCCCATAAATAGAACAATGCCTACTGCTGCTTTACTAGGAGACGAAAAACGCTTCCAAAATGCTTTTAATAATTTCATGTATAGCCTCTCTTAACTTTATTGGCTATCGACTAGCGCAATGAGTCCACACGTTCAAATTCGTTCTCTACTAGTGGTTTTGCATCCGCTTGAGGAACGTGACATTGTAGACAGAAGTAACGACGAGGAGATACATCAGAAAGCACTGCATCTTCACGGTTTACGTAATGAGTCACACTAATCTTAGTTGCCCCCATTTCTTTTGCATTTTTCCAACTATGACAAGACAAACACTTATTGGCATTCAACGATACTTCATAGTTACGAATCGTATGAGGAACCAAAGGTGGTTGATATACATAATCACTATCTAAAGCGTGATCACGTGGAAAACGCTTAAAATCATCAGCTGGACGTGTTGTTTCTAACTCTGAAGCACCACGTAATGATTCAACACCACCAATGCCACCTGGATTATGCAGCTCAGAACCTTGTTCTGCTTCTGCTTGTACTGCGCCAGTGAACAATAGTCCTGCTGACATAAGCGCTATAATGAACTTTTTCATTCTAATTTCTCCGCCTTAAGGCAAACTCTAAAACAAGTCACTAGCCAGTAGACTAGCAACTCATCAATTTATTAATTAAGCAATTTTAGTGATTTTAACTGGACACTTCTTAAAGTCTGTCTGCTTAGATAGCGGATCAGTTGCGTCTAGAATCAACTTGTTAATTAAGATGCGAGCATCAAAGAATGGTACGAATACCAATCCTTCTGGCGGACGGTTACGGCCACGAGTTTCAACACGAACTCGTACTTCACCACGTTTGTTTGAGATTAGAACTTCATCTCCACGACGTAAATTACGTTTTTTCGCATCTGCAGGATGGATATAACAAAGCGCATCAGGAACGGCTTTATACAGTTCAGGAACACGACGAGTCATGGTACCTGTATGCCAGTGCTCAAGAACACGACCTGTACATAACCACATATCAAACTCATCATTTGGTACTTCAGGTGGCGCTTCATATGGTGCAGAGATAATTAAGGCTTTACCATCAGGTTTACCATAGAAATCCCAGTCTGATCCTTTCTTCGCATATGGATCTGAACCTTCTTTAAAGCGCCATAGCGTTTCTTTACCATCAACAACAGGCCAGCGTAGACCACGAACTGTGTGATAGGTATCGTACGGTGCTAAATCGTGTCCATGACCACGACCGAAACTTGCATATTCTTCAAACAGACCTTTTTGAACATAGAAGCCTTGAGCTTTAGCATCATCATTAAGCTCTTGCGCTTCTGATAATGGGAAGGCATCAACTTGACCATTTTTGAACAAAATGTCATACATTGTTTTACCACGGTATTCAGGCGCTTTTGCTACTAGCTCTTCGCCCCACACTTCTTCAACTTTGAAGCGTTTTGAGAACTCCATGATTTGCCATAAATCTGATTTTGCTTCGCCTTTTGCTTGTACTTGTTGATACCAAGCTTGAGTACGACGCTCTGCGTTACCATAAGCACCTTCTTTCTCTACCCACATTGCGGTTGGTAGAATCAAGTCAGCCGCTTGTGCAGTTGCTGTTGGGTATGGGTCTGAACATACAATGAAGTTTTCAGGATTACGATAACCCGGTAGACGTTCAGTGTTGATATTTGGACCGGCTTGCATGTTGTTGTTACACATAACCCAGTAAGCATTGATCTTGCCATCTTTTAGCATGCGATCTTGAACTACAGCATGAGCACCAGGCTTACCATTTAGAGTACCTTCAGGTAGTTTCCAAATTTTCTCAGAGATAGCACGGTGTTTAGGGTTAGCAACCACCATATCAGCAGGTAGACGATGCGAGAACGTACCAACTTCACGAGCAGTACCACACGCAGATGGTTGACCTGTAAGAGAGAATGGGCTGTTACCAGGAGTTGCAATCTTACCAGTAAGTAAGTGAATGTTATAAACAAGGCTGTTCATCCAAACACCACGAGTATGTTGGTTCATACCCATTGTCCATAAAGACATTACTTTTGTTTTTGGATCTGCATATTGTTTAGCTAGAGTAATCAGATCCTCTTCCGATACGCCTGACATTTCAGATGCTTTTTGTGCCGTATAAGGAGCTACTGATTTTTTATACTCTTCAAAGCTAATTGAAGACATTGCACCTGAGTTAGGGTTTGCCGCTTCCATTTGAATAGGATCATCATCACGTAAACCGTAACCAATATCCGTCGTCGCTTGTTTGAAGTTCGTATGTTTATTAACGAAATCCCAGTTAACTGCATTATTTTGGATAATGTAGTTAGCAATGAAGTTAGCAATAGCAAGGTCAGATTGAGGTTCAAAAATATAGCCTTTATCTGCTAATTCAAATGAACGATGGTAGTACGTTGATAATACATTAACTTTTACATGAGGATGGCTTAAACGACGATCTGAAATACGAGTCCATAATACTGGGTGCATTTCTGCCATGTTTGAACCCCACAGAACAAACGAGTCTGCGTTTTCAAAATCATCATAACAACCCATAGGCTCATCGATACCGAATGTACGCATAAATGCACCTACAGCAGATGCCATACAGTGACGAGCATTTGGATCAATGTTGTTTGAACGGAAACCCGCTTTCATCAGCTTAACCGCTGCATAGCCTTCCATTACTGTCCACTGACCAGAACCAAACATACCAACACCTGTTGGACCATGTTTTTTCAAAGCCGCTTTCCATTTTTCAGCCATGGTATCTAGAGCAACATCCCAAGATACGGGAGCAAAGTCACCATCTTTGTTATATTGGCCGTCTTTCATACGCAACATTGGCGTTTGAACACGATCTTTACCATACATAATCTTAGAAAGGAAATAACCTTTAATACAGTTAAGACCTTTGTTTACTGGTGCTTCAGGATCACCTTGAGTCGCGACTACGCGACCATTTTGAGTACCAACAAGTACTGAACAACCTGTACCACAAAAACGACAAGGCGCTTTATCCCATTTAATTTTTGTTTGGTCAGAACTAACGATTAAATTTGTTGCTGAAGCAGGTAGCGTAACCCCTGCAACAGCTGCAGCCGAAGCTGCTGCGTTTGCTTTAACAAACGCACGTCTTGTCATTTTCATGATTCATCCTCACATTGCGAATCAAAGTGCTCGATTTGGTGAAATACTAAAGCGACATTTAGTACGTCTTCGAAGTCATTTATTTTATCGATTGAATCGGTGATATATCCTTGGTTTTCAGTTTCAAGAACAACAATAATCTTGCCCTCTTCACTTTCTCCATATATTTCCGTATTCGGCAGTGCTAATATTTTTTCTTTTGTTATTTCAAGTGACTCAGGTCTTACATGAACCACTAAGCTTGAAATATGAACTTCATTTTCAGGCAAATTCTCTAACATGATGTGCTATCTTCCAGTGTCATGCTGATAGCAGATGTAGGGCAAACAGCAACACAGCCACCACATCCATTACAGGCATCAAAATTAATTTTAGGTTGAGCTACGCTGCCCAACTGAAGTTGAAAACGAATGGCTTGTGTTTCACACATATCGCTACAACTTCGACATTCCACAGATTTTTTCGCTAAACAGTTTTCATTTATAGATATTTTATGAGAGAAAACAGGCTCAGCAGTTAAATCAAATAAAGCTTCAGGACAGCTATTTGCACAGCCTTCACAAAAAGTACATTCACCTTTTGTAAAATCGACGATAGGAAACCCACCATCCCCTTTAACAATAATATTTTCTTCACATGCATTAATGCACTTTTCACATCGAGTACACTTTGACGTAAAAACTGATTCATTTTCTACCCAAGGCAATCGCTGTTGTGTTAACGGATTTATTTTTTTTTGAGAAGATAAACGGCGAAAAAATCCTCGCTTAGAATGGTCAATTGCATTATCTTGACTCATCTATTCATAACCTCAGTTATTCATTAACATTTTTATATGTTGAATTTTAAATTTTGTCATATTTATTGATATACCCCATAATGGTTAAACATAGGTAAATTTTGTTTTAGATCAATTTTTAAAATAAATAAAAACAACAAAATAGATCCCATTTGCTTCTTTTAATCATAGGTCACAATTAACAAACATGAAACATACCAAGACCTCAATCTTAACAAAGACCATTGCTCAAGTGATGTTGTTGATTGTTATGATCTCCATAATTACAACGAGCTTAGCCTTAATTACACTTTCCTCTAGCTTAAAAGATGCAGAAGCGGTCAATATTGCTGGCTCATTACGTATGCAAAGCTACCGTCTAGCCTATGATATTGAAACAGACTCTCCAGAACTGATTAAACATTTAGATAAATTTTCACAATCGATAGAATCACCTTCGTTTAAGTCACTAGACCAATGGTTCGTTCCTGATGATATTGAAGATTATTACGAAGACATCCGACTACAATGGCTTTCCTTACAGCCATCATTATTAAGCGACAACAAACAGATTTATTTAAACAAAGTCTCCCTTTTCGTTGATGAAATTGATCATTTTGTTTTTCGTTTACAAGAATTTTCAGAAAGGAAGCTTCAATTACTTTCTCTTATTGGTGCTCTTGGCTTATCACTGATTGTCTTCTCAAGTGTTTTCATTATTTTTTTCACTCAAAGAAAAATCGTGAGTCCATTACATCACCTAGTTGCGGCAAGTCATGCCATGACAAAAGGAAACTATTCAGTTCAGGTGGATTTAAATAGTGATAATGAATTAGGTCAGTTAGGGAATGCATTTAATCACATGACAAGACAAGTCGATTTGAGCTATCGCGAATTAGAAAATCGAGTTGAAGATAAAACCAAAAAACTCAGCCAAGCCAATCGCTCATTAATGATCTTGTATCAATGCTCTCAACAACTCTCGGCATCACAATTAGATGAACAAGCGTTTAAAAACATTCTTGATACCTTTACGAATATTGAAGGGGTTATCAGTGCTCGTCTGATTGTTGAAGAGGAATCCGGTGGCGATTGGGAGATAACAAGCGGTGAACCTGACGAATCCCCATGGAGTCTTCAGGAGTTATGTATTGATGGTGAACAATTAGGATACTTATTATGGCAAGTGTCATTGCCTTGCCCTGATCAGAAATTAATCATCAATATTTCAAATATTCTGGCACGTGGTATTTTCTATAACCAAGCACAAAAACAAACACACCAACTCATTTTATTAGAAGAACGCTCAACGATAGCTCGTGAACTTCATGACTCTTTAGCTCAGTCTCTTTCTTATTTGAAGATTCAGACAACCCTATTAAAGCGCCAGTTAGAAAAGTGTGATTGTATAAATACAAGTACTACACTAGTGGAATTGGATGAAGGCCTTAAAAGTGCATATAGTCAATTGCGAGGCCTATTAAACACATTTAGATTAACCATTAATAAAGCTCACTTTGGTGAGGCCTTACAAGAAATCATGACAACCTTAGCCTCACAAACTAAGATAAATATTCATTTAAATAACGAGCTTCCTTCTTTACCTATAAATGCTCAACAACATGTTCATTTACTACAATTGATAAGAGAAGCGACATTAAATGCCATCAAACACTCAAAAGCTGATAATATTATCATTACGTGTTTTCAAGAAGGTGAGCAAGGCTGTATTAACATTGAGGACGATGGCGTAGGATTTGATCCTACAGAAGAAAAAATAAATCATTATGGATTAAGGATCATGCAAGAACGTGCAAACTGCGTTCATGGTAAGCTATCCATAACTTCAGAAATAGACAACGGTTGTACAGTGAACGTTATGTTTCCACTAAACCAATAAAATAATAGAGGTAAAAAATTATGTGGAATGTCGTTATCGTTGATGATCATCCGTTAATGCGTCGTGGTATTGGCCAACTTCTTTCTTTTGATGAAGAATTCACACTCACTGGCGAAGCAAGTAATGGCACTGATGCTGTAGCTCTGATTTCACAAGATGAACCAGACCTTGTTCTTCTTGATCTAAATATGAAAGGCATGTCAGGTTTAGATACGTTACATGCGCTAAGAAATGAAGGGGTAACCTGCCCGATTGTCATTTTAACCGTGTCAGACAATAAACAGGACATCAAAACATTAATTAAAGCTGGCGCTGATGGTTATCTATTAAAAGACAGTGAACCAGATGAACTAATCGCATTGTTAAAAGAAGCGATGAAAGGCGGCAAAGCCTACTCTGAACAAGTTAAAGCGTGTTTAGAAGAAGACGCTCAAGGCGACGACAAATTATCTCAATTAACGGCTCGTGAACTAGAAATATTACAACATGTTGCAAAAGGCATGAGAAATAAACAAGTTGCAGATCAACTGTTTATTTCTGAAGCGACCGTAAAAGTGCACATGAAAAGTTTATTGAAAAAATTAAACGTAAAATCACGTGTTGCAGCCACACTACTCTATTTAGATTCGTAATATGAAAAAAACGTTTTATTCACTCCTATTTCTATTGGTACTAAATGGTTGTGCATTAACAACAGAACCAATGACGCCTGAATCAAGTGCTATCAACTTATATTATAATGATAGTGTCGTAGAGGGGTGCCAAGAGGTTGGCACTGTGACAGGAAGTGAGGGCCATTGGTATACCTTCTTCTTTATTACGAATAAAGATCTAACCATTGGTGCAATTAATGACATTAAAAATGAAGCTCAAGCTTTAGGTGCAAACAGCATAGTGATTCACACACCGTCGCCATTTAATACATCAGTAACTATGTTTGGCTCTGCTTATATTTGCCCTTAATAACTTTTAACCTTAATAACTCTTAACTCGGGTTAATTAATCACTTCATTTTACAAACAAAAAACGCCAACTTTTACGTTGGCGTTTTATTTTATCTGCACATTAAAGAAGCACATATTTTTAATGGTGCAATGTTGATGCAATTTCATCTTCTCGAGAACATACCCACTCAGGATCATAAGGCCCCCAATCTGAAAGACGGTAATAACCATCATTATGACGACGGCCATCTTGAATAAACATCAATTCAATCCCAATGCCAGGTAAAGCCTTCAATACATCTTGAATAGTACGACGAGGCCAACCAGTTAACTCTACAAGTTTAGGAACATTCGGCCTTTCTATATTATGTACCAATAACGCCAAATATAAGCGTCTGGCAAACACTGGATTCAACTCCATTGATACCTCCTGAATTAATAAGAGTAATTATTAATCATTCAATAAAAATGATGTTGAGATTGATCAACTAATTACGAAAATAATCTCATATTTATGTAAATGGGTCATAAAATCGTATTTTTTGTAATTAATTTTCACAATAAGATCGGCGATATTCTCTAAAGCATTATCCAATATTAACCGTACCACCACCTTTTAGTGTGCCACCACACCCAATGGCATCGCCATCTCTTGCTGCAGGCTTTCCATCAATAAATACAGAACTTGAACCGGCAGAAATGGATCTTGGATGAGGTGGATGTTTAGGTTTAGAGTGAGGAGCAAGAGGATCTCCTTGCCTTGCTGCTGGAATTCCATCCACTTTTACTGTCCCAGAGCCAGCTAAAACTGGAGTTGGATGAAAACCGTCATGATCACTACCAATATCCCCCACTTTCACTGCATTTCCCATATAGCCTCCTTTCAATATTGGGTTGAATCAGAAGTGTATGTGTTATTCCGCCTCTTTAATATTTGCCCGAAAAGAATGGCGAGTCACTTCAAATAATAATCAACAGATTACTAAATAACCTTCAAGACTGGCGTATTTGTTCAATAATCGTTATAACTAGACAATAATTAATAACATAACTAAAAATGAAGAAAGTCATGACTACAATCTACGGAATTAAAAACTGCGACACCATCAAGAAATGCAAAAAATGGCTTGAAGCAAATAACATTAACTTTACTTATCACGATTATCGTACTGATGGTATTGATAAAGAGATGGTAACTACATTCGTAAAACAACTTGGTTGGGAAAATGTATTAAATAAACGTGGTACCACGTATCGCCAACTAACTGATGAACAAAAAGCATCTCTAAATGAAGAAACAGCAATCGAATTATTGCTAGAAATGCCAGCTATGATTAAACGCCCTGTACTTATTCATAATAATGAATACCACTTAGGCTTTAAGCCAGCTCAATACGAGACCTTGTTTGATATCTAATGCCATTAATAAAAAAGAAGTAAAGGAATACAGAATGTCTGATACACCAACATTAGCTCTTGCTAAAGATTTACTAAGCCGCCAATCCATCACACCTGAAGATGCAGGTTGCCAAGAGCTAATGATTAAACGACTAGAAGCTCTTGGTTTTACCATTGAAATTATGGTGTTTGAAGATACAACCAACTTTTGGGCTCGTCGAGGCAATGAAGCACCATTATTTACTTTTGCAGGACATACGGATGTTGTTCCTACAGGTGATTTAACGCATTGGAATACCAATCCATTTGAACCAACAATCATTGACGGAATGCTCTACGCTCGTGGAGCAGCAGATATGAAGGGCTCTTTAGCTTGTATGGTGGTTGCCGTTGAGCGTTTCGTCGCAGAGCACCCGAATCACAAAGGTTCAATTTCATTTTTAATCACATCCGATGAAGAAGGTCCATTTATTAATGGCACGACTCGTGTTGTAGATACCCTGCAAGAACGTAACGAAATCATTGATATGTGTATCGTAGGTGAACCATCAAGTACCTCTCATGTTGGTGATGTGGTTAAAAATGGGCGTAGAGGATCATTAACAGGTAATTTAACCGTTAAAGGTATTCAAGGGCATGTTGCTTATCCGCATATAGCTCGCAATCCAATTCACCAAGCGATGCCCGCTCTGTCAGAGCTAGCAACGACCGTTTGGGACAATGGCAATGATTATTTTCCACCAACAAGCTTTCAAATCCCAAATATGAATGGTGGCACAGGCGCTTCAAACGTTATTCCTGGCACAGTCGAGATCATGTTTAACTTTAGATTCAGCACCGAATCAACAGTCGATGAGCTACAACAACGTGTCGTCGAAATTTTAGATAAGCATGATTTAGAATACGACTTAGACTGGATTATCAATGGTCTCCCTTTCCTAACTGATACTGGCGATTTATTAACAGCCGTTGTTAATGCTGTCGATACGGTTAATCAACAAAAACCACAACTATTAACGACGGGTGGAACGTCAGATGGGCGTTTTATTGCTCAAATGGGTTCCCAAGTTATAGAGCTTGGCCCAGTTAATGCGACCATTCATAAGGTAAACGAGTGCGTAAATGTAGAAGATTTAGAAAAACTGACTGATATGTATCAAGAAGTCCTAAATAATCTACTAGCATAAGGATAAATTAGGGTTATGATGAGAGAGCTTTTGTTCTCTCATCTTTAATTGGTGCCCTATGACATATCAAGAACTTACTGGTCAATCATTTCAACACTTGTCAAAGCTATCACCACATCGTCAGCTTCACCACGATTGTATTCTTCCATTTAAAGCCTTATCAGATGCGGCGCATCAAGCAGGGTTCACTCTAACTATTGCAAGCAGCTTCCGTGACTTTGAACGTCAACTTCTCATTTGGAATAATAAATTTTTAGGCATTCGTCCTATTTTAGATGATAACGGGCAAGAGCTTGACCCTAACACTCTCAATGATCTCGAAAAAATTCACGCCATTATGCGATGGTCAGCCCTTCCAGGTGCGAGTCGTCACCACTGGGGAACAGAACTTGATGTTTATGCATCAAATACCTTACCCGAAGATACACAATTACAACTTGAACCATGGGAATACAACACAGGGCATCAAGCAGAATTCAGTTCATGGTTAAATAAAAACGCCCCAAAATTTGGGTTTTTCTTTCCATATAAAACCGATAAAAAAGGGGTTGCCATTGAACCTTGGCACATCAGCTATCAACAAAATAGCAGTGAATATATGTCACAATTAACACCTGAAATGTTACTTAAAGCATGGGAGGGGGTTGATCTGGCTGGGAAAGAGACCATCATTAAACACATAGATACATTATTTGTTCGCTATATAACAAACATAGACAAGGAGTAAATATGGAATGGTTAATGAACCCTTGGGTCATCATCATCATTGTTGTAAGTGTTGTTATTGGTAATCTTGCTGCATTAAAAGCAACGGCCAATATGAAGTTTGGTCAATCAAAAAAAATGAAAAACCTTCAAGAACAAGATGATATTGACGCTGAAAAACAAAACACAGTAGATAAAACAGAAAGTTCAGAACAAAAAAAAGACGCTCAATAACGAGCGTCTTTCTTCATCTTATTTTAGCTTATTCTTCATCTTGCTCAGTCTTAGGGGCGTTGTTTGATTTTTCAATCATCGCCGCTAACACAGGAACTAATGAATCTAACGTATCTTCGTCAACAGGTTTACCACCGGCATCTGTTACGTTAATTGATGTTCTGTTGCCTAAGTCGCCAAGTAATAAGTTATAAGTACGGCCATCAAAAGACAGTGGTTTAGTACCGATCTCTTCCCAGAATTCATCATCAGGTTCTTTGTACTTAACTTCGATTGTACCTTGAGAGCGGTTTCTGTCTTCTATTGCTAGTCCCATCATAGGCAATAACTCGCCTAAGCGTTCCCAGAAAATATTGTATGGTGCACGAGCAATGATAACTGGCAGTCCACTTCTATCTTGTCCCATAGAAATAGGAATACGCTTAACTAACTCTTCTGCACGGATACGAGCTTCTTCACGTAACTGCTCATCATAAGCTGACGTCACTAAATTCGTCATTAAAATGTTATAACGCGCTTTGTTTGCAGGTGTCACTTCGGCTTGATTACCATCTACTTGCCAATCAATTAATAAGATTTGAAAGCCTGCACGATTATTTTGATTTAGCTTGCTAATTTGATAACGAGCACCGAACTCATGATCTTCATCTTCTGAGCTCCATTTTAACCAATCAGTCTCAATTTCTGAGGGCTCTTCTTTAACAATACCGATATCTTTCTTCTTCATTAAAGTTAATACCGTTTGCCAAAGCTTATCAACATCTTCTTGCTTAACAAGCCAAACCGTGACTTCTCCATTCTGCTCTTCAATACGAGCACCAGGGATCAGTTCAAGTACTTGTTGAGGAGGACGAATATCCACTTCTTTACCGATACCACCTGTAAACTCCCCCTTAGGAATATCATATTGAGGGTAGAACTCAGGTTTAGCATCTGCAGGTTCTTTCCACTCAACTAAAGGGGTTGTCTCTAGATACTTGAAGTCTTGTTTAGCTTGGCGACGCTCTGTTGGACTACTTGAACATGCCGATAAAACAGCAATCATTAATGATCCAACAACAAAGCGAGTGTTCACTTTCATTTTCTATCCTACTACTTCAACAAACCCGCACTTTTCAGCGCTTGCTCTACCGTTGGCTGTGCTGACAGACTTAATTCCGTTAATGGTAAACGAATATCCGAATGAGTAATCATACCTAAACGATGTGCCGCCCATTTAACCGGAATTGGGTTAGCTTCAACAAATAAATCATTATGTAACGGCATTAAACGTTGGTTAATGATTTCAGCTTCTTCAAACTTACCTTGAGCAGCTAAAGCAAACATGGTCGCCATGTCTTTTGCTGCAATGTTTGACGTTACAGAGATAACACCATGGCCACCCAATTTAACAAAATCAAGCGCAGTAGCATCATCACCACTTAGTTGGATAAAGTTTTCACCACAAAGTTCACGAGTAATCGCCACGCGATCTAAATCACCTGTCGCATCTTTTAATGCAACAATGTTATCAAGCTCAGCAAGACGAGCAACCGTTTCAGGAAGAAGGTCTACTGCAGTACGTCCTGGTACATTATAAAGAATTTGAGGGATATCTGTTGCTTCAGAAATCGCTTTATAGTGCTGAAACAAGCCTTCTTGAGTTGGTTTATTGTAATAAGGCGTTACACTTAAACAACCAGCAACACCAGAATCATGGAAAAGTTTACTGAACGTTACGGCTTCATGAGTTGCATTAGCTCCTGTACCTGCTATTACAGGAATTTGACCATCAGCGAACTCAAGGGTCTTCATTACTAATTTGACATGCTCTTCTACACTTAATGTCGCTGATTCCCCTGTTGTACCAACAGCCACAATGCCATTTGTGCCCGCTTTAATGTGGTAATCAACTAGGCTTTTTAAACTGGTGTAATCTACTTCACCATCAGTATCCAATGGTGTAACTAAAGCGACAATGCTACCTGAGAACATATCCTTCTCCCTTTCTATCTGCTGCTACAATATTGGTTCTGTTACTCAATTAACTTCATCGTAAAGAATCATCATCCTTGATCATGATGTGTTATTTGGTTTTCATCTTCTTACACAATGAGCAGAACCATTCAATCTATATAACTCAAGGATATTACATTAGAGCCTATGTTGTAGAGTCTTTTTTTTGACGATTGTTCACTATTGCTTGCTTATCACACAATCACTTGCGTGTTAGTATGTAGATATCTTTTTCAACAACGAGTTTTTTATGTCTCAATACCTTGTAATTACTGCGGTCGGAACAGACAGACCGGGTATATCGAATAAGGTGACTCGCCTTGTCACTGAGTCAAGCTGCAATATAGTAGATAGCCGTATCGCCTCATTTGGTAATGAGTTCACATTAATCATGTTGTTGTCAGGCACAGCAAACGCTATCTCTCGAATTGAAAATACATTACCACTATTAGGTCAACAGCATGATCTAATTACCATGATGAAACGTACTTCACCTCATCAAGAGAAAGACATCTTTTACACCATTGATGCATTTATTGAATCAGAAGACCGTCCTGGACTGACTGAAAAATTCACCGATTTTCTTGCTAATCGAGATATCGATTTAAAAACTCTTAGCGCTCAAACATTAAAAAAATCAGAAGATCAAAATACATTTCAGATCCAAATTACGGCCGAAATATTTAAAGAATGCCATATCATTGAGATTCAAGAAGAATTTGAATCCTTATGCGCTTCATTAAATGTCAGTGGTAAAATCAATTTCTATAAAAATTAAAGGCAAATAGACCTAATACCATTCCGGATAAATAGTTGAACAAGCAAGAATGAGCAACTAGCTATGTGGATTGGTATAAACCCATAAAAGGAAAGAGAATGATCACACCATTAGCAGCAGGCTCAACTGCACCCAATGTATCGCTTTTAGATCAAAATGGAGAAAGCGTCTCGATTTCTGATTTTAAAGGTAAGAAAGTACTGTTTTACTTTTACCCTAAAGCGATGACGCCAGGATGTACCGTTCAAGCTCAAGGTCTTCGTGATATTAAATCAGAACTTGAAGCCCATAACGTAGTTACACTTGGTGTCAGTATTGACGCTGTAAAACGTCTTGGTAAATTTATCGAGCGTGATAATTTGAACTTCACTTTACTATCAGATGAAGATCATGCGGCAGCAGATGCATTTGGTGTTTGGGGTGAGAAAAAATTCATGGGTAAAGTGTACGATGGTTTACATCGCATCAGTTTTCTAATTAATGAAGAAGGTGTTATTGAGCACGTTTTCACTAAATTTAAAACCAAAGATCACCATGAAGTAGTATTAGATTATTTGAATAATAAATAATTTGAACTTATAAAAATTAAAGGCGATACCACGTGTATCGCCTTTTTTATTGCCGTATTAATAATTCGCTTCTATTTCTGTTGCAGGAAGCGCTTTCCACACCGCTTTCACTAATGTTGCTAATGGAATTGCAAAAAACACGCCCCAAAAACCCCATAACCCACCAAAGACTAAAACAGAAACAATAATCGCCACAGGATGTAAATTAACCGCTTCAGAAAATAAAACAGGAACCAATACATTACCATCCAGAGCCTGAATGATGGTATAAGCTAACAATAACCAATAAAAAGCTGGCGTTAACCCCCATTGGAACAAGGCAACAATCGCAATAGGAACCGTTACCGCCGCTGCGCCAATATAAGGAATAAGCACAGAAAAACCCACCATTACGGCTAGTAATAAGGCGTAACGTAAATCCATAATAAAGAAGGTTAAATAGCTAACAGTACCTACAATTAAAATTTCGACGACTTTACCTCGAATGTAATTACTTATTTGTTCATTCATCTCCAACCACACTTTCGTCGCCAGACGACGATTTTTAGGTAAAAGATTACTCATAGTGCCAACCATCTCATCTTTATCTTTTAATAAGAAAAACACTAACAGTGGTACAAGAATAAGGTAAACACCAAGCGCTGCTAAACTTACTAATGATGATAGCGAGCCTTTGACTATGCTCTCTCCCATTCCAAGTACTTTAACTCGTATTGTTTCTAATAGAGTCTCGATTGATTGAGGTTGAATAAATTCAGGGTAACGCTCAGGTAAACTTGATAAGAAACTATTTAAACCATTAAACATGGATGGCACATCATTAATTAAATTACCTACTTGCGTCCAAATAGTCGGAACTAAACCGAAAACGGCCAATAACATAAGACTAATAAACAAGATAATAACCAACATTACTGAGAGTACTCTTGGTAAACCAATGCGAGTTAGTTTAGCAACAGGCCACTCTAATAAATACGCCAATACTATGGCAACTAACAATGGCGCAATTAAGTGACCAAAAAAGTAAATGGTAATAAAGCCAACAATAAGAATAGCAGCCAAACTAACGGCATGAGGATCTGAAAAGCGGCGCTTATACCACTGGGTAACCATATCTAACATAACAATTTCTACTTTTTAATTACGGTTAAAAACGAATAAGCATCTGCATGCTCTAGGCGAACTTCAAATAATTGGCGTTCAAAATAAGCAATCATATCGACTAGAGAAGCTTTGTCGACGACTTTAATTTGTAAGATTTCATTAGTCACCAAAGCCTGACTTGCTCTTTTAGCCAAAAGTAACGACATTGGGCATCGATGTTGGGTTAAATCAAGGCTTTGGGTTTCCATTCCACAACTCTATATATATGATAGATTTCATTTAAGAGTATAAATCACATAATTAATACAAAAAAGAAACCTATTTTAATTTTGATACTCTTATTCGACAGGTTTACGTTATCATCAATTAATAGCAAAGTGTTATTAAAAGGATTTGTTAAAAATACATGTTCAAACTAAAAAAACTGGCCAATGGGTTACTTATTGCATCATTACTAACAAGCTCTGTTCCGAGTTTTGCAAAAAATGATTTAAATTTACCTGATATTGGTACAACAGCGGCTTCCACCTTAACCATAGATCAAGAGTTAATCTATGGTGATGCTTATATGCGTATGCTACGAGCAAGCCAACCTGTTATTAACGACCCAGTTTTAGCCGAATATGTACAAGACTTAGGCCATCGATTAGTCGCTAATGCCAATGATGTAAAAACGCCTTTTCACTTCTTTTTAATTAATAACAGAGAAATTAATGCGTTTGCCTTCTTTGGTGGTTATGTCGCTCTTCATTCTGGGTTATTTTTGCATGCCCAATCAGAAAGTGAATTAGCTTCTGTTGTTGCTCACGAAATTGCACACATTACTCAACGCCACTTAGCTCGTAGTATGGAAGAACAGGCACGTCGCTCTCCAGCCACCGTCGCCGCTCTAGTTGGTTCATTATTACTTGCTATTGCCGCACCTGAAGCAGGGATTGCAGCTATTCACGCCACCACAGCTGGAGCGATGCAAAGCTCAATAAACTACACTCGAAGCAACGAAAAAGAAGCGGACCGATTTGGTATTGATACGCTTGCAAAATCAGGATTTGACGTCTCTGCTATGCCTCGATTTTTTTCTCGTTTAGCCGACCAATATCGCTACGCAAGTACGCCTCCAGCAATGTTATTAACTCACCCATTGCCAACCTCTCGAATTACCGATAGTCGAGAAAGAGCGCAACAATATCCAATGAAACGAGTGAATACCTCATTGCGTTACCACCTTGCTCGTTCACGTATTGTTGCCCGATTTGCAGGTATTGATAGCAGTGCAGCCTTAGATTGGTTCTCTAGAAAATCTAAAACACATAATACCGATATAAAACAAGCATTAGAATATGGAAAAGCCTTGGTTTATATCGATTCAAAGCAATACGATAAAGCACAACCATTAATAAATAAATTATTAAAAAACGACCCGTTGAATACGTTTTATATTGATGCAGCAACAGACTTAGATCTGTATACGAAGAAAAATGCACAAGCACTAAAACGTTTAAAAGATGGGTTGGTACAACTTCCTAATAATCCAGTACTCACCATTAATTATGCACATGCATTAACAGAGTCTAATAAACCTTCTGAGGCAGTGCGTGTATTACAACGCTATACACACGATCACCCAGATGACCCCACTGGATGGCAACTCCTTGCGAAGGCTTACCATGACGATGGTAGCTCTGATGGTGAGCTTGCAGCTCGTGCTGAAGTGTACGCTTTAAAAGGGATGTGGAACAAAGCATTAAATAATTATACTCAAGCCAGTCAACTGGTTGAATATGGTAGTTTAGATCAAGCTAGATACGACGCAAGAATCGATCAGCTTCGTTTATCAAGAGAGCGTTTTAGCGCCTTATAATAGAAAGGAAAGTATATGTCTGTTGTTATTTATCATAACCCTCGTTGCTCAAAAAGCCGCGAAACCTTATCTCTTCTAGAAGAAAAAGGGGTTACACCAGAAATCGTAAAATACTTAGATGAAACACCAAATATCGATACATTAAAAACGATTTTCGCCCAACTAGGTTTTAGTTCTGTTCGCGATATGATGCGTACAAAAGAAGCGGAATACAAAGAGCAAGGTTTAGCTGAAGCATCGATTACTGATGAGCAATTATTCGAAGCTATGGTGGCAACACCGAAACTCATTGAACGTCCAATTGTTACCAACAACAGCCAAGCAAGAATTGGACGCCCACCAGAGCAAGTGCTAGAGATTTTATAAGGAATACCAACCTAAGTAAGTAGCCACACACTTACTTAGGTTGCATAAAAACAAGGAATGAACATGGAATCAGTTACAATGAGCGCAGAGACTAAGCGCTACCGTTTACTTGCTTTATTTTGTAATTTATCTCTACTTGGCTTTATTATCCTTTGGCATAGTCTACTTTCACCGCACCCTTTAATTAACTCATATAGCGTTACGATTGCTTGGGTCATTCCCATGCTATTTCCATTAAAAGGAATCATTGAAGGAAAGCCATACACACATGCTTGGGCGAACTTTATTTTAATGTTCTACTTCCTGCATGCGTTAACAATCTTATGGTTAGACGAAGGGGAACGCTACCTAGCGGCTATTGAATTGGTTTTAACCACAGGCGCCTTCTTAGGCAATATTTACTACGCTCGTCTAAGAGGCAAAGAATTAGGATTAAAGCTTAAACGTTTATCTGAAGTCGAAAAGCTAGAAAAAGAAAAGTTCACAGAATAATACCAATCACAGTAAGTGATCAGAGATAAAGAAAGAAAAAAAGGTGACTATGCAGTCACCTTTTTTATCATCAATATTATTTGCTGCTCAACTGATAAGCATGAATAACAGGCATTGTTTCTTCTGATTGTTCAGTTGTTTCAGATTCTTCAATAATAGGCTCTTCCATTGTTTGCTCTTCAGCAACAGGAGTAACTTGCTCTATTGCAGCATCATTAACATCAAGCTCTGCATTTTCAATCGCTTTATCTTCTTCAATTACTTCAGGGATAAGAGAAAGCGCTTTATTTTTACTTAGTAACTCTTGATTAAATTGCTCAGAATCACCGAGTAAGTTTAGCGTGTAAGTCACTTTATTGCCTTGAATCGTATCAACTTGAACACTTGCTACAGAATTTAATTGCTTAAGTTGTTTTTCAATCGTAAAAAACGCTCGTGTTGAATGAATTCCTTCAATTGAGATCATTTCAGACTGACTAACTACAGCACCTAAATTTTTGGTGTATTTCTTAGCAAAGTAATCACTGACATTATTTACCATATCAGCAAGTTGAACCGCTCCAGATTCTCGACCTTCTAACGGTTTTGTTGATGTCGTAGGCAAATACTGTGGTGTCGTATCAAACAGTGTCCAAGATGAACTATTACCACGCACTTTTACCACAAGAATAGCTTGAGGGTTATAACGTTCACTTGCATCTGCAATTGGCTTTTTGAAATTACCCCATAAGTCTGGAATTTCAATTGATGTTACATCATCAAAATCACCAACAGGGAACATAACAGGCAATCCACGCTCATTTGCCGCTTCTTTAATTCGTGTAATTAACGAATTATTTGATTGTTCCCAAATAATGCTTCTTTGATAGTTATATTCATTAACAATCCAAACCAATACTGACTTACGAGGCGTTTCCCAAATACTTTGCTCAGATTGAGTCAGTAGGTTAAGTACCATTTTTGAATTATAACCAAGCTTCATTGCACGAGGTGCATCGTCATATTCAACAAAGCTCATTTGTGTTACGTAGCGATCACTTTGTGCTAGCGCTTTTTTTATCACCTCATTTTGAGCAATATCAGTTTGCCCTGATACCTTGATAAGCACATTCACTAAACCTTCTTGTTTAGCAATATTTTCTGCTTTATCAGATCCTGTTAATTGCACTTCAGTATGATAAAGATCGTTTTGCTGTTGAGCAAAAACCGGTCCTGCAACCATACACATTAATAAACACAAAATACGTAACATCAAACAACCTATAATTACTTTTATAATTTACCGCCGATAATAAGGGCTATCCTTTTATTCAGCAAGGAATTGAGTTGACCAAGATCTAAATTTCATACCATTAGAGAGCAACTTTTATAAAAAGTTTTATTTTTTCACGACCGAAATCAAGATATTTTTGTTTCTAATAATGATAGAATCCCTCAAATTCACTACTGGAAATGGAAATGCTTTATAATTTATTTCAGGGATTTCAAATGCTATTTGTTGCATTTGGTGCACTTGTGCTTGTCCCCCTCCTTACTGGCCTAGATCCCAATGTTGCTCTATTTGGTGCTGGTGTCGGTACCCTACTCTTTCAATTAGTTACACGTCGCTCTGTTCCTATCTTCCTCGCTTCTTCCTTTGCTTTTATCGCTCCAATTATCTACGGAACCCAAACATGGGGGATCCCAGCTACAATGGGTGGCCTAATGGTCGCTGGTTTAGTTTATGTTGCTTTGGGCGCTGTAATTAAAGTAAGAGGTGTGGCTTTTATCCATAAATTATTACCACCAGTTGTCGTTGGCCCAGTTATTATGGTAATTGGTTTAGGATTAGCACCAACAGCTGTAAATATGGCACTAGGTAAAACAGGCGATGGCGCTTATCAACTTGTTGATGGTCAATTAGCGATGTGGATTGCTGCGGCTTCACTATTTACTACGATTGCTGTTAGTGTTTTTTCAAAAGGATTCTTTAAGCTTCTTCCAATTTTATCTGGCATCGTAGTTGGCTACTCTCTTAGCCTTATGTTTGGTGTTGTTGATTTTACCCCAGTTCATCAAGCCGCTTGGTTTGCACTACCAAACTTCACTTTCCCTGAATTCAACATTAATGCAATTCTATTTATGATCCCAGTTGCAATCGCACCTGCCGTTGAACACGTAGGTGACATGCTTGCAATTTCAAACGTGACAGGAAAAGATTACCTTAAAAAACCAGGATTGCACCGCACTATCACAGGTGACGGTATTGCAACAATGGCCGCTTCTTTCATTGGTGCACCACCAAATACAACATACAGTGAAGTAACGGGTGCTGTAATGCTGACTAAAGCTTTTAACCCTGTAATCATGACATGGGCTGCTGTGTGTGCCATTGTTCTTGCGTTAGTTGGTAAATTAGGTGCAATACTACAAACCATTCCAGTTCCGGTAATGGGCGGTATTATGATTTTATTATTTGGTTCTATTGCGACAGTAGGTCTAAATACGTTGATTAAAAACCAAGTTGACTTGCATAAGGCTCGTAACCTTACGATTGTTGGCGTAACGCTTGTTTTCGGTATTGGTGGTATGGCGGTAGGTATTGGTGACTTCAACCTTCAAGGTGTAAGTCTTTGCGGTATCGTTGCTATTACTCTGAATTTAATTCTTCCAAATGACTTAGGTGAAAGCCACGTTGTTGATAATGCACAAATGGAAGAAGATAAATAGATTAAGGGTCTAGGGTCTAGGGTCTAGGGTCTAGGGTCTAGGGTCTAGGGTCTAGGGTCTAGGGTCTAGGGTCTAGGGTCTAGATAATAAAAAAGCTTGATGATTAACACATCAAGCTTTTTTTAAT
Source organism: Aliivibrio sp. S10_S31 (assembly GCF_014694495.1). Lineage (NCBI taxonomy): Bacteria > Pseudomonadati > Pseudomonadota > Gammaproteobacteria > Vibrionales > Vibrionaceae > Aliivibrio > Aliivibrio sp. S10_S31. Next base: position 182,555 of record NZ_JAAUWR010000005.1, on the reverse strand, counting down.
TCTTCTTTCTGGTTTCTAAACTAAATTATTTAGTACCAAAGATCTTATCACCAGCATCGCCTAGACCAGGTACGATGTAACCTTTGTCATTTAGCTTCTCATCAATAGCTGCTGTGTAAAGCTCTACATCTGGGTGCGCTTTTTCTAATGCTTCAATACCTTCTGGAGCAGCAACAAGCACAAGAACTTTAAAGTGCTTACAACCTTTCTCTTTAAGAAGATCCAGAGTTGCAATCATAGAACCGCCAGTAGCTAGCATTGGGTCAACAACAAGAGCAATACGCTCATCGATGTTAGAAGCCAATTTGTTGAAGTATGGTACAGGTTCTAGTGTTTCTTCGTCACGGTAAATACCAACAACACTGATACGTGCGCTTGGGATATGCTCAAGAACACCATCCATCATACCAAGACCAGCACGAAGAATTGGAACAACAGTTACTTTTTTACCTTTAATTTGGTCAACTTCAACAGGGCCATTCCAGCCGTTGATAGTTACTTTTTCTGTTTCAAAATCTGATGTTGCTTCATAAGTAAGTAGGCTACCTACTTCCGTTGCTAATTCACGAAAACGTTTAGTACTGATCTCGCCTTCGCGCATTAAACCAATTTTATGTTTTATTAGCGGGTGTTTTACTTCAACAACTTTCATTTCTGACTCCAGATACATTAATCAAACCTTCTAATTATACATACTTTTTCATTAAAAAATTAAGTTATATGAAAATAATTCACTAGCATTGAAATCGTTTACCGAGTTTATTATTTTTTATTACAAATATTATGCAAAATTCCTTACGCAAACGTTTCCCTTTTTACATTGTGCTGTTAGAATGGCGCGGATTTTTGAAATCCAACCTATGGCGAGGACACCTCCGTGAGCGACAACAAAACTTCTCTTAGCTACAAAGATGCTGGCGTAGACATTGATGCTGGTAATGCACTTGTTGATCGAATTAAAGGCGTAGTGAAACGCACTCGTCGTCCAGAAGTAATGGGCGGCATTGGTGGTTTTGGTGCGTTATGTGAACTTCCGACGAAATACAAGCAACCACTTTTAGTTTCTGGTACCGATGGCGTAGGTACAAAGCTTCGTCTAGCACTCGATTTAAATAAGCACGATACCATTGGTATTGACTTAGTTGCTATGTGTGTAAATGACCTAATTGTTCAAGGTGCTGAACCACTGTTCTTCCTTGATTACTATGCAACAGGCAAACTTGATGTTGATGTTGCTGCTGAAGTAGTTACAGGCATTGGTGAAGGCTGTATTCAAGCCGGTTGTGCACTTATTGGTGGTGAAACCGCTGAAATGCCAGGTATGTATGAAGGCGAAGATTACGATGTTGCTGGCTTCTGTGTTGGTGTTGTAGAAAAAGAAGACGTTATTGACGGAACTAAAGTTGCCGCTGGTGACGCTCTTATCGCTGTAGGTTCAAGTGGCCCACACTCAAACGGTTACTCATTAATTCGTAAGATCCTTGAAGTATCAAATGCTGATCTTAACGAAGAACTAAATGGCAAAACTATTGCTGCTCACCTAATTGAGCCAACGAAAATCTATATTAAATCAGCGCTTAAGATGATTGCTGAGCATGATATTCATGCTATCTCACACATCACTGGCGGTGGTTTCTGGGAAAATATTCCACGCGTTTTACCACAAGGCACAAAAGCTGTCGTAGATGGTAACAGCTGGGAATGGCCTGCTATTTTCAACTGGTTACAAGAGAAAGGTAACGTTGATACCTACGAAATGTACCGCACTTTCAACTGTGGTGTAGGTCTTGTTGTTGCACTTCCAAAAGAGCAAGCTGAACAAGCGGTTGCTTTATTAAATGCTGAAGGTGAAAACGCTTGGGTTATCGGCGAAATTGCAGCAGCAGAGCAAGGCGAAGAACAAGTAGAGATCCGTTAATCGTTCTTTAAACTTTGACCTGGTTCATAAAGAAAAAATAAAAGGTGATCATTTAATCGATCACCTTTTTTATAGCTATTATTTATGTTCGAATAGTTCTCATTACAAATTAAAAAGATAGGTATGATGAAGAATATTGTTGTTTTAGTTTCAGGCAATGGCAGCAACTTACAAGCCTTTATTGATGCTTGTGGTAATAAAATCCCTAATGCACGTATCGCTGCTGTTATCTCAAACAAAAGTGACGCTTACGGATTACAGAGAGCCATTGATGCTGATATTAATGTGCATTCTTTAAATGCCAAAGCATATGACAGTCGTGAGCTATATGATGACGCTCTAGCTACTCTAATCGACCTTCACAAACCCGATGTCATTATCCTTGCTGGATTTATGCGAATTTTAAGTGAAGCATTTGTCACTCGATACCAAGGAAAAATGCTCAATATCCACCCTTCTCTTTTACCCAAATACACGGGATTACATACTCATCAACGTGCTATTGATGCAGGAGATAAAGAGCATGGAACAAGTGTGCATTTTGTCACTCCAGAATTAGATGGTGGACCTGTTATTCTTCAAGCTAAAGTTCCTATCTTTGAAAATGATAATACAGAAGATGTAGCATCTCGTGTACAAGCCCAAGAACATGTCATTTACCCTATGGTGGCGAATTGGTTGGTAGAAGAAAGATTAACCATGGTCGATGGGAAAGCGATTCTTGATGGTACCGAATTAGGTCTATCCGGTCTAGAAACGGAATAGATGCAAAAAAGCCGCTTTAATAACTAAGCGGCTTTTTAAGTTCTACGTACTTTTAATGCTAAAGAGCACTATTTACTGGACATTCAGATGGAGGTGGTGCCATATCAGGAACCGTATCGTAGTTTCCTGCACTCAGCTCTCCAAAATGAAACAACGCGTACTCACCGACTTTCATTTTACGCCACTCTTCATTATCCGTCAGAGGTTGCGTAGCTATAATCGAAACAACATCGTTTGGGGTTGTCTCTTTATGAAAATCAATCGTTACGTCTTCATCAATTAAGGAGGCTTGACCAAAAGGTGCTCTTCGAGTTATCCAATGCAAATTATTTGAACAGTAAGTCATCACATACTCACCATCACTTAATAGCATATTGAATACCCCTAAGCTTCTTAAATGATCACTACACTCAGAAACAAACTCAAACATCAGCATCATATCTTGAGGTGGTTCAGGATACTTATCTTCTAATTGATTTAATAACCAACAAAAAGCGCGTTCACTGTCTGTCTCACCAACAGGCCGAAAACGTCCTGTAGATAATTGGTCAAACCCCGTTAGTTGACCATTGTGAGCAAACGTCCAATACTTCCCCCATAACTCACGAGTAAAAGGGTGTGTATTTTCAAGGTTTACATCACCTCGATTCGCTTGCCTAATGTGACTGACTACCGCTTTGCTTTTTATTGGGTAATCTTGAACAAGTTCAGCTATTTTTGAATGACAACTTGGCGTAGGGTCTTTAAATGTACGAAATCCTTTCCCTTCATAAAAAGTAATTCCCCAACCGTCACGGTGTGGTCCTGTATTACCACCACGCTGAACTAATCCTTTAAAACTAAAACAAATATCTGTTGGTACATTAGCACTCATTCCGAGCAGTTCACACATACTTGCGTTACTCCTTTATGCGCAAAATAGCCCATCTCAACATATGAATATCAAGATAGGCTGCAAGATGGATTATGCTTCCATCTCTTTTTCAATCAATTGAATCACAATATGGATAATTTTAATGTGAATCTCTTGAATACGGTCAGCGTAGCCAAAATGTGGTACACGGATTTCAACATCCGCAAGACCCGCCATTTTGCCGCCATCTTTACCCGTTAATGCAATTGTCTTCATGCCTTTTTCTTTTGCTGCTTCAATTGCTTTAATAATATTGCCTGAGTTACCTGATGTAGATAAACCAAACAATACATCGCCTTTTGAACCAACCGCTTGTGTATAACGAGAAAATACATGGTCATAACCAAAGTCGTTACTTACACAAGATAAATGGCTAGGATCTGAAATCGCAATACCAGGGTATCCTGGGCGATTTTCACGGTAGCGGCCTGTTAACTCTTCAGCAAAGTGCATTGCATCACAGTGTGAACCACCATTACCACAAGACAGTACTTTACCACCTTGTTTAAATGAATCAGCAATCGTTTTAGCAGCTAGCTCAATCTGAGCAATATTTTTATCATCAGCTAAAAAGTCATTCAGTACTTGAGCGGCTTCTGTTAATTCAGAACGGATCAGATCTTGATAAGACATAGGATACTCTCTTTTATTATTTTCCCTAATTGGGGCTAATCTCAGTGTACCTATCCCCTTTTATCTTTAAAAGAGATTCACTCTATATTTCTTCTCTCTTCTCCAAAAATATCACTCTTTCCCCTGCAAAAAAGCAGATATCACTCACTGAAAAATGAATATTGTTTATTAATTACTCAACCTAGATCACTTTTTAATCACGAGCATTATTTACTTTTCATTAACATTAGAGCTACACTTAATTTAACTGGTTAGACCTCTTACCTAAATAATAAATTTACGACATGTAATCGTAATACCTCTGTTCCTACAAACAGAGCAGCGCCGGAAAAGGAGAATCACATGGCCCTGACACTATTAGCAACAGTAATTGCACTTGCTGCATTAAGCTATCATCGACAATCTTTGAAAACCTCAACCTTGGTTATTGCAGGTATTCTTGCCATTAGCTCTGGGTTAGGTTACGCAGGTTTTATTTCTTGGGCTGTCTTTTTACTGGTCTCAGTTCCACTAAATATTCCTTCAATTCGACAATCTCTATTCAGTAATAAAGCACTTTCTCTATTCAAAGGCGTTATGCCAGAGATGTCACAAACCGAAAAAGATGCGATTGAAGCCGGTACAGTTTGGTGGGAAGCCGAATTATTTAAAGGTAACCCTGATTGGAAATTTCTTCATGGTATTCCTAAAAATACGCTATCAGATGAAGAACAAGCTTTTATGGATGGTCCAGTAACAGAGGTCTGCCGCATGGTTAATGACTATGAAGTCACCCATGAGCTTGCCGATCTTCCACCAGAAGTATGGCAATACCTAAAAGATCATAAATTCTTCGCTATGATCATTAAAAAGAAATACGGTGGATTAGAGTTTTCTGCCTACGCTCAGTCTTGCGTACTTCAAAAATTAACCAGCGTATCTGGTGTGCTCTCTATCACTGTAGGTGTTCCTAATTCATTAGGTCCTGGTGAGTTATTACAGCATTACGGTACAGAAGAACAAAAAAACTATTATTTACCTCGTCTAGCTGAAGGTAAAGAGATCCCATGTTTTGCACTAACAAGCCCTGAAGCAGGTTCTGATGCTGGTTCGATCCCTGACTATGGTGTTGTGACTAAAGGCATGTGGGAAGGTGAAGAAGTCGTAGGTATGCGTATTACTTGGAACAAGCGCTATATCACACTAGCCCCTGTCGCTACCGTTTTAGGTTTAGCTTTCAAACTTCAAGATCCAGATGGTTTACTTGGTGATAAAAAAGATCTTGGTATTACTTGTGCTCTTATCCCGACGGATTTAGATGGCGTTAAGATTGGCCGTCGTCATTTCCCATTAAACGTACCATTCCAAAATGGTCCAACTCAAGGTAACGATCTATTTGTTCCGCTGGATTACATTATTGGTGGAGAAAAAATGGCAGGACATGGCTGGCGTATGCTGGTGGAATGCTTGTCAGTTGGTCGTGGTATTACACTGCCATCTAATGCCACAGGTGGAGCGAAAACAGCAGCACTTGCAACAGGAGCTTACGCTCGCATTCGTCGTCAATTTAAGCTTCCTATTGGTAAAATGGAAGGTATTGAAGAACCATTAGCACGTATGGCAGGTAATGCTTATATGATGGACGCTGCGAGTAACTTAACCGTTGCAGGTATTGTTCAAGGCGAAAAACCATCGGTTATCTCTGCAATTGTGAAATACCACTGTACACATCGAGCTCAGCGTGTCGCTATTGACGGAATGGATATTTCTGGTGGTAAAGGGATTTGTTTAGGTAATTCCAACTTCTTAGCTCGAGGCTATCAAGGTTCACCGATCGCTGTCACGGTTGAGGGAGCAAACATTCTCACTCGTTCAATGATCATTTATGGCCAAGGGGCTATTCGTTGTCACCCTTATGTTCTTGCTGAAATGGATGCCGCTTATCTCGATGATAAAAAAGCATCATTAGAGCAATTCGATTCCGCAGTCTTTGGACATATTGGTTTTGGTATCAGTAATTTCGTTCGCAGTTTCTGGCTTGGCTTAACGGATGGTTATGGTTCTAAAACACCATTTAATGATGAAACCAAACGTTATTATCAACAAGTGAACCGATACAGTACAAACCTTGCTTTATTATCTGATATCTCAATGGCTGTACTAGGAGGAAGTTTAAAACGCCGTGAGCGTATGTCAGCACGTCTTGGTGATGTATTAAGCCAACTTTATTTAACTACATCAACATTAAAACGTTTTGATGATGATGGTCGTCAAAAAGAAGATTTAGCTCTGGTTCATTGGAGTGTTCAAGACTCTCTGCATCAAGCAGAACAAGCGATTGATGGATTACTGTCTAATTTCCCAAATCGATTTGTTGCTGGTGCGATGCGCTTTATCCTATTACCGACTGGACTTCGTCGTCAGAAACCAAGTGACAAACTTGATCATAAGTTAGCACGTATTCTTCAAGAACCGTCAGGCGTTCGTAGTCGAATTGGTCGAGGGTTATTCTTGGAAGCAAGTCGCTTTAACCCTGTAGGAAAAATGGAAGAAGCATTAATTGATATTTTAACTGCTGAACCAATTTATGACCGCGTATGCAAAGAATCTAAGCAACGTTTACCATTTATGCAGCTTGATCGTGTGGCGAAAGTTGGATTAGAACTCAATATAATTTCTGACAAGGAAGCGCTGCTATTACGTAAAGCAGAGAAGAGTCGATTAGCAACGATCAACGTTGATGACTTTGATCCAAGCGAACTTATCGTAAAACCACAAAACCACAGTGTTGAGCACAGTAAAATTGCATAACCCTTAAAATCAAAAAAGGCCAGAGTAACTAACATTACTCTGGCCTTTTTCATAATATCTCTATCTTATTAAGGTAAAGACATTACTAATTTTAAATAAATTATTTCTTCAAGTGATAAGCAATCAATCGTTTTATTGCATGAACCTAATTCTTGAGCAGCTACTGTTAGCTGTTTTTGTTCATGATGATGTGCTTCTAGCGCTTGCTTAAATGCAGCTTCTAACTTCGACTTACATGTAATCAAAACATACCTCACTTAATTGAAGCGAGGAGTATAAATAAGCCGTATCGATAATTCAATTTTTATAAAAAAGCAAACGTTAACTTTGGGCTAAATGTAACAAAACACTACAAAAGAAGGAGTTATAATGAGAAAAACCGCAAAAACTGCGGTTTTAATCTTAACTAACGTGATTTTATACTTTTGGTGGCGGTGGCATGGATAACTTTTCCGCTTTTGGCGCTGCATCTTTTACCGCTTTTGTTACCTTAATTTTTTTCCAAGCTAAAATACCTGCAAAAATAAGTAAGATAATCAACAAATTACCAGCAACAACATAAATCCAGAACCACTTACGAGCCTCTGCTCGCTCTTCTATTATTCTTTGCTGCTCTTCGAGCTTTTTCTTCTCAGCGGCTGCTTTTAGTCTCGCTTCATGTGCTGCTTTTAAATCAATCGGTTCAGTAACACCATAATTATGAGTTCCTAAATTAAATTGCAATGGTCTATCTGTTGCCATATCCGTTGCATACACCCATCCAAACCATGAGTTTTTACCCGGTAAATAACTATTTGGTAAATCAAAATACAATTTAGTTTCGTCTTTTTCTGACTGAGCTTGAGTAATCGTTACTCTTTCTTTTGGATCAACTTGTTCAATATGAGCCGCAAGTGAACCTGCTTTTATTGCGCCAGCTTCCGTATCTATAGTCATGGTATGTTTACGGTTTTCATTACGTGCTTGCGTAAAGCTTGCACGAATAGGCGCTGGGTATACCAATACATCTTGCTCAACGGTTCTTAAGAAAACACCATTACGAGATTGAATGCGAACCCAATATTTTCCTGGTTTAATATTAACTGGTAAGTTAACCGTAAACACACCATCACCAGCAACTTCATCCAACCCTTCACCATCATCCTCAAACGTTCCTAGAACTTCAGGTAGTGGGCGCGCTTCTTTTACTAGCTCCTTTTCATTGGCAAGATAAGGCGTAAACGTCACATTTAATTTAATACGATTTAAAAAATCTCTTAAAACTAATGGCTTTCCATCTTGCTCTAAACGTGCAGTAAACTTGAGCGTTTCAGATTGGTACAATTTCTTTGGTAAGGTATCAACGCTTAACGTTAAGTTAGATAAAATCTTCACTTTATTTTCAGGAGTGATCTTACCTATTGCTTGCCATGGCCCAGGCATTGGATTTTCAATGGAAATAATATCCATGCCATTTTCTTCATACCAAGCAACATTCTTAGGATGTTCCCAAGCGTAATATTTGGTGCCATCAGGGCGAACAAGTGTGACAGCTTGAGATGCTTTCTCACGATAAACTAAAAAAGAAACTTGTTTAATCGTAGGATCAACACGAAAACGGTTATCCAACCAAGACATCTCCGTACTTTTCGCCCAAGAAACCATTGGGACAAAAAGTGCAATTATCAATAACCGCCACATACTCAAACTCCTAACTACGCCACAAACAGGCATCACCAACAATATCCAAACGCTTTTCATGCGCTTCTAATTCATCGGCCGTTGCACGTAAAACCTTTAATCCTTTTCTACCTGAATTCAGTCTTTTAATGGTTTCTTCGTCTGAATCAGATGAATTTTCTCCAGATGAAAAGCTCAAACTTGTCTGCCCACCGGTCATTAACAGGTAAACATCAGCTAGGATCTCGGCATCCAGCAAGGCGCCGTGAAGAGTTCGGTGTGAGTTATCAATACCATAGCGTTCACACAAGACATCTAGGTTATTACGTTTACCTGGAAATATCTTTTTCGCCATGGCCAAGGTATCGGTAATTTTACAATACTGATCCGTGGTACCAATTAACTTATTGAGTTTACTGAATTCATAATCCATAAAGCCAACATCGAAGGGCGCGTTATGAGCAACTAACTCAGCCCCTTTAATGAACTCAAGGAATTCATCATGGATGTCTTTATACTCAGGCTTATCATATAGGAATTCGTCAGTAATACCGTGAACATCAATCGCCTCTAAATCGATCAATCGATCTGGCTTAATGTACACGTGGAAGTGATTACCGGTTAATTTACGATTAATGATCTCTACGGCACCGATCTCAACGATACGGTGGCCTTCATAAACAGGACCACCGGAGAAGTTCATACCAGTGGTTTCTGTATCGAGAACTATAATTCGATTCGAAGAATTGTTGCTAGCATTCATAGGTTCATTTGTGTCAGACTATTTCTAAATTCCTCTAATGATAACAGAGATAATGAAACAGGTTGAAATTTTCACAGATGGTTCTTGTTTAGGTAACCCAGGTCCAGGCGGTTATGGCATAGTAATGCGCTATAAAGGGACAGAAAAAACATTTTCAGAAGGGTTTAATAAAACCACTAACAACCGTATGGAAATGCTAGCAGCAGTGGTAGCTCTACGTAACCTAAAGGAACCATGCTCTGTCATACTCACCACAGACAGTCAGTATGTTCGTCAAGGCATCACTCAATGGATCCACGGTTGGAAAAAAAGAGATTGGAAAAAAGCGGATAAAAAGCCAGTCGTCAATGCCGATCTTTGGAAACAGTTAGATGCTGAATCTGAGCGCCACAAAATTGATTGGCGCTGGGTAAAAGGTCACGCAGGTCATCGTGAAAACGAAATGTGTGATGAATTAGCGAGAACCGCAGCCGAAAACCCGACTCAAGATGATACGGGTTATCCTGGTTAATCAGGTTTCATTTTTCCTTGACGGGTTTGAGCAACAGAAATAGGAGCCAACTTTGGCTTCTTTTTCCAAGCCGATTTTATTGGTCTTAATGGATACGTTCGTTTTCTCGCAACAATAAAATAAATACCACTAATAGGCTTAACAGCATCCCCACCAAGCCCTTCAAACCATGTCGACATTGTTCGGTAACGAGTCAATGGAGCTAAAGCAAAACAATCACTGTACACCACTTCAAAATTCAATACGCTCAACCAATCTTTAATTCGGTGAGGCGTAAACATACGTCCACTCCAAGGTAAATTATTTTTACGCCATGGAAATAAGCTTGCAAGCCCAATAGCACTCATTGGATTAAACCCCGTTAAAATAACGTAGCCATCACCAATAAGCACTCGATCTATTTCTCTGAGTAATTGATGAGGGTCTGATGAGTAATCTAACTGATGAGCTAATACACAAGCATCTATACTTTTTTCAAGAAACGGCAATTGAGGCAATTCTGCAGTAATATTTCTTAGCGAATTTTTGTTATCTAGGTTAACTTGGTGTTTAATATTACAAAAGCGACTATCTAACTCAGCACTTAGTCCACCAATTTTGAGCATATGGTAACCGAATAGTTTGGGACACCACTCATCCAAACGTGATTGAATAAGCTCACAAATCCACTCACCATGAGGGATATCTTCCCATGAATGTGGTTTTTCAATTTTTTTATCAAGCAGTGCTGGCTTAATCAAGATCGTTACCTATACCATCGAATAATAAAAAGTTTGGAGAAATGTGAATGCTATCAGTAAAAAGCATACCTGCATTTAATGATAATTACATTTGGTTAATTCACAACAATGACAATCATTGTGTTGTTGTCGATCCCGGTGATGCTACCCCTGTTTTAGAGTGCATTAAAGAGCATGACTTTATTTTAGATGCAATTTTAATTACACACCACCACCATGACCATATCGGTGGCGTTCCTGAGTTGGTAAGACAATTCCCTAGCGTCAATGTTGTAGGCCCAGAGAATGAACCTATTCCAACCTTAACTCATCCCGTTGGAGATGGCGATTTTGTTGAGTTATTTGATGAGCAATTCATGGTGTTAGGTGTCCCTGGGCATACCAATGGTCATGTTGCTTATGTTGGCGATGAAAAACTTTTCTGTGGTGATGCTCTTTTCTCTGCGGGTTGCGGTCGATTATTCGAAGGCACGGCGGAACAAATGTTTAACTCATTACAAAAAATGGCAGCATTGCCTGATGAAACTGAAGTCTACTGTGCACATGAATACACAGCATCAAACTTGGCATTTGCACTCGCCGTTGAGCCAGATAATGATTACCTATTACGTTATAGAGAAAAAGTCCTTCACCTACGAGCTCATGGTAAATCGACGATTCCATCGACTCTACAACGAGAAAAACTCATTAATCCTTTTTTAAGAACAAGTGAAGCGAATGTAAAGAAATCGGTAGCAAGTAAAGTGCAAGATAGTACCGAGGTTGAGATCTTTACCGCATTAAGAAGATGGAAGGACGAGTTTTAAGTATGAAACTTGTTTGATGTGTGGTTGCAAAGTATTATTCGCCTCCAAATAAAAATATTAATACGATTAAACACACTGAAGGCAATACATAATGAAACTGAAATTCCATTGGATTGGACTCGCATTATTAGCAGGCTGTCAAACGGCACCAACACCTGAAAATACACAGCCTGATACTAACTCAGCAATCACCACGCCTTCAAAAACAGAGCCGAAAGCAGCAGAAGTTAAACCTGTTGAAAAACCGGCTCCTACCCCTCAAGAACAAGAAGATGTTTGGCAACGCATTGCTATGCAACTTGAGATGCCAATTCCAGATAATGAATCGGTTGATTACTACCGTAATTGGTATATCAAACATCCAAGCCACCTTCGTACCGTTGCAAAGCGTGCAAAGCCATTCTTATATATGATCACGGTTGAAATTGAAAAGCGTGGTTTGCCTATGGAATTAGTTTTACTCCCTGTAGTAGAAAGTGCATTTGACCCATTCGCCTACTCTCATGGTAGTGCTGCAGGTTTATGGCAATTTGTTCCAGGTACCGCAGATCGATTTAAACTAGAACGAAACTGGTGGTATGACGGACGCCGTGATGTACCTGCAGCAACAACCGCTGCCTTAGATTACATGGAATATTTCGACAGTCGCTTTGATGGTAATTGGCAACATTCAATTGCCTCATACAACAGTGGCGCTGGCCGTGTGTCTCGTTCAATTAAAAAGAACCAAAGATTAGGTAAACCAACTGACTTTTTCTCTTTAGATCTTCCAAAAGAGACCAGTGGTTATGTTCCAAAACTGCTTGCTTTAGCTGATGTGATTAAAAACCACGAAAAATACGGCGTTGAACTACCACCAATTCCTAACAAACCCGTTTTAGAAATGGTTGATCCTAAGCAGCAGTTAGATCTTGCCATTGCCGCAGAGTTTGCGGGTATTTCCATCACAGAATTACAAGGTTACAACCCAGCTTATAATCAATGGGCAACCTCTCCTGATGGCCCATACCACTTATTACTGCCAATCGAACATGTTGATCAATTTAATGCCAATTTGAAAAAGAACGCGAACAAAACAATGAAAGTGGTTCGCTATAAAGTTCAATCAGGCGATACCATCAGTCAATTAGCGGTTAAGCACAATACGACAACCAAGATCATTGAACAAACCAATGACTTAAATGGTGCAAACATTCGTGTTGGTCAATATCTATTGATCCCAACGGCTTCTAAAGGCAATAAAACGTATGCGTTAAGTGCCCCGCAACGCTTGAAAAAAACGCAAGCAAAAGCGAAAGGTAAATATAAGTTAACTCATAAAGTAAAAGACGGGGAAAGTCTGTGGAGTATTGCTCGTGATAACAGTATTTCTTACCGTGACCTTGCTAAATGGAACGGCATGGCTCCAAAAGATTCATTACGTGTAGGCCAGAACCTAGTAATTTGGAAAAACAATTCAGATGGCGCAATCATTCGAACTGTTCATTATCAAATCAGACAAGGTGATAACCTAAGCTCTATCGCACAGAAATTCAGTGTCGCTGTGACAGATATAATGAAATGGAATAACATCGAACGAGGCTCTTACATTAAGCCGGGACAAAAATTAAAACTTTACGTTGATGTTACTAAGGTAAACGTATGACACCTTCTTCAAATCCATTGATTTTATTGGTCGATATATTTCGCTCACCAGCTGACTGTTTTGCTGCGCTATACGAGCGTGGCAAATGGGCATGGCTGCCTTATGTTCTATTAATCTTTGCTCCATTTATGTTTTGGGGAACCTATTTCGATTTAGTGAATTTCGAATGGGTAACCACTAACTTGACCGCCCAAATTGAGAGTATTGGTGGCCAAGTTCAACCTGAATGGCTAACAAAAGAGATATTACTAGCAGGCGAAGTAATCAATGATGTAACAGGCCGAACTGCTTCAATTCTGTTACTTGCTTTGTGGTTTAAACTAGCAACAAAACAAAGCCAATATCAGCACGGTTATTTTAAGTGGGTTGCGGCAAGTACTGTTGTGATGTTTCCAGCTCTAGTTGGTGATATCGCAAGCTATGCCAGTTTACTACTTAATCATGCGAACATAATGCCTTATGCTGCTGACTTAAATAGTTTAAATGGACTAATGAAATTACCAATGACAGATCATTGGTCAGCTTACGCTAGCTCTTTCCCACTATTAATGCCTTGGTATATTGCTTTAAGCTATGCAGCTCTTGGGGCATGGACTGATTTAGATCGTTCTAAATCACTTATTATTGCCATCCTTCCTTGGATAACTTGTTTTACATTATGGGGCTTTATTACTGCTTTTTCAGGCTAAATATGGCTTGTAATGGATTATGATCAGAAGCGTGACTCTTTATCGAGCGCGCTTCTTTTATATCTAACCCTCGATAAAAAATATGATCTAACGCTAACCCTGTCATAAAGCGCATTCGCTCATCTGGCGAAAAAATCACTTCTTTCATATCCAATTCTTCAACTTGCTTTCTTAATGTCGCTAAACGAGCTTCACTCCACGTATTAAAATCACCAGCAATGATCATAGGACCACTATGACGACTCACTTCTTTAGACAAAGACGCTATCTGTTGCTGATAGTCTTCCGTTCCAATAGTGAAATTAATTGCATGGATGTTAATCACCATTAATTCTTGCCCATTCGATAATGGGTATTCGGATAATAGTGCGGATTTTGGTAACCTTAACCATGGTTCAACAGCAGTATGAGCACACACTCTAAGTGCTTGTTCTTTAGCAAGGCTTAATACCCCAGCACTGGTATCAAACACATCAAAAGCACGAACTAATTCTGCCGAATAACGTTTATTAACAACAAATTCTTTCAGCTCAGGGGTTAAACTCGCCTCTTGTAATAGCACTAAGTCAGTTTTATTCGACAATTCAATTAATGCTTTTTTCCACCCTTCATTTTGCTGCTTATATATGTTCCATACCAATACACTTAACTCTCCATTACGATCTAAAGGAGCTGAAGCGGGAAACGTCTCACAACCCGATTGATAAGTAGGCTGAGCAGATACTTGAGTTTGAGATAATTCAATAAACTCAGGAGATTTAGGCACCGTAAAGATTATGGCTTTTGCCACTAAAGCAGCGGTAACAATAAAAGCGATACCAGATAGAACAATCGTTTTCTTTTTCATAAACAAAAAAGGAGTGACTCATCACTCCTTCCTTCTATTAACACCAATACAATGACCGTATTTCAGCTCAATAATGAACAACAATCATCACATTAGTATGAGTATAAATTGATACTATTAAATAGCATCTTCGTCTTCTTCGCCTGTACGAATACGAATAACACGGCTAACATCAGTAACAAAGATCTTACCATCGCCAATCTTACCCGTTTGTGCAGTTTCAATAATGGCATCAATACATTGATCAACCACATCATCACTCACCACGATTTCTAATTTCACTTTTGGTAAGAAATCGACCATGTATTCAGCACCACGATACAATTCTGTATGACCTTTTTGACGACCAAACCCTTTAACTTCAGACACTGTCATACCTGTAATGCCAACATCAGCAAGGCTTTCACGCACATCATCTAATTTAAATGGTTTAATGATGGCTTCGATCTTTTTCATATTAGTCCCTTAACATCAATATTGAATATATAGCCATTATCGTTGAGTGACTACAAACATTCAATAATAAAAAAGCACCGCATACCAGCAGTGCTTTAATTTATGATTTTGTTTTAAAATAATACTGTTAGTGAAATTGCTATTATTTCATCGTTGAGTAATACGCAGCTAAGTTTTCCATATCAGCATCACTTAACATCATAGACATTGGTTGCATAATGGCTGAGTTACCACCACTGCGCTCTTTATTTTTATATGCTTTTAATGACGATACGATATATTGAGCATTCTGACCTTTCAGATTTGGATACCCCGGAATAACAGCAATTCCATTTGCTCCATGACATGATGCACAAATTGCTGATTTTGCTTTTCCTGCTGCAGCATCACCCGCTGCCAATGTCGGTGCTGAGGCCATTAATGCGATAACCGCTAATCCAATTATTTTTTTCATTCCATTGCTCCTTATAATTTTAAGTTATTGTGCCAAGCTCGTTTTGAATGTCTATTCTGATACAGGTTTATGCCAAAGTAGCTCACATTCTTGCCCTGAAAATGCTTTGCAAACAAACAATCCAGCAACAGCAGCTAATTCATCGTTATAAAACACCATTGGTAATCGTGAGCGTTGCCAAGTAGGTACTTCATACTCTTGATACAGTTTTTTCATTTTACGGCTATGTTGACGTTTCTCGGGATGTGGCGCCAAACCAATAACATTAAAACGCACCTCTACTTTTTCATTAGGTAACGGTGCTCTTAATTGCAAAATACCACCCTTCTCATGATGACTAAACTTAGCTCTCAGCTCTAGCTCACCAAGATTATCTGGTAGTGCAATTTTTCCTTCTAACGTCTTTTTCCACAAAGACACATCTTGGTATTTAGGCACACAATAAATATAACCTTGATAACGTCGTATTTGTACAATTCCCAACTCTAAACAAGGATTTGCATCTTGTTGAGCCATAGCAACCTCATTCCATAAAATATGAAGTTGAGTTTGACTAGGGAGTGGGATAGCAAACAATTTCAGCCATAGTCGCAATAACATATTACGAGATGCTAGTGATTCTGGTTCAATCTGTTTAATCGATAGACCTTGAAATTCATTTTGAAACAGCTGCAATTTAGGTTGCAATAATTCAACCAACAACGCTTCTTGCTCCGCACATAATTGAGCACTTCGAGAAACAGCAGAAGCAAAACTTGGCCAACGTTGAGATAACACTGGCGTGATCTCATGGCGTAAGAAATTACGATCAAATCGAGTATCTTGATTACTTTCATCTTCAACCCAAGTTAACTGATGCTGTTGAGCATACTCTGTAATGTGCTGACGAGAGGTAAATAATAACGGTCGGCATTTATACCCAGTTTTAAGCGGGATAATTGAAGGCATAGAAGAGAGCCCAGCGGGACCACTGCCACGCTTAAGCGCTAAAAAAAACGTTTCAACTTGATCGTCTTGGTGTTGACCCGTAAGCAATAAACTATTGGCTCGCATATGTTTTTCTAACACATGATAACGAGCTTTTCTTGCCACCTCTTCCAAGCTCTCTTGCGGACTTACTTTTAAGTTGACTCGCTCGATATAAAGCGGAATATCTAACTCTTCACAATAAGAGGCACAACTCACTTCCCAATCGCTAGCATGTTTACTTAATCCATGATTAACATGAACAGCCATGCATTCCAATTGCTTTTCCTTCGCGTACATTCCAGCTAAACGCAATAACACCATTGAATCAACGCCACCACTTAATGCGACAATTAGATGTGGTTTTTTAACGGAATAAGATGTTATTTGCTGAGAAAAATGAGAATAAAGCATATCAATTAAACCTAAGGTTTCTTCCAATAAAAAAGCGAGCACTCAGGCTCGCTTTCACTTTACTCTATCTTATTGGATTACGCGACTACTGTGCGCGAATCAATAAATGCTATCAGCAGTAACCATAGCTCATTAAGCGTTGGTAACGACGCTCAAGCAGAGCTTCATTATCAAATGCATCAAGCTCTTTTAACTGCTCAAGCAGACGCTGTTTAATGTTCTCAGCTGTCGCTTTATAATCACGATGTGCGCCACCTAAAGGCTCATCAATAATCGTATCAATCAGCTCAAGTTCTTTTAGGCGAGGTGCAACAAGGCCCATAGCTTCTGCAGCTTGTGGCGCTTTATCTGAATCACGCCATAAGATTGAAGCACAACCTTCTGGAGAAATTACTGAATACGTTGAGTATTGAAGCATGTTTACGTAATCACCAACACCGATAGCTAATGCACCACCAGAACCACCTTCACCAACAACGTTACAGATAACTGGAACACTTAGTTCAGACATGATTTTTAGGTTCATAGCGATAGCTTCTGATTGGCCACGCTCTTCTGCACCAACACCAGGGTAAGCACCAGCTGTATCAATAAAAGTAATTACCGGCATATTAAAACGTTCAGCCATTTGCATTAAACGTTTAGCCTTACGGTAACCTTCAGGTTTTGGCATCCCAAAGTTACGTATTACTTTTTCTTTTGTACCACGACCTTTTTGATGACCAATAACCATTACAGGGCGACCATCTAAACGAGCAATACCGCCAACTAATGCTTTATCATCAGCAAACGCACGATCGCCTGCTAATTCATCAAACTCAGTAAACATATGCTCAATGTAATCAAGAACGTAAGGACGCTCTGGGTGACGAGCAAGTTGAGCAACTTCCCATGCACCTAAATCACTAAATGTTTTCTTTTTAAGCTCAAGGCATTTATCTTCTAATTGCTTTATCTCTTTTTCTAGATCAAGCGCATTTTCACCGCCACGACGAGAGATCTCACGTAACGCTTCTACTTTCGCTTCTAGCTCAGCAATTGGTTTTTCAAATTCAAGAAAATTCAGGCTCATCAAAGAATCCTTGTTAGTTTAAGAACACTCAAATTAGTGTTCTTCAATAATCTAGTTAAATTCAAGCTCGACTTGTTGTTCGCCAAGCAACGACTTTAAATCATCCATCAGTTGGTCGGTTGGCGTTACTCGCCATTCTGTCCCTAAGACCAACTTAACCCGAGCATCTGCTCGTTGATAATATACGTTGACCGGAACGGTCCCTGCCCGGTTAGGCTCTAGTATTTGACTAAAGCGCTCAAAAAATTGGTTATTAATTTGAGATTCGGTTACCGATACGGATAACCCACGTGCGTATTTTTCGCGCGCATCGCCCAATGACATCACTTCACGGGCAGACATTTTAAGCCCACCATTGAAATCATCAAAGCTGACCTGTCCAGAAACAAGGACTATTTTATCAGTTTCTAGTAAATCTGCGTATCGATCAAGCGCATCTGAGAACAACATCACTTCCATTCGGCCAGATCTGTCGTCTAAAGTCATTAAACCAATACGAGTCCCACGTTTAGTGGTCATTACTCTAGCAGCTATTACTAAGCCTGCAACTGTTACCGTTTGATCGCGTCGAGTTACGTGAGCATCGTTCAAACGCCATGTCGTATATCGAGACAACTCTTTAATATACGCATTAACAGGGTGTCCAGTTAAGTAAAGCCCTAATGTTTCTCTTTCCCCCTCTAGCCACACTTTCTCTGGCCATTTAGGAACGTGAATATACGCTTGTTCTACTTCTTCAGGTGCTTGAGTTAATACACCAAACATATCAGATTGACCAAAAGACTCCGCTTGATGGTGTTGACCAGCGGCTTTCATCGCATCATCCAATGATGCCATTAATGCAGCTCGGTGTGGTCCTAGTCTATCTAATGCACCAGCACGGATCAGTTTTTCAACTACACGTTTATTGGTTTTCTTAGTATCGATACGAGCACAGAAATCAAATAAGTCTTTAAAGTGACCACCTTTGTTTCTTGCTTCAATAATATTCTCAATTGGGCCTTCACCAACCCCTTTAATCGCACCAATGCCGTAAACAATCGCGCCTTTCTCATCAACGTTAAAACGATACAAACCAGAGTTAACATCCGGTGGTAACACGGTTAACTTCATACGGAAACATTCATCAACAAGACCAATGATCTTATCCGTGTTATCCATATCCGCCGTCATTACCGCCGCCATAAACTCTGCTGGATAATGTGTTTTTAACCATAATGTTTGATAAGAAACTAAAGCATAAGCCGCTGAGTGAGATTTGTTAAAACCATAACCTGCGAATTTTTCTACTAAGTCGAAGATTTTCATCGACAGCTCGCCATCTACACCGTTTTTCTCAGCACCTTCTTTAAAAGTACCACGCTGCTTGGCCATTTCTTCTGGTTTTTTCTTACCCATTGCACGACGAAGCATATCCGCTCCACCTAGCGTATAGCCTGCTAAGATTTGTGCAATCTGCATAACTTGTTCTTGATACAAGATAATGCCGTAAGTCGGTTCTAACGTCTCTTTTAACGATTCATGTTGCCATGTCGCATCAGGGTAAGATACTTCTTCTCGACCATGTTTACGGTCAATGAAGTTATCTACCATGCCTGATTGAAGCGGACCCGGACGGAAAAGAGCTACTAGTGCGATGATGTCTTCAAAACAGTCCGGTTGAAGACGTTTAATCAGATCTTTCATACCACGAGATTCTAATTGGAATACCGCAGTAGTTTCTGAATTTTGTAATAAATTAAATGAGGCTTGATCATCTAAAGGTATCGATTCAATTCGAACTGGATCTTTACCTTCTTTTTCAAGACGAGGGTTAACTAACCCTAATGCCCAATCTATGATGGTTAATGTTCTTAACCCTAAGAAGTCAAACTTAACTAGACCAGCAGTTTCAACGTCATTCTTATCAAATTGAGTTACAGGAAAATGACCATCAGCATCGCAATACAAAGGCGCAAAGTCTGTGATTGTCGTTGGTGATATTACAACACCACCGGCGTGCTTACCTGCGTTTCGAGTACAACCTTCAAGAATACGGCACATGTCGATCAGAGCTTTTACTTCTTCATCTGCATTATATAGCTCTGGAAGTTGAGGTTCGGCTTCGAATGCTTTAGCAAGTGTCATTCCAGGATCAGATGGAACTAACTTCGAAATGCGGTCAACAAAGCCGTAAGGGTGTCCAAGCACTCGCCCTACATCACGAATTACCGCTTTTGCCGCCATGGTACCAAAGGTAATAATTTGAGATACCGCATCACGACCATACATTTCGGCTACGTGCTCAATAACCTGATCTCGTTTATCCATACAAAAGTCGATATCGAAATCGGGCATAGATACACGTTCTGGGTTCAAGAAACGTTCAAAAAGAAGATCATATTCAAGAGGATCAAGGTCTGTGATGTCTAGTGCATAAGCAACAAGAGAACCAGCACCTGAACCACGACCCGGACCTACAGGAATTGCATTATCTTTTGACCATTGAATGAACTCCATTACGATCAAGAAGTAACCTGGGAATCCCATTTGGTTGATTACATCGAGTTCAATCTGTAAACGCTCATCGTATTCAGGTCGACGTTCTAAACGTACTTTCTCATCAGGAAATAAAAACGCCAAACGTCTTTCTAAACCTTCTTGAGATTTCTTAACGAGAAAGTCTTCAATTTTCATCCCTTCAGTAGGGAAATTAGGTAGGAAATACTCACCTAAGCGTACCGTTACATTACAACGCTTTGCTATTTCAACACTGTTCTCTAGTGCCTCTGGAATGTCTGAAAATAATTCACACATTTCCTCTTCAGAACGTAAGTATTGTTGATCACTGTATAATTTAGGTCGACGAGGGTCTTCTAATGTAAAGCCATCATGAATCGCAACACGAATCTCATGAGCATCAAAATCATCGGCCTTTATAAAACGAACATCATTGGTTGCGACAACAGGTAAGTTTTCTTTTTCAGCTAATTCAACCGCAAAATGAAGATAACTCTCTTCATCAGCTCTACCTGTACGCGTTAACTCTAAATAATAATGTTCAGGGAAATGCGTTTGATAAAATTCAACACACTCATTAACGAGTTCTTTATTCCCTTTTAATAATGCTTTACCAACATCACCACTTTTGCCACCAGAAAGCAGAATTAACCCTTCTTTATGGTTAACTAACCACTCTTTGTCCATTACCGGAGTGTGCTGAACATGGCCACGTTGATAGGCTTCAGAGATCAATAACGTCAGGTTTTTATATCCTTCGTTATCTTTTGCAAGTACCGTTAAATTAAATAATTCATTACCAAACTCTTGGGATTGAACTTTAAAGTCCGCACCAATAATCGGTTTGATTCCCGCTCCATGAGCAGCAAAATAATACTTAACTAAACCACATAAATTGGTAAAGTCAGTCAATGCCATCGCAGGCATTCCAAGCTCACCGACTTTTTTTACCAATGGCGGAACTTTAGATAAGCCATCCACCATTGAGAAGTCACTATGAACTCTTAAATGTACGAATTTAGCTTCAGACATTATTCAATCCCTAAAACGCGTTTTACGGGTTTAAAACTTCGACGATGTTCAGAAATAACACCGTGCTCTTCAATTGCTTCGAAGTGTGCCTTAGTTGGGTAGCCTTTGTGCTTCGCAAAACCATATTGAGGATAAGCTTTATCTAGCTCTTCCATCTCTCTATCACGTGTAACCTTTGCAATAATGGATGCGGCGCTGATCTCTTGAACGCGTAAATCCCCTTTCACTACCGCAAGTCCTGCCATTGGTAATTCGGGTACTTTATTACCATCAATCAATGCAAAATCAGGGGTAATATTAAGACCCGCAATCGCTCTTTGCATAGCAACCATCGTCGCTTGAAGAATATTTAATTCATCAATTTCATGCGCTTCACAACGACCTAATGACCACGCTAGTGCTTTTTCTTGAATTTCAGGAAATAACAACTCACGCTTTTTATCTGTTAATTTTTTAGAATCGGTTAACCCTTCAATCGGGTTATTGGGATCCAAAATAACCGCAGCGGTAACAACGGCTCCGACTAAAGGGCCACGACCAACTTCATCAACTCCAGCGAAAAGTTGATATCCTTCTGGATACTCAAACGGCGGTAATTCTTTTGATTCTGTTTTTTTTGTCATCTGGTTATTCTGCTGTTTCTTTATTAATTAGGCGTAATACGGCATTGGCAGCTTGTTTATCTGCGTCTTTTCTAATCCATTGATGCATTTCTGTGAATTTTTCAATTAATTCACTATTATCATTATCTAGTACTTTTTCCATTGCAGGATAAAGAAAATCTGGATGACACTCTTCTTGAATAAACTCTTGAACGAGCTCTTTTCCTGCCAATACATTAGGAAGCGAGACAAATTCAGTAATCGACAGTTTTTGAGCTATCCATCCCGTAAGCTTATTCACTTGATAGCCCACGACCATTGGACGCTTCACTAGCATACATTCTAAAGCAACCGTACCTGAAGCAAGTAACACAGCATCAGCTGCTGTCATCACATTTCGAGCTGTATCTTGAATAATAACAAAATCAAGCTCTGGTGCCGTTTCTTTCCAAATAGTTTCAAATTGCTCACGACGTTTTTCATTTACCGCGGCAACAACAAACCCCATATCTGGATGTTGTTTATGAATTCGTTGGCAAGTTTCAATAAAGGGTTTTGCTATTAATGCGACTTCACCGCCACGACTTCCAGGTAATACTGCAAGCCATTTACGATCTTGCTCTAAACCAAGTAATTCACGAGCAGCAAACTTATCGGTCTCCATAGGAATAGCATCAGCTAGTGTGTGACCAATAAACTCACAAGCTACATTGTATTTATCATAAAATGCTTTTTCAAAAGGCAGAAAGGCTAATACAAGATCCGTAGCAGCATCGATTTTAAAAATACGCTTTGGTCGCCATGCCCATACTGATGGACTAACGTAATGAACCGTTTTAATACCGTTATCTTTTAGTGTTTTTTCAAGACGAAGATTAAAATCAGGTGCATCAATACCAATGAATACGTCCGGTGGATTTTGAGTGAAGTAACGTACTAGTTCCGCTTTTACCTTCAATAAACGAGGTAAGCGACCAAGCACTTCGACCAATCCCATTACGGCTAACTCTTCCATATCAAATAAAGAATCACAGCCCTGAGCTATCATCTTAGGTCCACCGATCCCAACGAACTCTGCATCTGGATATTGTGCTTTGATTGACTTAATAAAGCCTTCACCTAGAGTATCTCCAGATAATTCACCTGCAACAATTCCGATTCGTAATGGTTTGGTCATACTTACTCCAAATAAAAAAGGCCTACATGAATAGGCCTTATATACTTTAACTGTTTTTAATGCCGTTATTAACGAATAATACCGCGCGTTGATTTCTCAAACAAATCTAAGAAGCCTTGAAGAACAGGAAACGCTTCAATTTCTTTGTTTATTTCAACTTTTGCTTCTTCTAACGTATTACCGTTACGGTAAAGTGCTTTATAAGCGCGACGAATTGCATGGATTTCAGCTTTTTCAAAACCACGACGTTTTAGGCCTTCGATATTAATACCAAACGGCTTACAATGGTTACCTTGTGCCATCACAAATGGAGGTACATCTTGAACAACAACTGAAGCACCGCCAATGAAGCTGTGAGCACCAACCGTACAGAACTGATGAACAGGTGACAATGCAGAAACAATAGCAAAATCTTCAACCGTTACATGACCGGCTAATGTCGCGTTATTACCCATAATGATGTTGTCACCAACAACACAATCATGTGCAATATGTACATTAACGCAAAGTAAGTTATCACTACCTACTGTAGTTACACCACGATCTTGAACAGTACCACGGTGGATTTGTACACTTTCACGAATCACATTACGGTCACCGATAACAACCGTTGTTGCTTCGCCACCATATTTCTTGTCTTGGCTTTCTTCGCCGATAATTGCAAAAGCAAAAATACGGTTATCTTTACCAATCGTTGTATCACCTTTGATAACAACGTGTGACATCACTTCCGTACCTTCGCCAATCGTTACATTACCAGAAATGTAAGTAAATGGACCAACAGATACATTAGCTTCAATCGTTACGTTGCCTTCAATAACAGCTGATGGGTGAATCTTAGCAGTTTCATGAATCATAATTAAAACTCTCGTCTTGCACACTTAAGCTCAGCAGAACATACAACTTCGCCATCTACTTTAGCTACGCCATTAAATAGTGCGATACCACGACGATCTTTAATAAATTCAACTTCAAGAACCAGTTGATCACCTGGTACTACTGGTTTACGGAATTTTGCTTTATCGATACTTGCAAAGTAGTACAGTTCATTCTCAGCAGGAGCACCGAATGATTTAAATGCCAATAAGCCTGTTGCTTGAGCCATTGCTTCAAGAATTAATACGCCAGGGAAAATTGGCATTTGTGGGAAGTGACCTGTAAATTGAGGTTCATTTACAGACACATTCTTGATCGCGTGTAAGTATTTCTCTTCTTCGAAATCAGTTACTCGGTCAACCAATAGAAATGGGTAACGATGAGGTAGTAACTCTTGGATTTCAGTAATATTTAATGTTTTATTTTCACGAGTCAAAATAGTATTCCTGTAAAACAATATCGTATCTGAGCAATAGTGTAGCTCAAATAGAGTAATAATAGATAGAAAAAGGTCTGCAAAATGCAGACCAATACTTATTTATTAGAATGTAGTAAAGTTAATATTAATCGACTAACTTTTTTTCAACTGCTTTTAATCGCTTGTTCATTTCATCAATCTTATGAACACGAGCCGCTGTTTTACGCCATTCTTTATTGGTTTGCAGTGGAATGCCTGATGAGTACATACCTTTCTCATCAATCGCTCGCATTACCATACCCATACCTGTGATGGTTACCCCATCCGTAATTTCGATATGACCATTAATTACAGAGCCACCGCCGATAATACAGTGCTTACCAATTTTAGTACTGCCTGCAACTATAGTACCACCAGCCATTGCTGAACCAGATCCGATTTGTACGTTATGCGCAATTTGAATTTGGTTATCGATGATAACATTGCTTTCAATAATGGTGTCATCAATAGCACCACGATCAATCGTCGTATTTGCACCAATCTCAACATTATCGCCAATAATTACAGAACCTAACTGTGGGATCTTAACCCAAGTACCGCGATCATTTGCATAGCCAAAACCGTCAGAACCAATAACGGTACCAGATTGAACAAGGCAAGCTTCACCAATTTTAACACGGTGATAAACAGATACATTTGCCCATAATTTAGTATTTTTACCGATTTTTGCTTCTTTACCGATAAAACAACCAGCACCAATCATTGCACCATCAGCAATAACCGCTTTTGATTCAATAACCGCATTATGACCAATAGCAACACCTTCACCAATAATTGCATCATCAGCAATATAAGCAGAAGGTGCAATATCACTAGCAGGAGCAGGTGTTGTGTCCAATGCTTGTGCTGCTAGTGCAAAGCCTAAATATGGGTCTCGCATTATTAGAGCGTTAGATTGACAGAATTCCACATCTGCTTCTTTAACAATAACAGCAGAAGCTTGGCACTCAACTAAATGTTTACGATACTTAGCATCAGAAAGGAAAGTAATATCCCCTTCCTTTGCCTTGCTCATCGAAGCGATTGAGTGAACCACAACAGTGCCATCACCATGGACTGTTGCATCTAATTTTTCTGCCAATTCAGCAAGCGTAATACGAGACATATTCAACCTTATTTAATTGCTTTAATAACTTTTTCTGATAGGTTGTCTTCTGGTTTAGCCCAAAGCAATGTTGCAGCGTCAACAACCATATCGTAGCCTTCTTTATTTGCTACTTTCTCTACAGTTTGTTGCACTTGCATAATTAACTTTTGACGCTCTTCACCTTGACGACGACGGTTATCTTCATCTAAAGCTTGTGCTTTTAGTTTGTAATCAGACTGAAGTGAAGCGATTTCACGCTCAAGCTTCGTTTTACCTGATGCACCTAATAACTCACCATCGCGTTTGATAGTTTCAACTTTATCTTTAATTTTTGATTCTAAACCACGTAACTCATCAATACGATCTTTAAATTCAGCACGAAGCTTTTCTGAAATAGCTTCACGTTGTGGCATTTGCTGAACAATTTGAGCCATGTTTACATAACCAACTTTGGTTGCTGCTTCTGCTGCATTAGCAAAAAAAGAACCACTTACCAGAACTGCGCCTAAAGCGGCTACTTTCACTAATTTTTTCAAAATCATATCCTTACTTAACTATTATCGTATATAAACCAATACAGTTTACATTAACACTTTTCTATTAGAGCTATCAATGCTTAGAAAGTTCGACCAATGGTGAAACTGAAGAATTCTTCATCATCACCTTCATAAATTTTCACTGGTTTCGCAATTGAGAATACTAATGGTCCCATTGGTGACATCCATTGTACGGCAGCACCATACGATGAACGGAAGTTTGATGGGTCAGAGTAATCATAGTAGTACTGAGCTCCATCCATTCCCGGTTTAGGTTCTTTATAATCAAATTCAGTATCCCAAACACTTGCCATATCAAAGAAAACGCTGGTTCGAATTTGATTTCGAGTCTCCTCACTTGCAAACGGTGTTGGAACGATTAATTCAATACTTGCTAATGCTGTTGCGTTACCACCAACAGAGTCATCTGTTGCCGCATACGAAGTATTGTTACCTATACCACCATTTGAGCCTTGCGCATATACTGCTTTTGGACCCGCAGAGTTTGAACCAAAACCACGTAGCGTAGTGAAGCCACCCGCATAGAAGTTTTCATAGAATGGATACAGGTTATCATTACCATCAGTTTGACCATAACCATTACCATAACCCGCCTTACCACGCATTAATAAAGCAAACTCATGCTTCTTAGTTAATGGGAAGTACTGTCGAACTTCATATTGCGCTTTAAAGAACTGTGAATCAGAATTTGGCGTTGTGATTTTATACGACGCACGTTGGTAGTTACCCGCAGTTGGGAAATACCCTTTATTCAAGTTATTACGTGTCCACGACAAGGTGACATCAAAATCACTAACGATTAAGGTTTGATCACCACTATCATATGCATCGCCTACAGATTGTAGATACTGTTCAATCTGTACATAACCTTCTAAGTTTGAAATTTTATTGTGCGTATAACCCACACCAATTTCAAAATAGTTCAATTCATCAAATGGGAAACCCCAAGTTAAACTACCGCCATAACTTTGGTTGGTGTAGTCAACAATACCTGCATCTGATGCTTCAAACTCATTATAGAAGATCTTACCGCCAAGACTGACACCATCAAGGTTCCAGTATGGATCACGGTAGTCTAAACTGATGTTCTTTTGATAATCGTTCATCATCGCATTAATACCAACACGATTACCTGAACCAATAAAGTTATCTTGTTGTAAACCTACTTGGAAACTTATGCCTGACTCCGTACCATAACCGACACCAAAGTTAACACTACCGGAGTTCGCTTCTTTTACAGAATAAACCAGATCCACTTCATCATCAGAGCCAGGAACACGAACAGTTTGAACATCAACAGTTTCAAAGAAGCCCAAACGATTTAGACGGTTTTTACCTGTTTCAATTGACTTAGAGTTTAACCAAGCCCCTTCCATTTGACGCATTTCACGACGTAATACTTCATCTTTTGTCGATGTATTACCAACAAATCGAATATCACGAACGTACATACGATTACCTGCTTCAACATTGATGATTAATGATACCGTTTGGTTTTCATCATCAAATTCAGGCATAGTACGAACTTGAGGATAAGCGTAACCCGCCTCACCTAAAATACGCTTTATATTTTCTTCTAAACTCGTTACCGCAGAGCCGTTGTAAACTTCACCATTTTCAAACGGGATCAGTTTTTTAAACTCTTCTTCTTTCCCAATTAATTCACCTTGGAATTTAACACCGCTTACAGTGTAAGGTTCGCCTTCATCAATCGTTAAAGCGATATACACACCTTTTTTATCAGGTGAAATAGACACTTGGGTTGAGTCAACTTGAAATTTTAAATAACCGCGATCAAGATAATATGAACGTAATGCTTCAATATCACCAGCAAGGACTTGTTTTTGATACTTTTCATCAGCTAAGAAGTTCCACCAAGCAACATCAACATTTAAGTTAAAACGGCTTAATAGTTGCTCATCGGTAAAAACTTCATTTCCAATAAAGTTAATTTGTTGGATCTTTGCCGATACACCTTCGGTGAACACGAATTTAAGATCTGCACGATTACGAGGAAGTGGCGTTACAACTGCATGAACCGTCGCGTTGTATTTACCTACGCTGTAATAGAAATCTTCTAACCCTTTTTCAATATTACTTAAGGTTGTTCTATCTAGCGCTTCACCAACTCGAATAGAAGAAGCCTCTAGATTTTGCTGCATCTGCTCTTCTTTGATCGCTTTGTTACCAGAGAAAGAGATATTTGCAATCGTTGGGCGTTCAGTTACCTTAATAAGTAATGCATTACCATCACGGAACACTTTTACGTCTTCAAAGTTGCCAGATGCAAAAAGAGCCTGAATAACCTGAGCTACATCTTGTTGGCTCATCGTATCACCAACACGAACAGGTGTTTTAAGTAGTGCAGCACCTAATGCAACACGCTGTAATCCCTCAAAGCGTATGTCATCAATAACAAATGTTTCTGCACTGTGCGCTGCAACACTGCCAAACAGCAGTGAGGCAATCAACAATTTTTTCATCGCCATAATACGTCTAATAATTCCCTTGCTACTACTTAAAGGCGCATAAAGTCGTTAAATAAAGCTATCGCCATCAATGACATAATCATTGCTGTTCCTACTTTATAACCAATTTCTTGAACTCGTTCCGATACTGGCTTACGCGTAATCCCTTCAATAGCAAAGAAGAGTAAATGCCCGCCATCCAATACAGGAAGAGGTAATAAGTTAATAATGCCTAAGTTAACACTGATTAACGCTAAAAATCCTAAAAATGAGACTAAACCATATTCAGCAGTCGTACCAGCCCCTTTTGCAATAGAGATGGGACCACTTAAGTTATTCAGTGCAACATCACCAGTAAAGAGTTTCTTTGTCATGGTGAGGGTTAAATCAATAATATCGCCAGTTTTTGCTAACGCTTTTTCAAACGCAACAATTGGGCCATACTGTTTTTCATAACGGTAGCCTTCTGGCCACTCTTGATATACAGGAGAAACACCTGCAAATCCGATAACTTTGCCATCTGCAATTTCTTTGCTATCTGGTATTAATACCAAATCAACAGTTTGACCTTCACGAGAAATAACCAAATCAACCGCTTTGCTCGGATTACCTTGTATAACATCAACCATTTCTTGCCATTTCGTTAATGCATTACCATTAACTGAAACCAAACGGTCACCAACTAATAAACCCGACTTTTCAGCTGCGCTGTTACTACTAACATTTGCAACATCAAGAGTTAAAGCTGGACGATAAGGAAAAAAGCCTAACGATAATAGTGGCGAATCTTTCTCTGGGTCAAAATTCCATTGGGATAAATCCAAACGCTTCGTTACTTCAACACCAATATTATTTTCATCACTATAAGTCACCGTCATAGAGTCATCACCAATGTGTGACACTATCGCCATGCTTACGGCTTCCCAATCGGATGTTTGGATTCCTGAAATGGCTTTTAGTTCAACACCAGCTGTAATTCCTGCTTTAGAAAAAATAGAGCCATCTTCAACTTGACCTACAACTGGTTTCAATGCGGTTACGCCGATCATAAAAGCAAGCCAGCATGCAAATACAGCAAACAGGAAATTCGCTATTGGTCCAGCAGCAACAATAGCACTGCGCTGCCATAATGGACGATTATTAAACGCTCTTTCTTTTTGCTCTTCTGGAACATCATCAACACGCTCATCTAACATTTTTACGTATCCACCAAGTGGGATCATCGAAATGTTATATTCAGTGCCGTCTTTGCCTTTTTTGCTCCAAAGAGATTTGCCAAAACCAATTGAAAATTTCTCAACAATAACACCACAACGGCGCGCTACCCAGAAGTGGCCAAATTCATGTACTGCAACAAGAATACCCAGTGCAATAATGAATGATGCTAAATTCCATAGAAGTTCTGACATAATTAAACCTTATTAATTGCCTCATCGGCATAACGACGCGCCATTCTATCTAGGTCAATCAGGCTTTCCAAGCTATCTAGCTCAAGGTTTTGGAAGTTTGCACATACTTTATGCAAAACAGCCTCATTAATTCGAGCTATATCCGTAAATTTTATTTTATTGGCTAAAAAGGCAGCAACAGCTTGCTCGTTCGCAGCATTTAGCCCCGTAGTTGCATGTTGACCTAAATAACACGCATCAATGGCTAGTTTCAAACAAGGGTAGCGAGAAAAGTCAGGAGCGATAAACGTAAACTCTCCAACCTTAGTAAAATCTAAAGGTTCAACACCTGCATTGACTCTTTTTGGGTAAGACATAGTACACGCAATGGGTGTTCTCATATCTGGCAATCCCATTTGTGCCAACACAGAACCGTCTTTATATTGGACCATTGAATGAATTACTGATTGTGGATGAATAACAACCTTTAATTGCTCTTTACTCGCATTGAATAACCAACGAGCTTCAATATACTCAAGGCCTTTGTTCATCATCGTTGCTGAATCGACAGAGATCTTTGGCCCCATAGACCAATTAGGGTGCGCAATTGCCATTTCAGGCGTTACGGCTTCAAGCTCTGACACATTGGTATAACGAAAAGGGCCACCAGAACCAGTTAATAAAATAGAACTAACACCGTGTTCCTCTAAATCGCAACGACCTAAATTGGTTTGAATTGATTGCGGTAAACATTGAAAGATAGCGTTATGCTCGCTATCTACTGGCAACAATTCAGCGTCATACTTTTCAACCGCATCAATAAATAGCTGCCCAGACATGACCAAAGCTTCTTTATTAGCAAGCAAAATACGTTTACCAGCTTTAACGGCCGACATGGTTGGTAGAAGCCCTGCTGCTCCTACAATTGCAGCCATCACAGTATCAACTTCGTCAAGTTGCGCAATATGACATAAGCCATCTTCACCAGAGAATACTTCAGCATTAATCGCATGAGCTGATAATAGCTCTTTTAACGCATCTGCCGCTGGTTGAGTTGCCATTGCGACGTATTTTGGTTTCCATTCAAGGCATAGCTCCAACATTTTATCGACATTAGTGCCAGCGCCTAATGCAACAATTTCAAATTGATCGGAATTTTGTTTTGCGACTGATAGTGTGCTACTACCAATAGAGCCTGTCGCTCCTAAAATGGTTAACTTGCGCATAATGAAATGACCATGGTGGTTTAAAGATAGAAAAACGGCAGATAATCCTATCTACCGCATAACTTAAAAATGGATATGGTATTTGTCGTCAAATACCTAATATCAGCTAGAAGAAATATAAAAAAGCAAAAACAGGAAAAGCCGCTGTTAAGCTATCAATGCGATCTAAAATACCGCCATGACCTGGAATAATCGTGCCACTGTCTTTTATTCCTGATGCTCGCTTAAACATGCTTTCTACTAAGT
Organism: Aliivibrio sp. S10_S31; assembly: GCF_014694495.1. NCBI lineage: Bacteria > Pseudomonadati > Pseudomonadota > Gammaproteobacteria > Vibrionales > Vibrionaceae > Aliivibrio > Aliivibrio sp. S10_S31. The sequence goes on along the minus strand of NZ_JAAUWR010000005.1, from coordinate 150,878 downwards.
CACCTAAAACAGAGATGATAATTGTTGCAATAAAAATACCTAACATTGACGATGTACTTTCAAATTGAATATTGAATGCACTTGCTGCCCCCCAACCAATAATGATTGCGGTAATCACACCACCAATAAGACCCTCAATGGTTTTATTTGGGCTAACTGCAGGTGACATTTTGCGCTTACCAAATGACTTACCAGCAAAATAAGCACCGCTATCTGCTGCCCATACTAATAAACAAACAAGCAATACAAGTTTGGCGCCATAATAGCTATCTAGCATATAGTGATCAGCACGAAGCAATAAAATACTCCATAGGAAAGGAATCATAGTTAGCCAACCGAAAATATGCTTTAAAGGTAAGTTGCTATACCATAATTTTTTACTATTTGGGAAAGTAAGTACTAACCCCGATGCAATTAACCACCATGTAAAACCAACTAATAATATTATTTGGTGTTCATTACTAGGTATTGTCAGTTCTAACGTTGATGTTGGAAGAAAAAACAAAGACGCTGCTAAGACAGCAACAGAAGGGATAATAGCTAAATAGCGAGATTTTGATTCTGTAAACTGAGTCCACTCCCAGAATCCAACCAATGTAATTGCTGTGATAGCAATTAAGAACCCTTGCATTGGCAACATGAAGATCCCTGCAATAACAAGGGGCGCCAAAATAAGAGCAGTAATAATACGCTGTTTCAAACTTTATTGATCCTTTTCGTTCATTAGAGCTTGGATTTGTTCACCTGTACAACCAAATCGTCTTTCTCGACTAACAAACCAAGCAACAGCGTCAGCTAAGCTTTGTTCATTAAAATCAGGCCAATATTGGTCAGTGAAATAGAACTCAGCATAAGCCATTTGCCACAGCATAAAATTGCTGATACGACATTCACCGCTCGTTCTAATCATCAAATCCACTTCAGGCAAATCTGACATCGTCAGTTTAGATGCGATAAGACTTTCATCAATATCATCTGCCTGTAAATTGCCTCGTTCCACTTGATATGCGAGGCGACGTACTGCTTGTGTAATATCCCATTTGCCGCCATAGTTTGCAGCAACGTTTAGTACTAACCCTGTATTTTCAGAAGTTAATGTTTCCGCTTCAACAATTTTCTTCTGAAGGCGAGAACTAAACTGAGAAGTTTCACCAATTATACGTAATTGAATATTATTTTTATGAAGACGTTTTACTTCACGAGAAAGCACCGTGATAAACAACTCCATTAGAACACTTACTTCTTCTTCAGGTCGACGCCAATTCTCACTACTAAAAGCAAAAAGTGTTATGGCATTGATCCCAAGCTTGCTGGCTGCTGAAATGGTTTTTCTTACCGCATCAACACCTGCTTTATGACCAAATACACGAGGTTTTCCCTGAGCCTTAGCCCAGCGTCCATTACCATCCATAATTACCGCAATATGCTTAGGTAATACTTCTAATGATAAAAACTCGTTATTAATTTGACTGGTCATATAACTCCCTTAAAAATAAAAGCGCTGATGTCTCCACCCAGCGCTTCTTATGGTGTTCGTCGCCGACATCATATCATTAATTTAATGAAAAGATCAGTGAGAACAATGAGTATGAAAGCAATTATACTTCCATTAACTCTTTTTCTTTTACTGCAAGTACTTCATCAATACTCTTAACGGCAGCATCTGTAAGCTTTTGAATCTCATCTTGTGCACGGCGATCATCATCTTCAGAAATCTCTTTCTCTTTAAGAAGTGCTTTCACATCACCATTAGCATCACGACGGATATTACGAACAGCTACACGGCCATTTTCAGCTTCGCCACGAACAATCTTAACTAGGTCTTTACGACGCTCTTCTGTTAGCGGTGGAAGTGGTACACGGATTACTGTACCCGCTGACATTGGGTTTAGACCAAGATCTGACATCATGATTGCTTTTTCAACAAGACCAGCAAGTTCTTTATCGAAAACCGTAATTGCAAGAGTACGAGAATCTTCAGCTACAACGTTAGCAACTTGATTTAGAGGTGTTTTTGCACCGTAGTATTCAACTGAAATACCAGATAGAAGACTTGGGTGAGCACGACCTGTACGAACTTTTAACAGGTTATTTTTCAGTGCTTCAACACTTTTTTCCATACGCTCTTGCGCATCTTTTTTAATTTCGTTAATCACAAGATCACCTTGATTATTTTTGATTCGTAGGAGAATTATTCAGCGTTGCTGATCAGTGTGCCTTCAGTTTCACCCATAACTACACGACGTAATGCACCAGGCTTGTTCATGTTAAATACACGAATAGGCATGTTGTGGTCACGAGCAAGAGTAAACGCTGCTAAGTCCATCACTTTTAATTCTTTTTCAAGAACGCTGTTGTAAGACAGTTTATCATACAATTCTGCATCAGGGTTAGATACTGGATCAGCAGTAAATACACCATCTACTTTTGTTGCTTTTAAAACAACATCAGCTTCAATTTCAATACCACGTAGACATGCAGCAGAATCTGTTGTGAAGAATGGGTTACCTGTACCAGCTGAGAAAATAACCACACGGCCTTGACGTAATTGAGCGATAGCATCAGCCCAGTTGTAATCGTCACATACACCTTTAAGAGGGATAGCTGACATTACTCGAGCATTTACGTATGCACGGTGTAGTGCATCACGCATCGCTAAGCCATTCATTACTGTCGCTAGCATACCCATGTGATCACCTACTACACGGTTCATGCCTGCTTCTGCAAGACCTGCACCACGGAAAAGGTTACCACCACCGATAACAACACCAACTTGAACACCAAGCTCGATCAGCTCTTTTACTTCTTGAGCCATACGATCAAGCGTTGCCGGGTCAATACCAAAACCCTCTTCGCCTTGAAGTGCTTCACCACTAAGTTTTAATAGAATACGCTGATATACTGGTTTCGGGTTCGTCGTCATGGATTTTACCTTTTCACTAGAGTTGTCAAAATAACGGTCACCATTTAGTACTGGATTATTTTCTATTAATAATTCAATAGTAAAAGGTAACAGCTATTCACAAAAAGACCGCAGCATAGCCACGGTCTCTTTCAGTTACAATACAGAAGGGATTAACCTTTTTGTACTGCAGCTACTTCATCAGCAAAGCTCATTTCTGCAGCTTTCTCGATACCTTCACCAACTTCTAGACGTACGAAGTTAGATACTGAAGCGCCTTTCTCTTTAAGAATTTCAGCAACAGTTTTCTTAGGTTCCATGATGAAAGCTTGACCTGTTAGAGAAACTTCGCCCGTGAATTTCTTCATACGGCCGATAACCATTTTCTCAGCGATTTCTTGAGGTTTGCCTTCGTTCATAGCGATTTCAACTTGAACAGCTTTTTCTTTTTCTACTACGTCAGCAGGTACGTCAGATGGGTTAACGTACTCAGGCTTAGAAGCAGCAACGTGCATAGCGATGTGCTTAAGAGTTTCAGCATCGCCTTCACCAGCTACAACAACACCGATTTTCTCGCCGTGACGGTAAGAAGCTAGTGCAGAACCAGCAACGTATTGTACGCGACGGATGTTGATGTTTTCACCGATTTTAGCTACTAGAGCAACACGAGTTTCTTCGAATTGTGCTTGAAGTTCTTCAACAGTCGCTTGAGAAGCAACAGCTGCAGCAGCAACTTCTGCAGCGAATGCTGTGAAGTTAGCATCTTTAGCAACGAAATCAGTTTGACAGTTAACTTCAAGAAGAGCAGCAACGCCGTTTTCTTCTTTGATGATGATTGCGCCTTCAGCAGCAACGTTACCTGCTTTTTTAGCAGCTTTAGCAGCGCCAGATTTACGCATGTTTTCGATCGCTAGTTCGATATCAGCGTTCGCTTCAACTAACGCTTTTTTACATTCCATCATGCCAGCGCCAGTGCGCTCACGAAGTTCTTTTACAAGAGCAGCAGTTACAGTTGCCATTCTCAATTCCTCAATTTAATTGGTGGAGTTAAAAATCAGGGGCCAAATTGGGCCCCTGCTAACTATTTCAGTTTACTACGAAACGAAAAGACTCACTAGGAGCAAATAATAATTTCGACGAATCGAAAAAATATTATTCAGCTTCTACGAAACCGTCTTTTTCAGCTACAGCTGCAACGTCTTGGTTACGACCAGACTTAACAGCGTCAGCAGCAGCGTTCAGGTAAAGTTGGATAGCGCGGATTGCGTCATCGTTACCTGGGATAATGTAGTCAACACCGTCTGGGTTTGAGTTAGTATCAACAACAGCAAATACTGGGATACCTAGGTTGTTTGCTTCTTTAATAGCGATGTGTTCGTGATCAGCATCGATAACAAATAACGCGTCTGGAAGACCGTTCATGTTTTTGATACCGCCTAGAGATTTCTCTAGTTTTTCCATATCACGTGTACGCATTAGCGCTTCTTTCTTAGTTAGTTTCTCAAAAGTACCGTCTTGAGATTGAACTTCGAAGTCTTTTAGACGCTTGATAGATTGACGAACAGTTTTGTAGTTAGTAAGCATGCCACCTAACCAACGGTTGTTCACGTAGAACTGGTCGCTGTTGATTGCAGCTTCTTTAACAGCTTCAGATGCAGCGCGCTTAGTACCAACGAAAAGTACTTTACCTTTTTTGCTACCGATTTTAGCAAGTTCTGCTAAAGCTTCGTTAAACATTGGTACAGTTTGCTCTAGGTTGATGATATGAACTTTGTTACGAGCACCAAAGATGAATGGCTTCATTTTTGGGTTCCAGTAACGAGTTTGGTGACCGAAGTGAACACCAGCTTTAAGCATATCGCGCATTGATACAGTTGCCATTTTGAGAATTCCTCTGTTAAATGGGGTTAAGCCTCCACATACCCCGCTGATAATCCGACTCTAATTTAAGATTAAACAATCAAAAAAATGAGCACCCCGGACTGCGTGTCGGTATGTGTGTGATTTAAAATAAAAGTATAGTTGGTATTGAGAACAACAAATTGTTCATCAATCCGGCGCGCTTTATACCATAAAAACGCTGTTAAAATCCACTATTTTTCTCTTATAACTCATTTTTAAGGGATCATTTTACTGATCTAGGTATTCCCATCACCTTATAATTGAAAGATACAAGCTGCCTAGGTAAACTTAGAGACATTATCGTTTAATACGATTTAATTTTAGATAGAGAAAAGCCCATGTCAGTAAAGATTAAAAACGCTGCAGAAATTGAAAAAATGCGCGTAGCCGGCCAATTAGCCGCTGAAGTACTTGAAATGATTGAACCTTATGTGAAAGCAGGGGTAACAACAGAAGAACTTGATCAAATTTGCCATAAGCACATTACTGAAGTTCAAGGCGCAATCCCTGCTCCATTAAATTACCATGGTTTCCCTAAATCTATCTGTACATCAATTAACCACATTGTTTGTCATGGCATTCCTGCATCACAAGATGAGCAATACAATGGTTTTGTAAAACCTGCAGTATTAAAAGATGGTGACATCCTTAATATTGATATCACAGTAATCAAAGACGGTTACCACGGTGATACTTCTAAGATGTTCTTAGTTGGTGATGTAAGCCCTACAGATAAACGTCTGTGTCTAATTGCACAAGAGAGCTTATATGTTGGTATGCGTAAAGTTAAACCGGGTGTAAAACTGGGTGAAATTGGTACTGCCATTCAAAAATACATCAAAGGCACAACACCAAAATGTTCTATCGTACGTGATTACTGTGGGCATGGCATTGGTTCTGAATTCCATGAAGAACCACAAGTTGTTCATTACAAAAACAGCGATCGTACTGTATTAAAAGCAGGCATGACATTTACTATTGAGCCAATGATCAACTTAGGTAAATTCGGCTGTCTTCAAGACGACAACGATGGTTGGACAGTATACACAGGCGACGGTAAAAATACCGCTCAATGGGAACACACTATTTTAGTAACCGAAACGGGTTGTGAAGTGTTAACTCTACGTTCTGAAGAAACCATTCCTCGCCACATGAATAACAAATAACAAATCGCAAATAAACAGAAGGCTTCGGTCTTCTGTTTTTTTATCAGCAAGGATTGCTATGAAATATCTATCCCCCCTATCCTTATCCGATACTCAGCTTAATATTACTGAACTAAAGCAACAACTGACCCTTTTCTCTCAATACCAAATTAATGCCTTTCACCAACACAAAGCCGTTTCAGATTTAGTATTTGAACGATCTCACTATTTTGATCAATTACTCTCTCGACTGTGGCAATTTTTTAAATTTGATGACATCGCAAATACATCCTTAATCGCCGTCGGTGGTTATGGACGAAGTGAACTTCACCCTCTTTCAGATATTGATATTCTCATTTTAACTGAGAACAATACCAATGATACATTTTGCCAAAAAGTAGGAGAGTTAGTCACTCTACTTTGGGACTTAAAATTAGAAATTGGCCATAGTGTTCGTTCAATAGCAGAGTGCATAGAAATAGGTCAGAATGATTTAACTGTGGCAACTAACTTACAAGAAGCCCGCTATATTTGTGGTAATAAAGAACTGTCCCACCAACTAAAATTAAAAATACATTCAGACAGTTTCTGGCCAAGTGAATCTTTTTATCAAGCAAAGATTGATGAGCAAAAAAAACGTCACAGCCGTTACCATGACACCACATACAACTTAGAACCTGACATAAAATCAAGTCCAGGAGGGCTAAGAGACATTCATACTCTAAGCTGGATTGCTCGACGCCACTTTGGAGCAACGTCCCTACTTGAGATGAGTCAAGCCGGTTTTTTAACTGATGCGGAATATCGCGAATTATTAGAATGCCAAGAGTTCTTATGGCGTGTTCGCTTTGCATTGCATATTGAACTGAAACGATACGACAATCGACTCACCTTTGGTCACCAAGCTTCCGTTGCTGAGCATTTGGGTTTCATTGGTGAAGGAAATCGCGGTGTAGAGCGTATGATGAAAGAGTTCTATCGAACTTTACGCCGCGTTGCTGAGCTAAATAGCATGCTGCTCAAAATTTTTGACCAAGCAATCCTTCATCAAGGTGAGCAAGATGATGCCATTATCATAGATGATGATTTCCAACGCCGCGGACGATTAATTGAAGCTCGAAAGCCAGCTCTATTTCAAGCTCGTCCAGACACCATATTAGACATGTTTTTATTAATGGCGAACGACTCTACCATTGACGGAGTTGCTCCTCCTACCATGCGTCAATTACGAACCGCTCGACGTCGACTTAATCGTTTTTTATGTGAGATACCTGAAGCCAAAGAAAAATTTCTACAATTAACTCAGCACCCAAATGCATTAAACAATGCCTTTAGTTCCATGCATAAATTAGGGGTTCTTTCCGCTTATTTACCTCAATGGAGCCATATTGTAGGACAAATGCAATTTGATTTATTTCATGCTTATACGGTTGATGAGCACAGCATTCGTCTGCTTAAGCATATTAATAAATTTTCGGATACTACAAATCGAGATAAACACCCTATCTGTTGTGAAATCTTCCCTAAAATAATGAAAAAAGAGTTACTTATCATAGCTGCCATTTTTCATGATATAGCAAAAGGCCGCGGGGGCGATCACTCTGAATTAGGTGCCGTAGATGCCTATGATTTTTGTATTAGCCATGGACTATCAAAACCAGAAGCCAATTTAGTTTCTTGGCTCGTAAAAAGCCACTTGCTCATGTCTGTTACAGCACAACGTCGTGATATTTACGATCCTGATGTGATCACTGAGTTCGCCAAACAAGTTAGGGATGAAGAACGTTTAGATTACTTAGTGTGTTTAACTGTTGCTGATATCTGTGCGACTAATCCGGATTTATGGAACAGTTGGAAACGCTCACTTATCGCAGATTTATACAATGCCACCCAGCGAGCACTTAGAAGAGGCCTAGAGAACCCGCCAGACTTACGTGATCGCATTCGTCATAATCAACAAATGGCTTCTGCACAACTTCGTAGTGAAGGATTCACACAGTGGGAAGTCGATGCTTTATGGCGTCGATTTAAAGCGGATTATTTCTTACGTCATACTCATAAACAAATTGCATGGCATGCTAGCCATCTTCTTCGTCATCAAGATAAAGAAAAATCATTAATACTCATCAGTAAAAATGCCTCTCGTGGAGGAACTGAAATTTTTGTTTACAGTAAGGATCAACCGCATCTTTTTGCAACTGTAGCAGCAGAGTTAGATAGACGCAGTATTACTATTTATGATGCTCAAGTTATGTCCAGCAAAGATGGGTATGCGCTCGATACCTTTATGGTTCTTGACCAAAATGATGACCCTATTGATGAAGAACGACAACAAAGATTAATTGATCAACTTTACGACGTTAAACTAAATGACCAAGCAACGCACATTAAAACCCGTCGACCGCCACGCCAGCTTCAACATTTTAATGTGAAAACACGCATGGAGTTTTTACCAACTAAAACAGGGAAAAGGACGTTAATGGAGTTTGTTGCATTAGATACTCCAGGGTTATTAGCGACGGTTGGTGCCACATTTGCTCAATTAGGGATCAATTTACATGCAGCGAAGATCACCACAATTGGTGAGCGAGCTGAGGATTTATTCATCCTAACATCTGACGTTGGTGGTCGACTTGATGATGATAAACAAGCAGAGCTTGAATTAGCATTAGTTAAAAATGTAGCGAGATTAAGCTCGTAATATGAATGACTAAAAGCAATAAATGGGATGGATAAGATCTATCCCACAACTTTCATTCACAGCAGTTGTGATATCGGCCCTCATCGTTAATGCTCATCTAGAGGAATCTTATAACTACATAATAATATTGGAGTAAGCCATGTACCCACACCTTGTTAGCCTTGGAATTTCTGAACCAGAAAAAATTGAACGTTATTCTCTACGACAAGAAGCCCATAAAGACATATTGAAGATCTATTTTTCTAAGCAGAAAGGTGAACTCTTCGCTAAAAGCGTAAAATTCAAATACCCTCGCCAAGTTAAAAATGTGCTTGTAGATAGCGGCAGTCATCGCTATAAAGAAACCACTGAAATCAATCGAAATTTAACCCTTATCATTGATGAATTAAACAAAATTACTCGCCCAGAAAAAGAAACACCAACCGACGTGAAAAAGAAAATTCTAAAAGATTTAAGACATTTAGAAAAAGTGGTCGCGAGCAAAATAGAAGAAATAGAAAAAGATTTAGAAAAACTTTAAAGCTTTTAGTAGACATAAAAAAATGGACCATAATGGTCCATTTTTTATTATATAGTTAACAAAATACCGTTAAGGCATCTGTTCAAACTCTTCTTCGCCTTCTTTATCAATAGGCGTTGGCATTAAGTGTTCACGAGTGATACCTAGTTTCAGAGCTAACGCTGATGCTACATAGATAGAAGAATACGTACCGATAGTGATACCTAACAACAATGCAAGAGCAAAGCCATGGATCATCGCACCGCCTTGAGTGAACAATGCGATAACTACAAATAGCGTCGTTGCTGATGTAATTAATGTACGGCTTAATGTTTGCGTAATTGCATCATTAATAATGTCATTAGAATCACCCTTACGCATTTTCAAGAAGTTTTCACGAATACGGTCAAATACAACAATAGTATCATTCAAAGAATAACCCACCACCGTTAATAGCGCCGCGATGATCGTCAAATCGACTTCAATTTGTAAGAAAGAAAAAATACCTAACGTAATAATGATATCGTGCGCCAAAGCAAGTACCGCACCAGCAGCTAAACGCCATTGGAAACGCATCGAAACATAAGCCAAGATACATAACAGAGAAACTAGGATAGCTAAACCACCCGCTTCGGTAAGTTCATCACCCACATTTGGGCCAACGAACTCAATACGACGCATCTCTACTTGCTCACCAGTACCTTCTTTAATTGCACTGATGATTTGGTTACCTAGCTCTTCACCTTTTACGTTTTCACGAGGTTGAAGGCGAACAATAACATCACGTGCAGTACCAAAGTTTTGAACCGTAGCATCACCAAAACCTTTCGCTTCTAATGCACTACGGATATCTGGTAATTGTGCCGGCTGTTCAAAGCCAACTTCAATCAGTGTTCCACCCGTGAAGTCTAAACCCCAGTTTAACCACTTTGTCGATAACGTTGCGATAGAAGCAACAATCATCAACATTGAAAAGAAGAAGGCAGCTTTAGACCAACGCATGAAGTCGATCGTTTTCTCTGCTTTCATTAATTGAAACATAATAATGAGTCCTTAGATCGACAGCTTGTCTACGCGCTTACCGCCGTAAACTAAGTTAATCACACAACGAGTACCAACAATCGCAGTAAACATTGATGTTAAAATACCGATAGATAACGTAACAGCGAAACCTTTAATTGCGCCAGTACCAACAGCAAACAAGATAATTGCAGTAATCAGCGTTGTGATGTTCGCATCAGCAATCGTACTAAAGGCATTAGCATAACCTTGGTGAATTGCTTGTTGTGGATTACGCCCATCACGCAACTCTTCTCGAATACGCTCGAAAATAAGTACGTTAGCATCGACCGCCATACCAACCGTTAATACGATACCGGCAATACCTGGAAGCGTCATTGTTGCACCTGGGATCATCGACATAACACCAATGATTAATACCAAGTTTGCCATTAAGGCTAAGTTTGCAACAAGACCAAAACCACGGTAATAAACCAGTGTAAAGATCATTACAGCAACCATACCCCAAATACACGCCTGAATACCCATATCGATATTCTGCTGACCCATTGATGGACCAATCGTACGTTCTTCAACAATCGAGATAGGCGCAATTAGAGCACCAGCACGAAGTAGAAGTGCTAGGTTATGTGCTTCAGCTTGAGAGTCGATACCAGTAATACGGAAACTACGACCAAGAGCCGATTGAATCGTTGCTTGATTAATCACTTCTTCCGTCTTAGAAAGAATAACGCGACCTTCAGGTGTACGACGACCACTGTCTTTATACTCTGTAAATACCGTCGCCATTAGCTTACCGATATTTTTACGAGAGAACGCAGTCATCTTGCTACCACCTTCGCTATCTAGTGAGATGTTTACTTGAGGACGACCATATTCATCAGCACTTGAGCTTGCATCTGTAATGCTTGCACCACCAAGAATAATACGTTTTTTAAGAACAACAGGACGACCATTACGATCTTCTTTGATTTCGCTACCCGCAGGAGCTCGTCCGCTTGCTGCTGCAGCCAAATCCGCTTTATCATCCACTTCACGGAACTCAAGCGTCGCTGTTGCACCTAGAATTTCTTTAGCACGCGCAGTATCTTGAACACCCGGTAGCTCAACAACAATACGGCTTGCGCCTTGACGTTGAACCAATGGTTCAGCAACACCTAATTCGTTAACACGGTTACGAATAATCGTGATGTTTTGTTCAACTGCGTAATTACGAATTTCTTGTAAACGCTGCTCAGTAAACGTTGCAATTAACTTAAATTGACCGTTTGACTCTGATTCAACAAATGTCATATCACGATGAGCATCAGATAATACTTTTTTCGCTTCAGCTAATTGCTCTTCGCTGCGAAGAACCACTTCTACGGAATCTTTACCTGAGTCACGAATTGCGCGGTAACGAATCTTAGCTTCACGAAGATCAGTACGGAATGATTCTTCTTGCTGACCAATCAACTTGCTCATTGCCGCATCCATATCCACTTCCATTAAGAAATGAACACCACCACGTAAATCAAGACCAAGTTTCATTGGTGCAGCACCAATAGAGGTTAGCCAGTCAGGAGTTAACGGGGCAAGGTTTAATGCAACAACGTAATCTTTACCTAAAGACTCATTAATAATATCACGAGCACTGATTTGAGAATCAGTATCGTTAAATCGAACAAGAACAGAGCCATTTTCAAATGCAATTGATTTATAATCGATGTCATTGTTCTTTAAATTTTCAGCGACAACATCCAGCGTAGAGGTTTGAACCTCTGTACCACGGCTACCCGTGATTTGAACTGCTGGATCTTCACCATAAAGGTTTGGAAGTGCATAGAGAGCTGAGATAAGTAGTACAGAAACTACCATCAAATACTTCCATAAAGGGAAACGGTTTAGCACAGCGATGTCCTTAACGAAAAATACCCCCTAACCGAAGTTAGAGGGTACAGTTTTTATAGTGATTTCAGAGTGCCCTTTGGCAGAACAGCTGAAACAAAATCTTTCTTAATTGTTACTTCGTTGTTTGCGTTAAGCTCAATTACGATGTAATCATTTTCTTCAGATACTTTAGTGATTTTACCTACTAAGCCACCTGCAGTAAGAACTTCATCACCTTTGCCCATAGAAGCCATTAGGTTTTTGTGTTCTTTTTGACGTTTCGCTTGTGGGCGGTAGATCATAAAGTAGAAGATAACAGCAAACATACCAAGCATGATAAACATTTGCATACCACCGCCTTGTGGCGCTGCTTCACCAGCTGCGTGAGCTTGAGAGATGAAAAAACTCATTTAATAACGTCCTCGTATCTAAGTTTCTAATTTCCAGTTTCTAAAATGTGACCATACACATATCTAATTAGATATATGGGTGATTACTCTGTTTTTAAAGGTCTTTTAATGGTGGAACTTCACGATCACGACGTGCGTAGAATTCTTCTACGAACTGCTCAAAACGATCTTCTTCCAACGCCTTACGAATGCTCGCCATAATACGTTGGTAATAACGTAAGTTATGAATCGTATTTAAACGAGCACCTAAAATTTCATTACAACGGTCTAAGTGATGTAGATAAGACTTGCTGTAGTTTTGACAAGTATAACAATCACACTCAGGATCCAGTGGTGTTGTATCTGTTTTATGTTTCGCATTACGGATCTTGATCACACCACCAGTCACAAATAAGTGACCATTACGTGCATTACGTGTTGGCATTACACAGTCAAACATATCAATACCGCGACGAACGCCTTCAACCAAGTCTTCTGGTTTACCAACACCCATTAGGTATCGTGGCTTATCTTCTGGTAATTGTGGACATGTATGCTCTAAAATGCGGTGCATGTCTTCTTTTGGTTCACCAACAGCTAGACCACCAACAGCGTAACCATCAAAACCAATCTTAGTTAATGCTTCAACAGAAACATCACGTAAATCTTCGTACACGCCGCCTTGAACAATACCAAACAATGCATTCGGGTTTTCTTGGCGATCAAACTCGTTACGGCTACGCTCAGCCCAACGAATTGAACGCTCCATTGAAATACGAGCTTCATCGTGAGTTGCTGGATATGGAGTACATTCATCAAAAATCATAACCACATCAGAACCAAGATCGTATTGGATTTGCATTGATTTTTCTGCATCCATAAAGATCTTGTCACCGTTTACAGGGCTACGGAAATGAACCCCCTCTTCAGTGATCTTACGTGTTTTACCAAGGCTAAATACTTGGAAACCACCTGAATCCGTTAAGATTGGGCCTTTCCAATTCATGAAGTCATGTAAATCACCGTGTAATTTCATGATTTCTTGACCAGGACGTAACCATAAATGGAATGTGTTACCTAGTAGGATTTCAGCACCAGTACCTTTTACTTCTTCAGGCGTCATACCCTTAACTGTACCGTAAGTACCGACAGGCATGAACGCAGGAGTTTCAACCGTACCACGGTCAAATTGAAGTTGACCACGACGTGCGCGACCTTGTTTTTTGATCAGTTCGTATTTCACGAAACCTCCAATAAGCCAGAGAAACAATCTGACGACTTGTTTAATTTGCTACATTAATAATAACAAGTTAATGCGGCACCTCCATGTAAACTGATAAAGCAGTTAACATGGTCGAAAACGTCCTGTTTTCCTTAATATTTCACTGGCTCCGTGAGTGAAATGAATAAATTATTTACCAGCCATAAAAAACTAGCTGTGGCTGAAACAAGAATAACTAGGCTGTTTTTTTCGTGATGAACATAGCATCACCGTAACTAAAGAAACGATATTTATTATTTACCGCTTGCTCATATGCTTTCATTGTATTCTCGTAGCCTGCAAATGCACTTACTAGCATGATAAGTGTAGACTCAGGTAAGTGGAAGTTTGTCACCAAAGCGTCAACCACTTGAAATTCGTAACCTGGGTAGATGAAGATTTCAGTATCATCAAAAAATGGCGCTAACTCTGTACCTTGTTTTAATGCATGCTGAGCTGCACTTTCTAAAGAACGCACAGACGTAGTACCTACAGAAACTACTCGGCCACCACGTGCTTTTGTTGCATTAATCGCATCAATTACTTCCTGAGAAACTTCTGCATATTCAGAGTGCATGTGATGTTCTAAAATATTATCAACACGAACAGGTTGGAATGTACCAGCACCAACATGAAGGGTAACGTAGGCGAATTCTACCCCTTTTGCCTTCATTTTCTCTAAAATCTCTGTATCAAAGTGTAAACCTGCGGTTGGAGCAGCAACTGCACCCGGTTTTTTATTATAAACCGTCTGGTAACGCTCTTTATCCGCATCTTCATCAGGACGATCAATATAAGGAGGAAGTGGCATGTGGCCAATTTCATCTAAAATATCTAAGACTTTCTTATCTGAAGTAAAACGAATCTCAAACAAAGTATCATGACGAGCAACCATTTCAGCTTCATGCTCTTGGTTTTCACCCAATAAAAGCATAGTGCCTGGTTTTGGTGATTTAGAACAACGTACATGAGCTAATACTGAATGCTCATCCAATACACGTTCAACCAACACTTCTAATTTACCACCAGAAGCCTTCATACCGAACATACGAGCAGGGATCACTCGAGTATTGTTGAATACCAATAAATCACCAGCCTGAACTAAATCAAGAATATCAGTAAACTGCCCATCATTAAGTTCGCCACTATTGCCATTCAATTGTAATAGTCGGCTTGCTGTACGCTCAGGTTGAGGATAACGCGCAATAAGTTCATCAGGTAATTCAAAATGGAAATCGGATACTTGCATGGTTTACTTCTTCATCAAAAATGGCAGACAGAGTAGTATATTCACGCCCAGAGCAATAGCAAGGGATGAAGCTATATACCTCTCACTTTTTCAAAAAATATATCAAAATTGACCTCAAACAGAGAAAGTTTCATCAGTCTCTTTATGTAGTAAAAAATCTAGCTAGCTCGCACTTTTTTATTCTTTAGCATTCTATATTTAGATAAGGACAAAGAAATAGCAGGAGCATACTATGTTTACCGTAAAAGACATGATGACGACACATCCTCATACCCTGCTTCGTTCACACTCTTTAGAAGATGCCAAAGCGTTAATGGACGAGCACTGTATTAGACACATTCCTATCGTCGATACTAACGGCGCTTTAATTGGGCTTGTTACTCAACGAGACTTACTTTCAGCTCAATCGTCATGCTTAGAAAAGCCCACTTTTGAAGAAGTATCTACACTCGATATCCCATTAAACAGCATCATGCATGAAAACGTCATGAGCATTGCTCCATATGGCGGATTAAAAGAAGCGGCGCTGTTTATGCAAAAACATAAAGTTGGTTGCCTACCCGTTGTGGAACGTGGCAAGTTGGTGGGAATTATTACTGATTCTGATTTTGTTTCTATCGCTATCAATTTATTAGAGTTACAAGAAGAGGTTGATCCATTAGAGCTTGACGAATAACAGCCAAAAAGAAAGGGAGACTCCATTCTCCCTTTAAATCCAGCTAGTGCTATTTATTTTAATTATTGATTACTTAATTCCTATGCACTGGTTTTAAATTGCTCTTCTTCTGTCGACCCCGTGAGTGCGGTTACTGATGATTGACCACCTTGAATGGTATTTGTCATTTTATCAAAATATCCGGTACCTACTTCTTGTTGGTGCGCTACAAAAGTATAGCCCTTCTCTGCTGCTTCAAATTCTTTACGTTGAACCATTTCAACATAGTGACGCATGCCTTCACCTTGAGCATAAGAGTGAGCCAATTCAAACATGTTAAACCACATATTATGAATACCAGCGAGCGTAATGAATTGGTACTTATATCCCATATCCGCCAACTCTTGTTGGAATTTCGCAATCGTTTCTGAATCCAGATTTTTCTCCCAGTTAAATGACGGAGAACAGTTATAAGCTAATAGCTGATTTGGGTATTTTGCATGAATTGCTTCTGCAAATTTACGTGCTTCTTCTAAACAAGGTGTCGCCGTTTCACACCACACGAGATCTGCATAAGGAGAATAAGCTAATCCTCTCGATATTGCCTGATCAATCCCCGCCGTTACCTTATAAAAACCTTCAGGTGTTCGCTCTCCTTCAATGAACTCTTGATCGTATGGATCACAATCTGATGTCAGCAAATCAGCCGCATTAGCATCGGTTCGAGCAATTACCAGAGTTCGAGTTCCAGCCACATCAGCAGCAAGACGAGCTGCTACCAGTTTTTGCACCGCTTCTTGGGTTGGTACTAACACCTTTCCTCCCATATGACCGCATTTTTTCACTGATGCTAACTGATCTTCAAAGTGAACACCTGCAGCGCCGGCTTCAATCATATTACGCATCAATTCGTAACCATTAAGCACGCCACCAAATCCTGCTTCTGCATCCGCTACAATAGGCAAAAAGTAATCAATTCCCTCTTCAGGAGTTCCACCTGTAGACCATTGAATTTGGTCTGCTCGACGAAATGCATTATTAATTCGTTTCACTACCGATGGTACTGAATCTACCGGATACAAAGATTGGTCTGGGTACATGGTTGATGCGGTATTATTATCCGCAGCTACTTGCCAACCTGACAGGTAAATAGCCTCAATTCCTGCTTTTGCTTGCTGGACTGCTTGTCCACCAGTCAGCGCACCAAGACAATTCACATATCCTTTTTTAGAAAAACCATTGACTAGGTCCCACAATCTGTCTGCACCCTTTTGTGCGATGGTATTTTCTGGAGCAAAAGATCCACGAAGATTAATCACTTCTTCAGCCGTATAAGGACGAGTTACCCCATCCCAACGCGGATTTTCAGCCCAATCTTTTTCCAGTGCATCAATTTGCTGTTGGCGAGTTTGTGGTTTAAATGTCGTCATAATCGTTCCCTCTCTTATAGGTATTGGTAGCCAGGTAGTGTTAAAAAGTCCGTAAGTTGATCACTGGTGGTTAGTTGCTCCATCAGCTTTGCAGCTTGAGTAAATTGGCCAGAATCAAAACGCTCTGTTCCCAATTCTTTCTCTATTACTTTCATCTCTTCCAGTAACATGGTTCTAAATAGTTCAGCAGTAACAACTGCACCACTATCTAGTGTTTTTCCATGTTGTATCCATTGCCAAATAGACGTTCGTGATATTTCTGCGGTAGCCGCATCTTCCATTAATCCGTAAATAGGCACACAGCCATTTCCTGATATCCAAGCTTCAATGTATTGCACTGCAACTCGAATGTTATGACGCATTCCTTCTTCTGTTCTTTCTCCTTCACATGGTGCCAGTAATTCCTCTGCAGTAATTGGGGCATCAGTATCTCGTGTAATATCCAGTTGATTCATTCGTTCACCTAGTACTGAATCAAACTCTGCTCTTGCCGTATCAGCTAAGCCGGGGTGAGCGACCCAAGTACCATCGTGTCCATTATTGGCTTCTAAGGATTTATCAGTTTGAATTTTATTTAGTACCCAGTCATTTTTTACTGGATCTTTTGATGGGATAAAGGCGGCCATTCCCCCCATCGCAAATGCGCCTCTTCTGTGGCATGTTCGAATGAGTAATCGTGAATACGCATTGAGAAACGGTTTTTCCATGGTCACCACTTGGCGATCCGGTAATACACGGTCTGGGTGATTTTTTAATGTTTTGATGTAACTGAAAATATAATCCCAACGTCCACAATTTAAGCCCACAATATGCTCTTTTAAGCTATATAGAATTTCATCCATCTCGAATACAGCAGGCAGTGTTTCAATAAGAACAGTGGCTTTAATTGTTCCCTGCTTTAATCCGAATTCACGTTCAGCAAAACTGAATACATCACTCCACCACGCCGCTTCTTGATACGCCTGCAACTTAGGTAAATAAAAATATGGACCGCTACCTTTTTTTAAAGACGTTTGATAGTTGTGATAAAAATAAAGAGCAAAATCAAACAAAGCTCCAGGTATTGCAACACCATTAAATAGCACGTGCTTTTCAGGAAGGTGCAAACCGCGAACTCGACAAATCAATACCGCAGGATCTTGCTTTAGTTGATACACTTTTTGAGTTTTGGGATTGGTATATTGAATCGTGCCATTCATCGCATCTCTTAGATTAATCTGACCATTAAGTACTGCCTCCCATGATGGTGCTAATGAATCTTCAAAATCTGCCATAAACACTTTTACATTGGCATTAAGTGCGTTAATCACCATTTTTCTATCTGTTGGGCCAGTAATTTCTACTCGGCGATCTTGTAAATCTGCAGGAATGCCTTGAATACTCCACTCTGATTCTCGAATAGAACACGTTTCACTTAAGAAATTAGGCAATTTCCCTGCGTCTATTTTTTTCTGACGCAGCTGGCGAGTTTCTAAAAGTTCAGGGACCCGGTGTGCAAATTTTTCGACAACATGAGTAAGAAATCGAACAGCACCTGCAGTTAACACCTCTTCAACTTGAGGCAAATGCGGCTTAGTAATGGTTATTTGTTGTTCTTTAATTGTCATGGTATCTGTCATAGTTTGCGCCTCCGGCAAAATTACATTTGTAACTAAAACACTACGATTTAGTATTCATGTATCATCCTGTGGGTTACTTTCTTGCTTACGCTTATTACATTCTCGAAAGTCGAAATCAATTACAACCCCGACTAAAGGCTAATAAAGACTCGAAAATCCGATAAAACATCAGTAAAAATCCGTAAATTGAATTATGAGTAAATGCTCTATAGATATAATTGTCAAAATTTAATTTTTACAATCAAGCAACATTAAAACGCTCACAAGATCTAAATATTACGTAATTAAATTACAAAAAATAAAGTTGTAAAATTTAACATGTAAAATTCACAGTTTTAATTTCACAAGTAAAACAGCAGGATAGAAGTGAATATTATAAAAGGAGGTGTCACAACCTAAGCGCACAAGTCAGAAGTGATGACTGACAACAAGAAGAGATAAAACAAACTGGTTTGAAGTAATATTATTTAAATATAAAGAAGTGAGAATGCGATCACGATTTTCTTTCATTATTCAAAAGTAGAAAGGCGACTATTTATAAAAATAAATAATCGCCTTGTATCAAGAAATTCACTATAAAATATCTTCGACAATATCAGCTAACTGATGAAACGCCTGCAAACGAGAAGAGCTTGGGCGCCATACTAAACCAATATCACGTGATGCTTCTTGGCCTGGCGGCTCAACGACAACTAAATTTTGATTATCGAGTAATCCATGCTTAATCGCCATTTGAGGAATAAAAGTAGTACCCAACCCATTGGCAACCATCTGTACTAATGTATGCAAGCTTGTCGCGGTGAATGGATTAATTTTTTCTCGCTTCGTTAACTTACACGCTGAAACAGCATGTTCTGTTAAACAATGCTCTTTCTCTAGTAAGAACACAAACTCATCAGGCAAATCATCATAGCGGATAGGCGTAGAAATAGAACTCGCTTGGTCTTTACTAATTACCATTTTAAATGGGTCTTGACCAACAACCAGACTTTCCATTCCTGCAATATCAACAGGAAGAGCAAGAATCAATACATCTAATTGCCCTTGTCTTAATGCCGCTAATAGATTCGTCGTCGTATCTTCTCTTAGTAAGAGAGTAAGTTGAGGATATTTTTCATTCACCTCTTGCACTAAATCACATAATAAAAAAGGCGCAATAGTCGGTATGCAACCAACACGCAATTGACCTTGCATTGAATCACCTTGACATAAAGACCCTAACTCAATCAGGTCTTGGCCTTTTGCCAACAATTCTCGTCCTTGCTCTACGACTCTTTCACCTACAGGGGTAAAAACAAGTGTTTTTTTATCTCTTTCATATAATGTACAACCGATCAACTCTTCAAGGTTTTGTATCCCTTTACTTAGGGTTGACTGGCTAACAAAACATTTTTCTGCAGCTTCACCAAAATGACGCGTTTCGTGCAGAGTAATGAAGTAGTGTAGCTGTTTTAATGAGGGCCATTTATTCATCGCTTTTCTCGATTACATCAATCTATTTAATTCGCTTTTTTCAATCATACCTTTTGTACTATAGTTTGTCCCGTCGAAACATTTGTTATGAAAAAACAAAGCCAAACAAGAAGTTTGGATATCTAACTTTTTAGGAGATTCAAAAATGGTACTAGTAGGTCGTCAAGCACCAGACTTTACTGCTGCAGCTGTTCTAGGTAACGGTGAAATCGTTGATAACTTCAACTTCGCAGAATTCACTAAAGGTAAGAAAGCGGTAGTATTTTTCTACCCACTAGACTTCACTTTCGTTTGTCCATCAGAGCTAATCGCTTTTGACAACCGTCTAGAAGATTTCCAAGCGAAAGGCGTTGAAGTAATCGGTGTTTCTATCGATTCTCAATTCTCTCACAACGCATGGCGTAACACTGCTATCGAAGATGGCGGTATCGGTCAAGTTAAGTACCCTCTAGTTGCTGACGTTAAGCACGAAATCTGTAAAGCATACGACGTTGAGCACCCAGAAGCTGGTGTTGCTTTCCGTGGTTCTTTCCTAATCGATGCAGACGGTCTTGTTCGTCACCAAGTAGTTAACGACCTTCCACTAGGCCGTAACATTGACGAAATGCTACGCATGGTAGACGCACTAAACTTCCACGAGAAGAACGGTGAAGTTTGTCCAGCACAATGGGAAGAAGGCAAAGCAGGTATGGACGCATCGCCAAAAGGTGTTGCATCGTTCCTATCTGAACACGCTGACGACCTAAGCAAGTAATTCTATTAGAGCTCTTACCACAAAGAGCTCGATGCACCTAATGCTCAACGGTGCATGTGGCTAGAATATTAAAAGCATATAAATGCGACAGCCAAAAATCAGAAAGTTTGCCTAATACGAAAAG
This sequence comes from Aliivibrio sp. S10_S31, assembly GCF_014694495.1. Taxonomy (NCBI): domain Bacteria; kingdom Pseudomonadati; phylum Pseudomonadota; class Gammaproteobacteria; order Vibrionales; family Vibrionaceae; genus Aliivibrio; species Aliivibrio sp. S10_S31. Next base: position 129,886 of record NZ_JAAUWR010000005.1, on the reverse strand, counting down.
CCCTAAAGTTATCTTTAGGGTTTTTTCTTTGTTTTCAGCAAAATTACACATTTCTGCCTTATTAACTCTAATATAGATTCAATTCTGACGCCCTCTTCACACTACTTTCTTTGTTTATCCCTTACACTACGGGTATCTTTCTTTATCTTTTTATATCATGTCTATCCAAATTGAAGTCTGTATCGACAATCTAGAATCTCTACATAACGCAATAACTGGTGGCGCTGACCGCATTGAACTTTGCTCTTCTTTAGCTCTTGGTGGTTTAACTCCAAGCTTTGGCTTTATGAAAAAAGCCGCTGAGATCTCACCTATTCCTGTCTATGCAATGATAAGACCTCGCCAAGGTGATTTCTTATATGATAACGATGATATATCAGCCATGATTTCTGATATCCAAGCGGCTAAATTAGCAGGCTTACAGGGCGTTGTATTTGGCGTATTAAAAGCCAATGGCGACATTGACATGCCACTTTCAGCTCGTTTAATGAAAATAGCCAACGATAATGATTTGGGCGTGACTTTTCATCGTGCTATAGACCAATGTTCTAACTATAAAAAAGCGATTGAGAATATTGCAGAACTTGGCTGTGAACGCATTCTAACCTCAGGGTTAGCAGCAAATGCCTATGATGGGATAAATGTACTAGCAGATATGGTTAAACTCGCCAATGGCCGTTTTGATATATTAGCTGGTGCAGGTGTCACTGCAGAAAATGCAAAAGACATTATAGAAAAAACAGGTGTGAAAGAGGTTCACTTATCAGGTAAATCCACACGACCAAGTAAAATGAAATTGGTTTTAGATGGCGTAAAAATGGGTGCCGGTGATTTGGATGATTTCATTGTCCCAGTGACAGACGCTAAAAAAATTGATGCCGTTAAGCAACGCATAAAATAAAAACAAAAAAGCCAGAGCATCAAAACTCTGGCTTTTATAACTAAAATGACGAGTAATTATTTAGCTAATTGAACCGTATTCACGTCAATTGTTGTCTCAGTCCACTCTTTATCCACTTCACCATGAATTACCAATTTTGTTTCTGGTGTAGCTTCAATACCATTCCAATCTTTATTATCAATTTCGATTCTAACTTCACCCGTCGCATCTTTAAATTGATATTCTTCATTACCTAAAGAAGACGTGATGTAGCCAGTTAATACAACCGCCGCATCATCATCAGAATCAAGTGCAGCTCTAACCGTACTAACAGAAACTGAACTAGGGCCAGTAAAACCACCTTTAACTGGTGCATTCTGAGCAGCAAAAACACTTGAAGAAGCGAAAACTAATGCACTAACTAATACGATTTTTTTCATTTTATTATGTCCAATTAACTTAGATTTGTAATCTTTAACTATTCGATGACGCTATATTAAAAGTAGTAAGCTGAACTCAACATGAACGATGTAGAATTAGCAATACTATCTACTTGGTAACTTGCTGAAGCACCTAAAGCAAGGTTAGGAATTACCATGTATTCAATGCCAACGCTTGCGATACCACCGAAGACACTTTCTGATTTTGAATCACCAGCAACATAATCCGTTGTATACTCATGATCAGTTAAATCATTTTCATATTCAGTATTCGCAGATGAATCAAATTTATATTGAGTATAAGTTAAACCTAAACCTGTTTTTAATTGTACTTTGTCATTGATATTATAAAAATACACTGGCTTAAAGGTAAATTGAGTTGCATCTAAATCAGCATCCCACTCACGTTCTTTTGTATAACCAACTTTATCTGATTTCAACATTTGACTACGAGAATCATCACTTTCAAATTTTTTGTAGCCAAGCTCAAGACCAAATTCATTAAAACGATAGCCAACAAAACCACCAAAAGCAGAACTAGAGTCATCAGGAGTTAATGACACATTATCATTTGAAAAAGTTGTTGAGTAATCGTGGCTCATGTTTGTTAGACCGTATTCTAAACCTACGTATGGAGCAGCAATTGTTGCTGTTGAAGTGGCAGCCATTAGCAAAAATAAATACTTTTTCATTGTAATTCAATCCTATAGTTATGATGTTGAGCTTGGTGTTAATTCGTTAATGTCGCTACTATAAAGAAGAGATCGTGAAGAAAGCGTGAAGAACACTTTCATATAGATTTACAATTCATAATTACATCCATTCTGAATACTTTTACAGCTGTAATAATTTACAGGATGTGATGAAATGAAATTTATTTTCTTTACTAATTCAATGCGATAGTAATAAATTTAATCTTGGTCTTAAGTAATAATATAAGTACTATAGAAAAAAGCCTAAAGGAAGCACACCAAATTATTTATAAGGAAATAAGTAAATATGGCAAAAGATCTATTCGCAACATTGGATTTGAATTTGCTGAGAACATTTTTAATTCTCTCCCAAGAGTTAAATATGCGAAAAGCCTCTGAACGCTTATTTGTTTCTCAACCAGCAATCAGCCAAGCACTACAAAAATTACGAAACCATTTTAATGATGAACTATTCATAAAAGTTCGTCATGGGTTAAAACCGACCCCTTTTGCTGAAGAGTTAGCTGAAAATATCCAACCTTATTTAGATGGCCTATCATCAGTATTAAATGCATCTCAAGAATTCAAACCTGAAAATTTAAATAAAACAATTAAGATAGCCTTAGCCCCTCAAGTGCTAACCTGCTTGTCTGGTGCGTTATTTCATGACATAAAAGAAAAAGCACCTAATGTCGATCTACAACTTGTAAACTGGTCAGAATCAACCTTTGATGATCTTGCTAAAGGTAAGTTAGATCTGGCGATCAATTACGAATATGACAAAGTTCCTAAAGAGTTACTTTCAAAAAATCTAATCACAATAAAAGGTTGTGTAATCGTTAGAATAAACCACCCAATTGAAAAAACAGTCGCTACACCTTATGATTTTGAAGGGTATGAACTTGCTTCATTAATTATCCCAGGTTGGAATGATAATAAAAGTTTAGCCAGTGAAGTATTAACGAATATGGATATCGAGCATAAAATAGGATTTCGCTCAGAGCTTCCGATGGCATTGATCGATGTGGTTCAACATACAGATATGTACTTCCCTTCCACTTCGCTTTTCCCTATTCACCAATATTCAAGTTTAAGACGAATCGATTTATCTCTTGATGATGTGCCATTAAATTACCCTATTTATACCTATTATCACCAAAGACATAAAAAAAATGCACTGCACGCTTGGATAAATCAACTTATTACCGATTTATTATCAGAAGCAAATATCAAATAATCATTATAAATAAAACCAAAAACACACTAAAAAATAAGTACTCCTTATAACTTATATAACCACAGGTGATTAGTTTCCTTTCATTAATATTTATATTATCTAGACCAGTCAACAGGAGTGATACTCAGGCGTATTACTACTGTAACTGCGACATTTTCTTTATCAGGGAATGATGAAGTTTTTAAAATAGATTTATTGCAACTCTACTTTCCGTCTTTGACACTTTACCATTAGGTAACTTCGCCTCTGTTCTCTCATCCAGAGGCTTTTTTTCTTTACCCTTATCACTTTCTTTGCTCAAATAAAGAAAACATCAACGGATTGATATTATGGCTAAAGATTTATTCTCTACTTTAGATTTAAACTTATTACGAACATTTATCGTTCTTCACCAAGAACGAAATATGCGTAAAGCCTCTGAGCGTTTATTTGTTTCTCAGCCTGCAATAAGTAAGGCTCTACAACGCTTACGTGACCATTTTAATGATGAATTGTTTGTCAAAACCCATCACGGGCTGCGTGCAACTGAATACGCAAACCAGCTAGCAGAAAGCATCTCCCCAATACTTGATGATCTTTCTTCTACATTAAATGAAAGTAATGAGTTTAACCCTCAAGAACTTGAAGGTGTGATAAAACTAGCACTATCTCCTTTTCTTTTAAGCGCTATTGCCAATAAATTATTTCAAGCAATCAGAGCTGAAGCACCCAATGTGCAGGTACAGTTATTAAACTGGTCAAAATCTACTATGACCGACATCATTAATGACGAAGTTCAACTCGGTCTTAATTACGAAATTAGTCATGCCCCAAAAGAACTCATCCAAAAGCCTATCGCACAAGACAGCTTTAAAGCGTACGTAAGACAAAATCATCCATACAAAGAAACAGAAATAGAAGTTAAAGATGGGGTTAACTTTGAACTAGCAACAGTAATAGCAATAGATTGGAACTCTCACCAGTCTCTAGCGGAGAAAATCCTAAAAATTAAAGGCTTAGAAGCCAATGTCGGTTTTCGTTCAGAATTACCTTCAGCCGTAATCGATGTGGTTAATAACTCAGACATGATGTTCCCAGCCTCTAAATTCTTAGATATTGAGCATAATAAACAGCTACGAAGCATTCAAATACTCTTTGATAATAAAGATATTAATCCGAAAGTTTGCGCTTATTACCACCATAAAAATCGCAATAACCCAACCATGCTATGGTTAAAAAACATTCTTCAATCATTACTCATTGATAACCAGTAGTTATTAGATAAATTCCCTTCACTCATTAATAACTCAACGTTAAAGCCTCTATTCTTTTAAGGGATTAGAGGCTTTTTTGTACATTTCATATACTTCTCTCATCGGCTAGGAACGCAACAGATAAGCAAAGACGCTCAAACGGTTAATGAAATACTTAATTATTATGAAAACACTATTCATCTTATCTATCCCTTTTATCCTTCTAATTTTAAGCATCAAATCAATGATAAACGATAAAGAATAGAACTAATTATTTATTAATAACTAGTGATTATCATTGAAATAACGACATGTAATTAGTCCCAAATGAACAATTTTCTTACTATACCCCTATCAAAACACATTACATAAACAAAGCACGGATGCTTTTTTTAAAACAATTATGAGAGTATCCAAAATGAAAAAATCACATCTAGTTCTCGCTATCGCCACCCTATTTAGTGCAAACACTTTTGCTAATAATATTCACTTATCTCCTGAAGTTAAAATCGGCCCTTATGGCGGCTTTGGTATTCAAGCAGGTGTTACTGATGCTTTAGGTTTTGATGCGGCTTACCTTAGTTACGGTCGTACGGTTTACAGCAATTCAACTTATGATGAAACAATCGATTCATACCGTTTTGGTGTTCAACATATGTTTGGAGCATCTCAAATTCACGGATTACAACTTGAAGTTGGCTTTGCAGATTATGATGGGAAAAAAACAAGTAAAGGCGAAACAACAAAAGAAAGAGCGTTAGGCTCAAGTATTGGGGCATCTTATGTATTTCAAGCTACTGACCAGTTAGGATTAAGAGCTGGAGTAGATCTTAACTACTTCCCTATGAGTGATACGTATATTCCTTATGACTTAGCAACTAACTTCAATCTTGGTATGACATTCACTTTTTAATGAATACCACTGTGATTAATTATACCAATCGTAGTAAATAACTGATCGCCCTAGCTTGTTAACATGCTCGATAACTACGTTAGAATTCTTGATTTTAGAATAAGATAAAAAAATGGCGCTGTTTAAAAAACAGCGCCATTTTTATTTAGTATTGAATCAAATTACATCGCAAAGTTTACGATTGGGAAACAAGGTAGGAAACCATTTTCAGCACAGTTAATAAGGCCTACTTGAACACCTTTGATTTCAGACGTCATATTAAAGAAACCAACTTGAACATGAGAGTCATTTGAAAGGTTAGCAACACCTACATCAACCATTGTGTAGCCTTCTGAATAGTTAACAGCAGATACGTTTGCACCTTTCACATTATTTGTAAGGTTAACAAAACCTAGGTTAGCACCTAAGTCATCACCTTTGTGCCAGTTAAACAAGCCAAAAGATGCACCAGTCATATTACCGTTAACCTTGTTAGCACCGATAAATAGCGGGAAGTTTACACCAGTTAGGTTATCACTTTCAGACATACCGATTGCAAAATCGACACCAGTAACATCACCAGTTTTACCGTAAAGAGCCGCTAGACGAACACCTTTAACTTCACTTGCTGCTGGAGCATTAAAGCCATTAAGAGATGAGAACATCACAGGCGTGCTATCTGCCATCGCGAATGATGAAACCATCGATAGAGCAGCGCAAGTACCAACTAAAATCTTCTTCATAATATTTCCTTTATTACTTAGTTATGATTCTTTGAATCAATTATTTTGCTTATTATCAGTTACATCATAAATGTAACAAATCCTAATATACTCGTATTAAATGATAAATAAAGCATAGTTCAAAAAGTTAGTATGTGATTATTATTTTTAAGTCAAACGGTTACGAATATAAATTTACAGAACACACATCACTTAATCACATCATCTATATTTTGTTCACCAATATGGCGTACATCTTTTCCTTTTACGAAATAAATAATGTATTCACAGATATTCTGGCAACGGTCTCCGACACGTTCAATGGCGCGAGCGGCCCACATCACTTTCATAACACTAGGAATAGAGCTTGGGTCTTCCATCATATAAGTCATTAATTGACGTACAACCGCTTCATATTCTGCATCGATTTTATCATCAAATTTATACGCTTCAGTGGCTGCTTTTACATCCATTCGCGCATAAGCATCTAAAACTGAATGCATCATTTTTACAGATTGACGCCCTAATGACTCTAAAGATACCAATAACGAATGCTGTTTATTCGTAAAATTTTCTAATGATACTTTGGCTATTTGAGAAGCAACGTCACCAATACGCTCTAAATCAGTAATGGTTTTTATTATCGCCATAACTAAGCGTAAATCACTTGCTGTAGGTTGACGTTTGGCAATGATACGAGTGCACGCTTCATCAATAGCGACTTCCATAGCATTGACTTTATGGTCTTCATGCATGACGCGTTTAGCTAGCTCTGCATCATGATTATGCAAAGCTTCTAATGCATAGGTGAGCTGCTGTTCCACCATTCCACCCATGGTTAAAACATGAGTACGAATCGCTTCGAGCTCTGAATTGAATTGGCCTGAAATATGTCGACCAAGATGCATGATATGTCCTTATCTTATCAACGGCCTATCATAGGATTATTACCCATAACGACCTGTAATATAGTCTTCTGTTTGTTTATGTATAGGGGAAGTGAAAATGGTATTTGCATTGCCATACTCCACTAACTTTCCTTGGTTAATAAAAGCAGTGTAATCACTTACCCTCGCAGCTTGTTGCATATTATGTGTAACAATAACGACGGTATATTTACTTTTTAATTCGTAAATAAGCTCTTCTATGGTTAGTGTTGATATTGGATCCAACGCCGATGTAGGCTCATCAAGTAATAACACTTCTGGTTCAATGGCTATCGCTCGAGCAATAACCAAACGTTGTTGCTGACCTCCAGAAAGACCGAATGCATTTTCATGTAAACGATGCTTAACTTCATCCCATAACGCTGCCGCTTTTAGAGCTTCTTCCACCGCTTCATCTAATACTCGCGCTTCTTTAATCCCTTGTAAACGTAAACCGTAAACTACGTTTTCATAAATTGACTTAGGAAACGGATTTGGGCGTTGAAACACCATACCAACTCGACGACGCAATGAAGGAATATCCGTATCGGGGTGATAAATGTCATCACCAAATAACTTAATTGAACCTTTAATTTTGCAATTATCAACTAAATCATTCATTCGATTAATACAGCGTAATAACGTTGATTTACCACAACCAGACGGACCGATAAAAGCGGTCACTTGGCCTTTAGGTATTCGCATTTCTATATTTGATAACGCCGATGTCTTGCCATAATTCAAACAAAGATTATTAATTTCTATCGCGGTATTTTCATCAGATAAATGATTAACATCCATCGGCGATAAAAAAGAAAGATCAGGAGATAATGAATACATATAACTATAACTCCAAAGTTCGGTATTTTTCTCGTAAGTTATTACGAATAGCTATGGCGGCAAGGTTTAATCCAATGATAACCGTGACCAATAAAAAAGCCGTTGCATATACAATAGGTCGAGCGGCTTCTACGTTAGGACTTTGAAAACCTACATCATAAATATGATAACCAAGGTGCATGAATTTTCTGTCTAAATGCAAGTAAGGAGCAACGCTATCAACAGGTAACGATGGCGCTAATTTAACAACACCAACCAACATTAAAGGGGCTACCTCACCTGCAGCACGAGCAACCGCTAAAATTAACCCTGTCATGATAGCAGGACTTGCCATAGGTAATACGATCTTCCATAAAGTTTCAAACTGGGTAGCACCTAATGCTAATGAACCATGTCGAACCGAATTAGGAATACGACTTAAGCCTTCTTCTGTCGCAACAATCACAACGGGTAAAGTTAAGATAGCCAATGTTAACGCTGACCATAATAAACCTGGCGTCCCAAATGTAGGGGTTGGCAACTCATTAGAGTAAAAGAGTTGATCAAGTGTTCCACCTACAACATAAACAAAAAATCCCAATCCAAATACACCATAAACAATCGATGGTACACCTGCTAAGTTAATTACGGCGATACGGATCAATCGAGTTAACACATTTGGTTTTGCGTACTCATGTAGATATATGGCTGCGATAACTCCTAAAGGCATCACGATAACCGACATTAACAACACTAATAAAATAGTACCAAATATCGCAGGAAACACTCCCCCCTCAGAATTAGCTTCACGCGGAGGTTCTGACACAAACTCATAAACAGACTCAAGCCAATGATACACTTTTTCTTTAATCGTCATCGCATTTGGAAACCAAATATCCAACACGTTATCACTGCTTAGTTGATAGCGTGAACCTTGGCTATCTTCTAGTACCAAATAACTGTGGCTCAACTGCTTAGATATTGCATCAACCTCGTTATTAAGTGTTTTTTCTTTCGTTATAATTTCATTTTTAGAAAGAGCAAAACTAGGTAAAGCATCTAACAAACGATAAAGTTTATAGCGCTCTTGCTCAAGTAAATCGATCTTTGCTTTTTCACTACGAACCCAAGCTTCGACCTGCTGTCGATTTAACTCAAGGCCATTTGATGTCTCTATAATCTTGCCAAAATATTTACCATGCTGAACACGATCAACCACCACGAGCTCTTCTGGTTTACTTACCGTTTTAATTTTATCTTTATCAATATTAATAAAGTCAAAACCATTAATATCTCGGTTCCCAACCTTGATAACAAGTCGATCTCTTTTATCCGCATTCGCATCATGTACTTTTTGTACATCGTATAACTGACCAACAATGACCTTCCCATCAACGGTTTGCCATTGCTGTAATGGCGTCGGCCAAAAATAAGAGAGGCCTTTCCAACCAATTAACAGCAAAATACCCAATACCGAAATCATACTGATACTTACAGAACCGGCTGTAAGCCATATCCATGGTGATCCTGATTTTATCCACGTTTTCATTTTTATTTTCATTCAGATACACCTACAAACTGCGGTATTTTTCACGTAACCCTTGGCGGATCCATTCAGCCAATGAGTTAACAAAAAAAGTGAAAACAAACAATAAAAATGCAGCTAAGAACAACATTCTAAAGTGCGTACTACCCATTTCCGACTCTGGCATTTCAATAGCAATATTTGCAGCTAAAGTCCTCATACCCTCTAAAATATTACCGTCCATAATTGGCGTATTCCCGGTAGCCATTAACACGATCATCGTCTCTCCAACGGCACGACCTAGTCCCATCATCACAGCAGAGAAAATACCTGGACTGGCAGTCAATAGCACAACCTTTGTGAGCGTTTGCCACTGTGTTGCTCCCAACGCTAGTGAACCTTCAGATAAATGTTTTGGCACAGAGAAAATAGCATCTTCCGCAATGGTATAAATGGTCGGAATGATCGCCGCTCCCATCGCAATACCAACAACCAACGCATTACGCTGGTCATAACCAACGCCGTTGTCACCTAAATAATTTCGTAAATCACCACCAAACAACCAATCTTCAATCACATACCCATACTTAAAAGTAAAGTAACCAATAACAACTAAAGCGGGTATTAATAAAATTGCATGCTGTCCACGAGGTAACTTACGCATAATATGAGCAGGTAAAATATGCCATACGAACGCAATAATAATCATGCTTAACGGGAAGAATATCAGTAGGCTAAATACGGCAATTAAGTTATTTTCAACAATTGGAGCCAACCAAATTCCCGCTAATAACCCAATAATAACCGTTGGTAATGCCTCCATAATTTCAATGGTCGGCTTTACATAACGACGGACATTTGCAGACATAAAATACGCGGTATAAATTGCACTACCTATGGCAATAGGTCCTGCAAAAATCAACGCATAAAATGCCGCCTTTAATGTACCAAACGCTAACGGCATTAAACTAAATTTTGATTCAAAATCATCGTTGGCGGCTGTTGATTGCCAAATATAAGCAGGCTCTGGATAGCCTTCATACCATACTTTCCCAAACACAGACTGAATGCTCACTTCTGGATGAGGATTCGTAATATCAAAACATTTCCATCCAGATTTTGTCAGTGTTATTAGTTTTTCACCATTTGGTGGTTGAGTAGCAGCCAAAACAACATCATTAAATAAATGTTGTTTAAATAATGCTTTTTCTGTTGTGGTATGAATTAAGGTTAAATTTCCTTTTTCATCAATCACACTTACCCCTTTTCGGTATACCTCAGGAGAAAGTTGCTCGATAGGCGCATCAAAATTAAAGGTTCTAATTAAAGTAAGTGAGCGTTTTTCATTATTAATAGTATCGAACCACTGAGAAAAGCTACCATTATCAAACTGAACAAGTACCGAATGGGCTCCAGCTAATAAAGTGAGTTTTTGTGCTGCCTCTTTTAAGGGGATGCTTTCACGTAGTGAAGCCTGATGCTCACTTAAGCTCCATACTTGTAATTCATGTTGATACAGTAAATAAAGAAAATCATTATTAGGCGTGATCACCATTGAAAGCAGATCTTTCACTTCATTTACGCCATTAAAGTGAATGGGAATGGCCTCCCAAAGCGTTTCACCCGTCATTTGATTAACGCTAGCATCTAACTCAAAACCAAGAAGACGATTATCTTCCGTTTTAGCTAATACAATGCCTTCATTTGGAGTCAAACTTAAAGCCAGTTGGGTTAATGCTTTTTGTTTATCATCCATTTGAAGCGTAGGAAAAGGAAGGAATGATTCAACATAAGGAATAAGCTGACGCTCTCCTTTAGCATAATTTGTTTGAAAGCCTATTTGAGCAAATTGAACTCGACCTTTTTTATCTCCAAAAGCAAACCAATCTTGGCTCTCAATTGTAGTTGTAAATGCCGTTGGGTTACTTATTATTTGTTGCTCGCTAACCTGGTTTTTATTAATTAAATCAATAAATTGAACTTTTCCTGATTCATCAATACGATAAACCATTTTGCCTTGTTCATCAGAGCCAATGGCGAGAGTCGAATGAGTGTAATTCACTGCGTATTGATTTATAGGTTCGACATTTACAGAAGTGAAAATAGGAGAAATCACCGCCAATAAATAAAAACAAATAAGTAGAAGAGCTGCAATGATCCCAACGCCACTCGATTTAACCCAGACACGCATAATCAGATCAACAACACGACGCTGTTTATCTCGAGTTCTCTGATTAGGTTTGGCGTATGCCATGATGGGTTAACCTCAATTTTTATAATATGGATAAATGGTATTTTTCATTACAGGGGTGACACTATAATGACAAACAAAACCAATCTAACTAAGTAGATTAATTTTCGTGTTAGTGTAAATTCAATTTTGATAATTCTTGTAAAACAAATCGCTCAGGAAGCGCAATATAACCATCCTGTTCAACTCTATCTTGTCCTTCTCTAGATAACATATAACGAATAAATTCAGCATCAAGAGGAGGCAACTTCGCTGTTGGTGGCTTATTTATATAAATATATAAGAAACGCGCTAATGGGTATTGTCCATTAATAATATTGTCTGTGGTTGGTTCAATATAATCGGTTCCAGTTTTACTGATAGGTAAGAGTTTCACTCCCGACATTTGATAACCAACACCAGAATAACCAATACCATTTAAAGATGCAGAGATCCCTTGAACAACAGATGCCGATCCCGGTTGCTCATTAACATTAACCTTAAAATCTCCATTACATAACGCATTATTTTTAAAGTATCCGTAGGTACCAGAGACAGAATTTCGGCCAAACAATTGAATTCGATGCTTTGCCCAACTGGTGTGCACGCCAAGATCTTGCCAACGATTAATCGACTTTAACGCCCCACAACGCAAAGTAGCAGAAAAAATAGCATCAAGCTGGGTAAAATTTAGCCCTTTAACTGGGTTATCCTGATGAACAAAAATTCCGAGAGCATCAATTGCGACTCGGATTTCAGTTGGAGGGTAACCAAATTGTCTTTCAAATGCGGCTTTTTCACTTTGCCGCATTTTCCGGCTCATGGGTCCAAATTGCGCAGTACTTTCAATAAGCGCTGGTGCTGCGGTCGAAGAACCTGATGCTTGAATTTGTATATGAACTCTGGGGTAAATTCGTTGAAAGTCCTCAGCCCATAGCGTCATCATATTCGCTAAGGTATCAGATCCAATTGAAGATAGATTGCCAGAAATACCAGAGACCCGTTGATAAGGTGCAAGTTTCCCATCATAAGCGAGTCCACTTTTAACAAAGCACAACCAAAGTAATCCCACGGGAATAAATACCCTAAACCACTTTTCTGTTCTACTTTGCATATTAATCATGATGTTGTACTTACTTAAAGAATGAGTTTTTTAGGCAATGTAAATGAGAAAGTACTGCCTTTTCCTAACTTACTTTTTATTTCAAGCTGAGAATCATGATGACTAAGCGCATGCTTGACAATTGCTAGCCCTAACCCACTGCCACCCGTTTCTCTAGAACGCGCCTTATCGACACGATAGAAACGTTCCGTCAAACGAGGAATATGTTGAGGCTCAATCCCTTGTCCACTATCGGTAACTCTTAACTCAGCACCACTGAATGTTGATTGCCAATCAACAATAATTTCAGCTCCATCCGTTGTATGCTTCACGGCGTTATACACTAAATTTGAAATAGCACTACGTAATTGATCTTCATCGCCTTTAACTTTGAGATTATGATCAACATTAAAGGTAATTTTATGATTTCTTTCGCCGCTTAGCGCTACGGCTTCTTTCTCTAAAATATCCAACATAGAAGGAACATCGACACGATCTTCTAGCATTGATGTTGCTGCAGCTTCTATTTTAGATAAGGTTAATAATTGTTCGACTAAGCCTTCCATACGAGACAATTGCTCAGTCATTACGCCATGGGCACGATTCCACATCGGTCCAACTAACATGTCAGGGTCTTCCGACATTTCCAAATAACCACGAAGAACCGTCATTGGTGTACGTAATTCATGAGATACGTTAGCAAAGAAGTTACGACGCATCCCCTCAAGCTGCTTAATTTGAGAGACATCACGTACCACCATTAGATATTCACCATCGCTGTATGGTGCAATACGGATTTCTAGCGTTTTATCACTATTGATTGGTGATTTCATATCCAATGGAAAATCAAAATGTTGATCCATCAAATACTGCACAAAATCAGGCGTTCTAATTAAGTTAGTGATCGGTTGACCAGAATCATCAGGCCAACGAAAACCTAATAACGATTGTGCTAATGTGTTACACCAAACGATATTTCCTTCGTGGCGAAAAACCACTACCGCATCGGGTAAGGCTTCTGCACCTTGACGAAATCGACGGATCAAACCTGATAACTCTTTGCGACGCTTCTTATGTCTTTTTTGCAGACGGTACGTCTCATCAAAAATAGGTTCCCAGCTACCAGATGCAGATGGAGGCGTCGCTTTTCGGCCTTCATGTAACCAACGTGACATCTTAATTTGGTTATGAAGATGCCAAATTAATAAAATAAAAGAGGCAAGGAACAGCAATGGCCATAGTGCATCAAACAGATACCCTACGATAACCCAAGGAACATAGAAAAAAACCAATTCTCCAATCAATTTTTTCCATGAAAGACGCTCAACCATTACCTTTTACCTTACAAAAATTAAATTATGATGCTTGTACAGAGAAGCGATAGCCCGCACCACGAACCGTTTGAACTAAACGGTCATGACCTTCTGCTTCCAACGCTTTACGTAAACGACGAATATGAACATCTACCGTTCTATCTTCTACATATACATTGGTGCCCCACACGTTATTCAATAACTGCTCACGACTGTACACACGCTCTTGGTGAGTCATGAAGAAATGCAGCATTTTAAACTCAGTAGGCCCCATATCTAACGGCTTATCATTTGCCGTCACTCGATGAGATACAGGATCAAGTTTAAGACCTTGCACATCAATGAGTTCTTCAATTGAAGTTGGAGAAACACGGCGGATCACCGCTTTTAAGCGTGCCATCAACTCTTTTGGTGAAAATGGTTTTGTAATGTAATCATCCGCGCCCACTTCTAAGCCACGAACTTTGTCTTCTTCTTCACCACGTGCTGTTAACATGACCACTGGGATCTTTTTTGTAAACTCATCACGCTTAAGGTGTTTTATTAAATTAATGCCTGAACCACCAGGTAGCATCCAATCTAGCAAGATCAGATCAGGATAAGGTTCACAAAGTAGGGATAGCGCAGAGTCATAATCTTCTGCTTCGATAGGTTCATAACCTTTTTGCTCTAGTACAAAACACAACATTTCGCGAATTGGTGCTTCATCTTCTACAACAAGGATCCTTCTAGCCATTCTCTTTTACCTAAGTTAACCAACAAAAATTGTGAAGCTATTATTAAATCTAATTATGACACTTTTGTGACTATTGAAAAGAAAAGTTCATATTCTATGCAATGAAAAAGTCACTTCGTAGGGATTTATTTAAGATCCTAAAAACTCTACAAGCATAATCGTTCAAAATTTCATATCATAGGCGCACTAAAAAAAGATAGGAATTCAGCATCATGATGTGGTTTAAAAATTGTTTAATTTATCGTTTTACTAAAGAGATTGACCTCAATCCAGAACAACTTGAAAAACAACTGAACGATTTTCGTTTCACGCCATGTGGCAGCCAAGATATGCAAAAATTTGGCTGGGTGACAGCAATGGGCCGACACGGTGATATGCTGACTCACGTAGCGAGCAATAATATTCTTATCTGTGCCAAGAAAGAAGAAAAAATGCTTCCTGCATCTGTCATTAAAGAGTCAATGAATGCAAAAATTGATGCGCTTGAAGCAGAACAAGGTCGCCCTCTAAAGAAAAAAGAAAAAGACGCAATTAAAGACGATATCGTGGTTGATTTGCTTCCTAGAGCATTCAGTAAGCACCAACAAACGTATGCGTTAATCCTTCCTGAATCAGGCTTTATCATTGTCGATGCTGGCAGTTACAAAAAAGCAGAAGACGTTTTAGCACTACTTCGTAAATCTATTGGTAGTTTGCCTGTTGTTCCTCTTACCTCCACTCAACCAATTGAGAATGCATTAACGGAATGGGTGAAAACTGGCACTTGTCCTCAAGGTTTTGAGATGGGTGAAGAAGCCGAGCTAAAAGCTATTTTAGAAGATGGCGGTGTGATTCGTTGTAAACAACAAGAACTTGTATGTGATGAGATCCACGCTCACATTGATGCGAACAAAGTAGTGACAAAATTAGCGCTAACTTGGCAAGAGCGTTTAGAGTTTATTCTTGCCGATGACCTGTCTCTAAAACGTTTAAAATTCAGCGATGAAATTAAAGATCAAAATGAAGATATTGGTTTTGAAGACAAAGCAGCACGCTTTGATGCCGATTTCTCGCTAATGAGTTCTGAGCTTGATGCACTTCTACCTGATCTTTTCAAAGCACTTGGTGGCATTGAAGAGAAAGAATAAGACGATACGCGTCGCTAACTATAACGCTTCGCGTCTAGGAACTATATAAAGCAGTATGCACCCGCTCTTATAGTTTCTAGTTAGCGTAGCGTATAGCCTCTATGTCTATGACTCTCTTTAAAATACAAATCCCCACCCTCAACCCTAGCACTTCCCTCACTTTCCATGTAAAATCCGGCCTCCTTCATATCTTCAGTGATATGAACTGACTTGAGATCAGAATACTAAAATTGGGAAGCAATCATGTTTAAACCAGAACTACTTTCGCCTGCGGGCAGCCTTAAAAATATGCGTTACGCGTTTGCCTACGGTGCAGATGCTGTATATGCAGGCCAACCACGTTACAGCCTTCGTGTTCGTAACAACGAATTCAACCATGAAAACCTACAGATCGGTATTAACGAAGCGCACGCGCAAGGTAAAAAACTGTATGTGGTATGTAATATCCAACCACATAACTCAAAGTTAAAAACCTTTATTCGAGACTTAAAGCCGATCGTAGATATGGGTCCTGATGCCCTAATCATGTCAGATCCTGGTTTAATCATGATGGTTCGTGAAGCTTTCCCTGATGTGGTTATCCACCTATCAGTTCAAGCAAACGCTGTAAACTGGGCTACTGTTAAGTTCTGGGCTACTCAAGGTGTTGAGCGTGTGATCTTATCTCGTGAATTATCACTAGAAGAAATTGAAGAGATCCGTGAACACTGCCCTGATACTGAATTAGAAATTTTCGTACACGGTGCATTATGCATGGCATACTCAGGTCGTTGTCTGCTATCTGGTTACATGAACAAGCGTGACCCTAACCAAGGTACATGTACTAATGCATGTCGCTGGGAATACAAAACAGAAGCAGCAAAAGAAGACGAGAATGGTCAAATCGTTGAAGCTAATCCAACTGGTGTTGAGATCCAAGACGTTGAAGTTCAAAACGAACGTCCAGACAACACTCTAGGCTTAGGTAAACCAACAGACGAAGTAGTTCTTCTTTCAGAATCTCACCGTCCTGAAGAGAAAATGGCTGCATTTGAAGATGAGCATGGTACTTACATCATGAACTCTAAAGATCTTCGTGCAATCCAACACGTTGAGCGTCTAACTAAAATGGGTGTTCACTCTCTTAAAATTGAAGGTCGTACTAAGTCTTTCTACTACTGTGCTCGTACTGCTCAAGTTTACCGTAAAGCAATTGATGATGCCGTTGCAGGTAAACCATTTGATGAAAGCCTAATGGGTACGCTAGAAAGCCTAGCTCACCGTGGCTACACAGAAGGTTTCCTACGTCGTCACACACACGATGCATACCAAAACTACGATTACGGTTACTCTATCTCTGATTCTCAACAATTCGTTGGTGAATTCACAGGTAAACGTCGCGGTGATTTAGCTGAAGTTGATGTTAAGAATAAATTCCTATTAGGTGACTCAGTTGAGATCATGACACCACAAGGTAACCTAACACTGACTCTAGATGTAATGGAAAACCGTAAGAGTGAAGCGGTTGAAGAAGCAAAAGGTAATGGCCACTTTGTTTTCATTCCAGTACCTGACAATGTAGATCTAGAGTACGGTCTTCTAATGCGTAACTTACACACGGGTGAAGATACTCGTAACCCACACGGCAAGTAAGTAATGGCGTTATTGATCAATAAAAAATGCATTAACTGCGATATGTGTGAGCCTGAGTGTCCGAATGAGGCAATCAGTATGGGTGATGAGATTTACGAAATTAATCCAGACCTTTGTACTGAATGTAAAGGCCACTACGATGCACCTACGTGTCAGTCAGTTTGCCCTATCAGTAACTGCGTTATTTCAGATCCAGATAATGTAGAAACAGATGAAGAATTATTAGAAAAATTCGTTAAGATCCAAGGTCTAGCGTAAAGTAATCATCTCTTCTGAACCAAATAAAAATGCCCAGCGATGTCACTATCGCTGGGCATTTTTGTATCAGGCTTACAGAGCTTACTTTTTCACAAGGCCGTATGGCTTACTCATGAATATTTTGGGTTGATTTTGAATCGTTGGGGCAGCATTAGGTGTTTGCCAATCCAATAACATAATCGCTAATACATTCCTATGCTCACCTTCTTTCAAATTAGTACCATTCGACGTTGATGGCACCATATTCTTTTCACGATTAATCGCGTTTTGAATGTGCTTTTGTGTTTTATAGACCACAGGATCATCTTCTAACCCTGCAAGTAAAAAAGTAATACCGACTTCTGCAATAATATCTTCTTTGGTTCTTTTTAAAATGATATCGATATTATTACGCAGGTAATCGTATATCCATTGGTGATCGGACTCTTTAATTGGATGCTGATAATACTGAGAATCCGCCAGTAAGATATGAGTCAATCCATAAATCTTATTGCCAAATTGCTGATCAGATAACTGCTCATCTTGAGCATCAGGATAAGTTAATCGAAACGCATCAACAAAGTCATTCACCACATCTTGCTCACCGAGTTGACGTAGCCAATATACTTGATTCGCTAACTGAGCCGCCCACGCTTTAATCATCGCGGGATCTGTTGCGTATTTTTTAAAATCGTAACGACGAATTATTTCTCTTAGCTGTTTATCATTCTTATGCTTCAACCCATATTCATCCGCTCTGGCCATAGAACCCAGTAAATCGACACCTAAGTACAAATATTCAGGCATTGTTTTAGTTGCGTTATAACGCAAAACACTTCGTTCATCCGTATCATCAATATACGTATTTAATCGTTTTTTTGCATAAGCTTGGATTTGCTCTGGTGTATGAACTTCAGAAGAAAATTGATTCAAACGACTTGCCACACGAGCCATATCAGACCAAATCGCAGCGCTATACTTTGGATCCATGGTTTGACGATACATACGCAACCCATAATGACCCGATTTAAAAGCTGGTAATGTATAGAGTTGAGTTTCATAGGTATGACGGATTGAAGCTGCATCTTGAGCAAAACTAGGAACAGTCTTGCCACCTTCCATTATTTCAGCATTTACAAATGTTGAGCTCAACAGCACCAACATACATAAATAAATCGTTCTTTTGAATAACGTCATATATCCCTCTTTATTCAATTCGGCCATAACTTACTGGTTAGATATTAAGCTAAAGAGAATAAAAATAGTCAATTGGGTGTCAAAGAATTGAGACGTTAATTAATAGTAGGCATAAAAAAAGAGCAATGACGCTGACTAGCATCATTGCTCTTTTTTAGTATTTAACGAATAAACTAAATTATTTAGTTAAATCATCAAAGAAGTTTTTCACTCCAGATAAGAAGCCTTCTGATTTTGGATTATGCTTTTTCGCATCTTTACCATCAAAAGATTCTTGGAACTCTTGCAGTAATTCTTTTTGGCGTTTAGTTAACTTAACTGGCGTTTCAACAATAAGTTTAACGATTAAGTCACCTGCACTGTGCGTACGAACGCCTTTCACGCCTTTACCGCGCATACGGAACATACGTCCTGTTTGCGTTTCTAGTGGCACTTTTAAGCTTACACGACCATCAAGAGTAGGAACTTCAACTTCACCACCTAATGCAGCCATCGTAAAGCTTACTGGTACTTCACAGTATAAGTTGTTGCCGTCACGCTCAAAAATATTGTGCTCTTTTACGTGAACTTGTACGTATAGATCACCTGCTGGAGCGCCGTGCTCTCCCGCTTCACCTTCGCCAGATAGACGAATACGATCACCGGTATCAACGCCAGATGGGATCTTAACGTTAAGTGTTTTAGTTTTGTGTACTCGACCTTCACCATGACATGAATTACATGGGTCTTTAATGATCTTGCCTTTACCGTGACACGTTGGACATGCTTGCTGTACAGCAAAGAAGCCTTGACGCATCTGAACTTGGCCTTGACCGTGACAAGTACTACATGTTGTTGATGATGTGCCTTTCTTAGCACCTGTTCCTTCACATGGATCACAAGAGACTAAAGTCGGTACTTCAATTTCTTTATCACAACCACGAACCGCTTCTTCTAAAGTCAGTTCCATGTTGTAACGTAAATCAGAACCACGCTGTGCACGTTGCTGACCACCACGGCGACCACCACCGAAGATATCACCAAATACATCACCGAAGATATCACCAAAATCTGCACCGCCGCCACCAAAGCCGCCGCCGCCCATACCACCTTGTTCAAAGGCTGCATGGCCATATTGATCATAAGCTGAACGTTTTTGAGCATCAGTTAAGATTTCATATGCAACTTTAACTTCTTTAAACTTCTCAGCAGCTGTATCGTCACCCTGATTGCGGTCAGGGTGGAACTTCATTGCTAAGCGCTTATAGGCTTTCTTAATATCACGCTCTGAAGCATCACGGCTTACGCCCAACACTTCATAAAAATCACGTTTAGACATGCTTTGGTCACCAATTCTTTTGATACCGCCGGTTACAAGCACCATCGGCATGAGTTCAATCTAGATAATCAGGTTCAGGTTCGAGAATGATTATCTAGATTGACCTAATAATATATCAACCTAAACAAGTACCAACTCATTCTTGCTTGTTAGATATTCAGGTTGATATTACAAACTTGCGGGCGGTAGAGAAAACTCCAACGCCCGCAATATATTTTCCATTCGAAGCATTCAAGATATAGGGCTTTTGCTCTTTTCTTAAATAGCTAAGGCAATGATTTCTTTAAGCTAGAAGTGTTAAGTTCAAGGAGAAAGCACGGAGTTTACGTTAGTAAATGAGTACTTTCGACGCAGGAATTAACCCTTCTAGCGACAAGAAATTACTTGTCTTTAACTTCTTCAAACTCAGCGTCTACTACATCGTCATCTTGCTTAGGTTGCTCACCTGCGTCAGCACCTTGTTGTGCTTGAGCTTTCTGTTGAGCAATTTCCATTAGCTTTTGCGCTGCTTGCATTAGCTCTTGAGTTTTCGCATCAATCGCTTCTTTGTCGTTACCAGATTTAACTTCTTCTAACGCTTTGATTGCTGCTTCAATTTTCTCTTTCTCATCAGCTGGAAGTGCATCACCTGCTTCTTCGATTTGCTTTTGAGTACCGTGGATCATTTGGTCTGCTTGGTTACGTGCTGTTACTAGCTCTTCGAACTTTTTGTCCGCGTCTTTGTTAGCTTCAGCTTCTTGTACCATTGCTTCGATTTCTTCGTCTGTTAGACCGCCTGAAGCTTGGATTGTGATCTTCTGTTCTTTACCAGTAGACTTATCTTTTGCTGATACGTTTAGAATACCATCTGCATCTAGGTCGAATGTTACTTCGATTTGTGGCATGCCACGTGGTGCAGGTTGGATACCTTCTAGGTTAAATTGACCTAGAGACTTGTTGTAAGTTGCTTGTTTACGCTCACCTTGAAGTACGTGGATAGTTACCGCACTTTGGTTGTCTTCAGCTGTTGAGAACGTTTGATCCGCTTTTGTTGGGATTGTTGTGTTCTTTTCGATTAGCTTAGTCATCACACCACCCATCGTTTCGATACCGAAAGATAGAGGAGTAACGTCTAGTAGTAGAACGTCTTTAACGTCACCAGCTAGTACACCACCTTGAACTGCAGCACCCATTGCTACTGCTTCATCAGGGTTCACGTCACGACGTGCTTCTTTACCGAAGAACTCTGCAACTTTAGCTTGAACCATAGGCATACGTGTTTGACCACCAACTAGGATAACGTCAGTGATTTCATCTACAGATAGATCTGAATCTGCAAGAGCTACTTTTAGTGGCTCAAGAGAACGAATTACTAGGTCTTCAACTAGAGATTCTAGTTTTGCACGAGTAACTTTAACGTTCATGTGCTTAGGACCAGTAGCATCTGCAGTAACGTAAGGTAGGTTTACGTCAGTTTGTTGTGCAGAAGAAAGCTCAATTTTTGCTTTTTCAGCAGCTTCTTTAACACGTTGCATCGCAAGAGGATCGTTCTTAAGGTTGATGCCTTGCTCTTTTTCAAACTCAGATACTAAGTAGTTGATTAGACGGTTATCAAAGTCTTCACCACCTAGGTGTGTGTCACCGTTAGTTGCAAGAACTTCGAACGTTTGCTCGCCATCAACGTTGTCAATTTCGATGATAGAGATATCGAATGTACCACCACCAAGGTCGTAAACAGCGATAGTGCGATCGCCACCTTTTTTGTCTAGACCGTAAGCTAGTGCAGCCGCTGTTGGTTCGTTGATGATACGTTTAACATCAAGACCTGCGATACGACCAGCATCTTTAGTTGCTTGACGTTGAGCATCGTTAAAGTAAGCAGGAACAGTAACAACTGCGCCAGTTACTTCTTCACCTAGGAAGTCTTCAGCTGTTTTCTTCATTTTCTTAAGAACTTCAGCAGATACTTGAGGAGCAGCCATTTTTTGGCCTTTCGCTTCTACCCATGCATCACCGTTGTCAGCTTTAACGATTTTGAACGGCATGATTTCGATGTCACGCTGTACTTCTTCATCTTCAAAACGACGACCGATAAGACGCTTAATAGCAAATAACGTGTTTTGCGGGTTAGTTACCGCTTGACGTTTAGCTGGTTGACCTACAAGAGTTTCGCCATCTGTGTATGCAATTACCGATGCCGTTGTACGTTCACCTTCTGCGTTCTCCAAAACACGTGGCGTATCGCCATCAAGAACAGCAACACAAGAGTTAGTAGTACCTAAGTCAATACCAATGATCTTACCCATCAGGTTATCTCCAAATTTATCTATTCAAACTTACCCAAAACAACTTGAGTAAGGGTTGGGAGTGAATCCCATAATTCATTCTATGACTAATTAATAAGGGCGCTAAATCACAATTCAAGGGATGAAATAAAAAAAATTCAATTTTATTTCCATCTGAACAAAAAAAAGCCTAACAATCATGCCAGGCTCAATCATTCTAGGTACTTTCAATTCATATTAACTAATAAGAATCATTACAACTCATTGATTCAAAGTGAATGGGAGGCGGATTTTTATGCCATTCTTCTTTTGTTAAATAGGTTTTACCACCTGATTTAATGTATGGACTGTTATCATCAACAATGGATAGATCATCAGGAGCTACCGTTCCCATGTAGTACCAAGTCGGTGTTGTGGTTAAATATTGGAAACGACTGCCCCCTGCACCTGGAAGGTAATTAGCGTTAGATAAATCACCATGTGAAACGGATGTATTTACTGTTGGGTAATAATCAGCACCAGTACTAATCAATACTTTTGCCGTAGCAACATCTTGTTTGCCTTGCGGCTTATCAGGTACAAGCCAAGCTTTCATTCGAACAAATGCAGCAAGAACATTTTCACCATCGATTTCAACCTTACTGGTACCGCCATGTAATGGGTAATGCTCAGGGTGTAACTCATATTCTTTTAAACCATCAGCACTGCGACGATAAGGCACATCTTCAATGTATTTAATGATGTTATGAGAATAGTAAGCTGCCCAGTTAACTTGTGCTTTAGTTACCGTAACATTTACCCATTCAGCGGTTAATGGATCCATCGAACCATCGGTAGATTGAAGCAACCACATGTCCGCATCACCAATTACCACACGTACATTGCTCGATGTGTTTTTTTGGTCTTCAAAAACCGTAAACCATTGAGTCATACCACTCCATGGTTCAGACGTTGTCATGCTTTTATCTATGATCTCATCAGCCCAATATGAAGGGGCTGCATCACCTCTAGGGATCCCTTGAACTATCGTTGCTCCACTTGCCCACCCAGAAGTTGTAGGCGCATTATACAGTTTGGCATCATTAGGTAAGGCCATTGACGAATAAGTGTCTGATGCAACTACATGCTCAGCCAAACTCAATGGGCTGTATAAGCATAATGCACTAATAAGTATCGATGCTAATTTCATGTTCTTTTCCATATATTTTAATTTAACTCATCTAGTTCCATGATGATTAAAACGCAGTAAAAAACAAAACAAATAACAACACCAAATGCAATAGATATTCAAACCTTTGAAGCTCATTCCTTATTTATGGGACGCATTCTAAAAATAGAGACATACCCTCTTAAAAAAAAGACAAAAAAAAGCGATTCCAAAACTGGAACCGCTTGATTTTTAGTCACTGTTTGAAATAAAAAGTGATACTTATTGAGCAACCATTACCATTGCAGGACGTAATACTTGATCGTTCAACGTATAGCCTTTTTGCATCACGATCATTACTGTATTTGATTCATGATCTGGGCTTGCTTGCATACCAATCGCTTGGTGAAGTTCAGGATTAAACGCTTCACCCATTGGGTTAATTACCGTTAAACCGAATTTCTCAACAGTCGATACAAACGTTTGAAGCGTTAACTCAACACCTTCAAGCAACGCTTTTGCAGCTTCGTTTTCTTTATCGCCGTTTTCAAGAGCACGCTCTAAGTTATCTAGAACAGGAAGAAGCTCACCAGCAAATTTCTTCAGTGCGTATTTACGCGCTTTATCAACGTCTTCTTCAGCACGACGACGAACATTTTGCTCTTCAGCTTTTGCTCGTAGAACCGTATCTTGTTGTTCTTTAATTTGTGCTTGGCTAGCAAGTAGTGCTGCTTCTAGTTCTGCAATTTTTGCTTCTTGACTATCTTCAGCAGATTCATTCCATTCCACATCGGCTTCTGTACCAACTGCTTCAACTTGTTCTTCTACTACTGCTTCTTCGTTTACTTTGTTTTCTTCGTTACTCATTACTGCTTTCTCCAGAATGCTAATGACTAGCTATATAAAGCGATCTTAATACAAACCAAGGCGTCGCTCTATACGCAAATTAAAACTTTGACATTATTATGGGGACTAAATAGTGCGATTCAAGCATAATAGTACGAATTGTAACATTTGTTCCCCATTTCATGATGGATGATGGATATGAAAAGAGCCTTTAACGTTATTGCTATCATTGGTAAACCAAGAGATCCTAATGCGATAAAAACGCATTTATCGATTTATCACTGGCTTACTGATCAAAATTATACGGTCCTTCTCGATGACCGTTTACGTGAAGCCCTACCTGAAATTCCAGCTGACCGTTTCAATCATCTATTAAAGTTAGGGGAATTAGCTGATCTTGCCATTGTTGTTGGTGGTGACGGCAATATGCTAGGTGCTGCGCGAGTACTCTCTCGATTTGATATTTCAGTCATTGGGGTTAATAGAGGGAATCTTGGCTTCTTAACAGATCTTGATCCTGATAACTTTGAAGAACCTCTGCAAGCGGTATTAAATGGTGACTTTGTAAAAGAAGAGCGCTTTTTATTAGAAGCTGAAGTTCATCGCCATGGGCAAGTTAAAAGCCATAATTCAGCCTTTAACGAAGTGGTACTTCACCCAGGTCAAGTCGCACACATGATTGAATTTGAAGTGTATATTGATGACACTTTTGCTTTCTCTCAACGCTCAGATGGTTTAATTATCTCAACACCGACAGGATCAACTGCGTATTCTTTGTCTGGCGGCGGCCCTATTCTGTCTCCAAACTTGAATGCCATCTCAATTGTACCAATGTTTCCGCATACACTTTCAAGCCGCCCTTTGGTGGTCGAAGGAAAGCGTCACATTAAGTTGTGTATATCTCCTGAAAATCGCACTACGTTAGAAGTCAGCTGCGATGGTCAAGTATCTCTGCCTGTTAGTCCGGGGGATGAAGTGCATATTTTCCAAAGCCCATCAAGACTAAAACTGATCCATCCTAAAGATTATAGCTACTATCATATACTTAGAAATAAACTAGGTTGGTCAAGTAAGTTGTTCTAACAAGTAAAGTTAAGTTAGTCACAAAAAATTTAAATTCACTTTACTGTATAAAGAAACAGTATATACTGTGTCTATATACAGTGTTTTTCGTATTTTAAATTTCGCAGAGACTGACTTATGTTGGCACATATTAAAATTACTCATTTTGCTATCGTAAAATCTTTAGAGCTTGATCTAACCAAAGGCATGACAACCATCACTGGTGAAACTGGTGCAGGTAAATCCATAGCCATTGATGCCCTTGGTTTGTGTCTTGGTGATCGTGCAGAAGCTTCCATGGTTCGCCAAGGGGAAGAAAAAGCGGAAATCACCGTTCTTTTTACTCTAGAAAACAACATTAATGCCAAACGTTGGTTAGAAGATAACGAACTTTATGATGGCAATGATTGTATTTTACGTCGTGTCATTACCAAAGAAGGTCGCTCGCGTGGCTTTATCAATGGTAGCCCTGTCCCTGCAGCTCAACTAAAAACATTAGGCCACTTGTTGATTAACATTCATGGCCAACATGCTCACCATGAACTAATGAAACCTGAATACCAACTCAATATGTTGGATCAATATGCAGGACATGTTTCATTATTAAATAAAACTCGCAGCCGTTATCAAGCATGGCGACAAGCTGACAATGCGTTAAAACAAATGATTAAGCATAGTCAACAAAACGAAGCTCAAAAACAGCTGATCGAATATCAAATAAAAGAGCTGAATGAACTTGCATTAGGTGAAGAAGAATTCACTCAATTAGAAGAAGACCACAAGCGTCTTTCTAATTCTGGTGAATTGGTTGAATGCAGCCAACAAGCCATCTCTATTTTGTATGAAAATGATGAAGTGAATGCGCTTCAATTACTGCAATATGCCAATAATCATATTCAACAATTAGGACAATTAGATCCTCAACTTGCCCCTTTATCTGAAATGTTGAATGAAGCCATGATTCAGGTTGAAGAAGCCAATCATGAAATCAAAAACTACCTTGATAATATTGATGTTGATCCTGAGCAAATTGCTTTTGTTGAAGAGCGCTTTAGTCGAGTAATGTCGATGGCAAAAAAACACCATGTTCTTGCTGACGAATTATATGAACATCACCAACAGTTATTAGCAGAATATGATCGCCTTGATTGCTCTGATGAAAAACGTGAACAGCGTGAACAAGAAGTAGAAGAACTAAAACAACACTTCTTAGAAGCGGCACATAAGTTAACGAAAAGCCGTCAACGTTACGCAAAAGAATTAAACAACAAAATTACCGACAGCATGCAAACTTTAAGCATGGAAAAAGCGGTATTCGATATTCAAATTGAAAGTGATGCACATACAAAGATTTCACCTCTCGGCATCGATACCTTGTGCTTTAAGGTATCCACAAACCCGGGGCAACCACTGCAACCTATTGCTAAAGTGGCTTCAGGTGGTGAGTTATCACGTATTTCACTGGCTATCCAAGTGATTACAGCGCAAAAAGTCGATACACCAAGCCTAATTTTCGATGAGGTTGATGTAGGTATCAGCGGACCGACCGCAGCTGTAGTAGGAAAAATGCTGCGCACTCTAGGTGAATCAACCCAAGTCTTGTGTGTCACTCACTTACCTCAAGTTGCAGGTTGTGGTCATAATCAACTGTTTGTTGCTAAGCATACTAAATCGGGCAAAACGGAAACCCAAATGCGAGCATTAAACTTAGAAGAACGTGTAGAAGAGCTAGCTCGCTTACTTGGCGGAACTCAAATTACTGCTCACACATTAGCCAACGCAAAAGAATTACTGAACGCGGCTTAATATCTACAGCATTCGTTTATCGACTCAAAAAGCCAATATTATTTTATTAACATTGGCTTTTTTAATGAAAGTAATCACTAAAATCGAAAGAATCAATGCAACTAGATTCAAAATTTAGGGTCAAAACACACTAGAACACGCTTAACCTTTTTACTTCTTAGGTCAGCTTGTTTATCATCTGTTTAATTATTTAAAAGGCTAAAGCTGTACGAACTATGCAATTCAAAAAATGGATCATTGCTCTACCCCTCGCTGTTGGACTACTGGGTGGTTGCTCGTTATTAGAGCCATTGGTATATCGAATCGATATTGCCCAAGGTAATTACGTTGAACAAGAAGCTGTCGACAAACTGCGATTTGGCATGACCAAACAACAAGTACAGTTTGTAATGGGTTCACCAATGCTCGTTGAGTCTGGTTATCCAAATACGTGGTACTACATTTATCACTTTACCCATGGCCACGAAAAAGCCATTCAAAAGAACTTAATCGTTCACTTTGATGACAATGGTAACCTAACCAATATGGAAGGCGACTTCCCGATGAGTGACAGTTTCTTCGAGAAACTTTAGTTTCCTCACCGTATTTCAAACACAAAAAAACCGGATCTCGTTTAACGAAATCCGGTTTTTTATTTCTATAACTAAAAGATTGCTTTCTTATTAGCTATGTAACTGATTATCTGTTTATTGTTGAAATTACTTTTTTGCCGCTTCTTTCTTAGCTTGCTCAGCTCTTTTACGACGAATTTCTTTTGGATCAGCTAATAGTGGGCGATAGATTTCAATGCGATCTTTATCTCGAATTGTCGCATCTAATTTAACGTTACGGCTAAACACACCGACTTTATTCACTTTTAAATCAATCTCAGGGTAACGTTCTAATACGCCAGATTGAACAATGATCTCTTCTACGGTTTGTTCTGCTTTTACCGCTAATTTAAATACTACTTGTTCCGTTGGCAGAGCATAAACAACTTCTACGTGGATCATTTCGTTAATTACAGTCATATACTTGCTTCGCTCTTTGAGTAAATGAATTCACCATATTATTAGTTAATTCTTGAAACACTTTCCCAAATGCCATCGCAACTAACGCATTGGAAAATTCAAAATCTAACTTTAACTCAACCTTACAAGCGGTTTCATCGAGTGCCATAAAATGCCAGCCGCCAGTTAATGATTTAAATGGACCATCAACAAGATTCATTCCAATCATTTCAGAGTCAATTAAGGTATTTTTGGTTGTAAATGTTTTCTTTATGCCCGCTTTTGCGACATCAACAGACGCTACCATTGTACTTTCTGTTTGCTCTAAGATCTTAGAACCTGAGCAACCAGGTAAAAATTGAGGGTATGACGCAACATCATTGACTAAATCGTACATCTGCTTTGCGCTAAACGGCACTAATGCAGATCGGCTAACCTGAGGCATAAATTATCCTTTACATTATAGAGGTAAGCATCATACCATCTTGAATTAGCTTGAGTATATATAACCTGAACTCGAGATAAAAAAGGCTATTAAATACCTATATCTATCATGTAAAGCATTCTATTCAGTGCTGTAATTTTAGATGCATAACTAGGCAAAATCATAAGTCAATAGCGAGTCTATTGCGTTGATTTTAACAACGTTAGGCGCTAAAAGTACGGTACTGAAAGGCTTAAGTTGTCTCGAGTTCAGGTTATCTAGTCAAACCACTTCCCTATCAGTATAATGTGGGCATTATGGCAAAGAAAAAATCAAAAGATAAAGCGGGCAGTAATACCATTGCTATGAACAAGCAAGCTCGCCACGAATATTTCATTGATGATGAAATCGAAGCTGGGATTGAACTCCAAGGCTGGGAAGTTAAATCTCTTCGTTCTGGTAAAGTGAACATCGCTGAAAGTTACGTTTACGTACGCGATGGCGAAATTTTTATTAGTGGTATGACAATCACGCCACTACAAGCAGCATCGACTCACGTTGTAGCGAATCCAACTCGTATTCGTAAATTACTGATGAGCCGTAAAGAAATTGATAACCTCATTGGCCGTGTAAATCGTGAAGGTATGACACTGGTTGCAACGACAATGTATTGGGTTCGTTCTTGGGCGAAAATCAAAGTTGGCGTAGCTAAAGGTAAAAAACTGCACGATAAACGTACAGATTCAAAAGAAAAAGACTGGAACCGAGATAAAGCACGAATTATGAAGAGTAGTTTGCGTTAATTTCAACCAGTTAGATTGATACTAACTAGACAGACGCTGTTTTTCTGTTAGTATCATCTGGTAACAAAACTTTGGGGCTGATTCAGGATTCGACGGGAATTTTGAAACCCGAGGAGCATGTCGTGGGGCGGTTGGCCACGTAAAAAGCCGCAAAAAAATAGTCGCAAACGACGAAAACTACGCACTAGCAGCTTAATAACCTGCTGAGAGCTCTCCTGCCCTAGCTTCTGCTTGTAAGACGGGGAATAACAGGGGATCAAACCCAAACGAGCTAGAACGGATTCTCCCGCCTGAGAGATGAACTTCGAATTATAATTCAGGATAGCCATAAGATAGCGTGTCGGTTCGCAGTTTTACGGTGAAATTAAAGATCGACTAAACATGTAGCGCCAACGGTGAACGATTTTCGGACGGGGGTTCAAATCCCCCCAGCTCCACCAAACGTTTGGAAAAGCCCAACTTCGAAAGAGGTTGGGCTTTTTTGTATCTGTAAGTTGACTCCCCTCACATCTTTCGCATCATTTCCTCTGCTGAATCATTATTTACATAAATATCATTAAGGCTTTATTTTAACCAGTCGATATATTAGTTAGACAATTCATTAACCTTTTAAAATAGTGAGTTATAACTAAGGTATGCAGCTATGAAGATAAAAGATTTAAGTGTAGTAAAGAAAATATGGGGAAGTTACTTAATTGTTTTTGCCATTTTTTCAATTGTAGGTGTATTGATAATACTTAATTTATCACGCCTTAATGACAATGTTTCGACCATCACCAATAAAAGCTTGGCTTCCATTTCTCTGTTAAAAGGAATTCAAGTTGATATAACAAAAGTACGAAAAGATGAATTTTCACTGCTACCTAATGCCGGACATTCAAGCATTAATGATTGGTTAAAAGATTTAGACCAATGGAGAGCTGATGTTCAAACTGGAATGTCATCTTATGAATCTTTGACATTAAGTTCTGAAGAAAGAGCTTCTTTTCAAATATTTAAAGATACTTGGAATCAGTACATTAAAGAAACTCACTCATACAATAACTTACTGAGCCAAGGTAACTCTACCCAAGCTAATGAAGTGGTACTATCCAGCTTTGGCACCTACAGTAAGGCACTAACAAGCTTGGATGATACGCTGGCTCTTAATGATGTCTCTGTGAATCAAATAAGTAACGATGTACAACAAGAAGCAGACTCTATGCTTTATAGTACCGGGATCGGAGCACTGTTCATTGCTTCAACCATCATTTTATCTTCTCTTTTTCTTTCCCGAATTATTTGTCGTCCAATCGACCGTGCCTTAGAGTTTGCATCAAAAATTGCCAGCGGACAGCTTAATAACCGCATTAATGAAGAAGAGCTAACAAAAGATGAATTAGGTACTTTGCTTAAAGAGTTAGTGACAATGCAAACCAATCTAAACACGTTAGTATCTGAAATTAATGACTCAACTATTCAGCTAACTACAGCCGTTGAAGAAGTCAGTGCGATTTCATCTCAAACCGCATCAGGAATGCAAACTCAGCAAATGGAATTAAGCTCTGTTGCTTCCGCTATGACTGAGATGCAAGCTGCGGTTAATGAAGTAGCTCAAAATACAGAAACCGGAGTAACTTCTGCTTACTCTGCATCAGAGTTAGCCAAAATCGGTAATGACACTCTTAGAAAAACCATTGAAGTGATTTCAACGGTTTCTAAGCAAATTGAAACGTCAGATGAACTTGCTCAGGAGTTAGAAACCAGCTCAAATAACATTAATATGGTGGTTGATGTTATTCGTGGTATTGCAGAGCAGACTAACTTACTTGCACTTAATGCGGCTATTGAAGCGGCTCGTGCTGGTGAACAAGGTCGAGGCTTTGCGGTCGTAGCTGATGAAGTACGCTCTCTTGCTCAAAGAACACAAAGTTCAACAACTCAGATTATTGATATCATCAGCCAGCTACAAGAAAACACTCATAAAATTGGTCAATCAAGTCGTGATTGCCAAGAAGGTATTTCATTATGTGTGAATCAAGTAAATGAAGCGGGTGAACAAATCAGTGAAATTGAACATACCGTGGATAGTATTGCAGAAATGAGCACTCACATAGCAACCGCATGCAGTGAGCAAAACTCAGTGTCAGAAGAATTAAATCGAAGTGTTGAGTACATTAATACGGCCTCTTCTGAAATGACAGAAGGTGCGTCACAAACGGCAGTTGCTTGTCAGGACATCAGCCGTTTAACTCATAATCTAAAAGCCAGACTTGAACAGTTTCAGCTGTAATTCAGTTGATTTTTCACTTATAAAAATTAAGCCCAACCGATTATCGAGTTGGGCTTTTTTCATCTCACCCTACAATCTGTTATAGCCTTCACGTTTTTTAACTTATCTAACCGCTGAAATACCTCTCTTATCGTTTAGTAGATAACATTTATCTATGTGATATGCATTTTATCTATGGCTGACTCGCATAAATAGCATTTCACCCTATCACAACGACCTCCTATTATTAGCCTCAATAAACATTCAGTCGACGCTCTCAACACTCTTTTATAGATAGCGTTTAGGCATGAAATACATCGCAGGGAGCACTCTGGGGAGTATCGATTAAATCAAAGGTAACTCATTGATATAACAATAAAGCTACCTTTACTCACGTAATTTTATTGATTCAAAATACTTTATCCCTTTTCAGGAGAAATCAAATGATTAAGAAAATATCGCTTGCCGTATCAGCTGCACTACTCTTTTCAAGCACTGCAATGGCTGCAGATAATATCGTTATCGGCGTAGAAAAAAGCTATGTACCTTACTTCACTGAATTAGCTGAGCAATTCAACAAAGGTAAAGACTTTAAAGTAGAAGTTGCTGCAACAAGTATGTTCGATTTACTGGCAGCACTACCAACGCAAAAAGGCAATATTGCTGATATTTTCATGATCCCAAATGACCGTATCGGTGAGCTTGCGGACCAACATTTGATCACTCCTGCTAACTTTACTATCAATGGCTTTACTAAAGCAGCGACGGATGCTGCAACGTATAACGGTCAAACGTACATGCTACCAATGTCGACAGATACGACTCTGTTCCTTTACAACAAAGACATGGTGACTGAAGTACCAAAAACATTAAAAGAAATCCCGCCATCAGAATGGGCTGCTAAGTTCACAGACTTCTACTTCACTGGTGGTCTATTCATGACTAACGGTGGTTACATTTTCCAAGACAATAATCCTGAAAATATTGGTCTGAACAACGAAGGCTCAATTAAAGCTGGCCTCGCAGCTCAAAGCCTTTACAAGAGTGGCGTAGGCCACTGGACACTAATGCAAGATGACACGGTTGCTTATGACATCATGATGAAATACTTCATGGAAGGTAAGCTAAAAGCCATCATCAATGGTCCTTGGGCAATTGCTGATATTGAAAAATCAGGGGTAAACGTTGGTGCAGCTCCAATTCCTAGCTGGGATGGCAGTTATCCATATAAAGCCCTTACCGGCACAAAAGGCATGACAATTAACGGCTACAGCAGCAATAAAGATGGTGCAAATGCCTTTATTAAGTTTATGGCGACACCAGAAAATGCACAAAAATGGTACTCAATGACTCGTGAAGTATCACCTAGTCTTTCTGTTAAGTACGAAGAAGGCTCACTGCATAAAGCCATTTTCGATGCAACGAACATTGGTCAACCGATGCCAAGCATTCCTGAGTTCATGAAAGTATGGGGCCCGATGAAAACGGCTCTAGCTCAAATCGCTCAAGGTCAAGATACCAAAGCAGTACTTGATGCCGCAGTTGAGACAATCGAAATCGACATTGAAGATATGTAATTCACTCTTTTCAACGTACCAACCTCAACGGTGTCCCTATTAAATTAGGGCATCGTTGTCCCCTAAATCCGTTACATATCTACACTAACTTAATAAAAAAGTAGGTTATAACATGAGTCAACAGTTTGTTTTCTGGCTCTCTATGGCAATCCCAGGCAGTGGACACCTTCTACTGCGTCGTATGCGCGAAGCCGTATTTGGTTTCTCGATGCTGTCCTTAGAGATATTGGTTTATATTCAATTTATTCTACCTAATTTCCGTCTATTAGCTGTTGAGCAGCCTAATGGAAAAATCACAATTGGTGCTGAGCGCTTTGTTGACGACTCTTTCCTTATTATGGTCGGTTCAACCATTGGCGCTTTAATGCTATTGGTCTTTTTAGCTCTACACTATGCGTTTGCTCGTGATGCAAAAGATGTGAAACGCCAAATAGAAGAGTCTGGTTTTGCGATTACCTTTACAGAAAAGGTTCGTGGTTTATCGCACGAAATCGTTCCTAATTTAATTACAGCACCTAAATTCATTCTTCTGTTCATCTTTGCTTTACTAC
The DNA here is from genome assembly GCF_014694495.1 of Aliivibrio sp. S10_S31. NCBI lineage: Bacteria > Pseudomonadati > Pseudomonadota > Gammaproteobacteria > Vibrionales > Vibrionaceae > Aliivibrio > Aliivibrio sp. S10_S31. The sequence continues at coordinate 95,909 of NZ_JAAUWR010000005.1, read as the reverse complement.
CTGCCATTGTGTCGATAGTGGTCGCTTTCACCAACTATAAACGCCCGATTTTACCTCCAGCGTTTTTAATTGAATGGAAAGGATTAACCAACTTCGAGCGTCTGTTTACCAGTGAACGAACAGCAGCAGCGTTTCAGGAAACATTAACTTGGACACTGACGTGGACTTTCTGTGCTTCGGCATTAACCATCATCTTAGGTACTTTGCTGGCTGTTGTGGCAAACAATAAACACATTCGTGGTAAAAAGTTTTTCCGCACCGTTTACATTTTACCTTGGGCTGTTCCTGCGTTTTTAACCATCTTAGTTTTCCAACTCTTTTTCTCAAAAGTGGGTGGAATGAACACCATGGTTATTCCTTTCTTTACGGGTAATGAATATGACATTAGTACCGCTATTGGGTTCTTCCTTAATGCTGACTACGCCAAAATCACCATTATTTTGATTCAAGCGTGGTTGGGATTCCCATACGTATTTATTTTAGTAACGGGCGTACTACAAACCATCCCAGATGATCTTTATGAAGCCAGTGGCATTGATGGTGGTAACGCTTGGACTAACTTCTTTGATATTACCCTGCCATTGATTTTAATCAGTGTTGCTCCGGTATTCATAACCCAGTTCACCTTCAACTTTAACAACGTCACCATTGTTTACATGCTAGGTGAAGCAACGGTTCAAACCGTCGGTTCTATCTACAAACCATTGGATACCATTTCATCTCTTGGTTTCCGTTTAATGATGGATGCGAAATACAACGAAGCGGCAGTTTACACCTTGATTACCAGTACGGTTGTGGGTGCAGTTGTTCTGTATTCATGGCTAAAAGCGGGCGCATTTAAAAATGAGGAAGTGATGTAATGGATAAGGCAATCAATCTTAATCACCAAGCAAAAGCAACCAAATTCAATCGCCATGTCATCACAAAAAACCTAGGGCTATTCTTTAGCTATGCGTTTTTAATTTCGATGGTGATCGTCATTATTTACCCTATTTTGGTTACGTTAATGAGTGCGTTTAACGTCAGTAACTCACTCTATTCAACCTCATTTTTTCCTGAAAACTTCAGCTTAACGGAAAACTTTGTTTCGCTGTTTACGGATATTCCTTACTTAAGCTGGTATCGAAATACCTTCTTAGTATCGATTATTACTATGGTGCTTTCTACCGCAATTGTAACCGTGTCTGGCTTTGTTTATTCACGCTACCGTTACCAATCACGTAAAAGTGCATTGATGTCACTATTGATCATTCAAATCATCCCATCGGGTAGTGGTTTGATCGCGCTTTACGCTATTGCAAGTTCGATTGGGATCTACAGCTCTGAGAATGCCACGTTATATACCTACATCTTTATGATCCTTATCTACACCACAGGTGGGATAACCATGAACACCATTTTGATGAAGGGTTACTACGATTCCATTCCTCGAGCGTTGGATGAATCAGCAAAAATTGATGGCGCTACACAAATGCAGATCTTCACTGAGATTCTACTGCCGTTAGTAAAACCGATGATCATGGTTATTGCGATCTTCTGTTTCTTAGGCCCGATTGGCGACATCATCATGCCGAAATTCCTGATCGCAAGTATGAGTGCAGAAGCGAAAACATTGGCCGTTGGTCTCATGGGGCTTATCAACAATATTAAAGAATCAAGCTACAACGTGTTTGCTGCAGGGGCGGTCTTGGCTGCAATTCCTCCTGTGGTTGTATTTTATAAATTTCAAGATTATATCGTGGGCGGCTTAACGTCTGGTGGAGTAAAAGGATAATGAGCAAGATTTCACTAAGAAACATCAATAAAAAATACCCTAATTCTGATACCTACTCAGTAAGTAACTTCAACATCGATATTGAAGAAGGTGAGTTTATTGTACTTGTTGGCCCATCGGGGTGCGGTAAGTCCACCACGCTTCGTATGATTGCAGGGTTAGAAGACATTACCGAAGGCGAGTTCATCATTGATGGCAAAGTCGTTAACAGCGTAAGCTCTAAAGATCGTGATATTGCGATGGTATTCCAAAGCTATGCACTCTACCCACATATGTCTGTTCGCGACAACATTGGTTATGGATTAAAACTGCGTAACTACCCGGCGAGTGAGATTAAAGATCACGTTGATAATATTTCAAAAGATCTGTTCTTAACAGAATACCTAGAACGCAAACCAAAAGAGCTGTCAGGTGGTCAACGTCAACGTGTCGCCCTTGGTCGTGCCATGGTTCGTACTCCAAAATTGTATCTAATGGATGAGCCGTTAAGTAACTTGGACGCCAAACTTCGTACTACCACTCGTACTGAGATTTCACGTATGCATCGTGATAAAGGTGCGATCACTATTTACGTAACGCATGACCAAGTTGAAGCAATGACAATGGCTGATCGCATTGTATTAATGTCGATGGGCGAAGTTCAGCAAATTGGTACGCCAAAAGAGTTGTTTACTAACCCTAAAAATAGCTTCGTTGCGACCTTTATGGGCATGCCTTCAATGAACATTATTGAAGGGGTTTATGAAGGTGGGCAGTTCACTTGTCACTCTTTCACAATCACATTAAGTGAAGAAGACCAACGCATATTAAATAACGCTGGTTACAACGGTAAATCTGTCTGCTTGGGCGCACGCTCTAGTGCAATTCGTTCAGGCAAGAAATACGAAGAAGCCTTCCCTGATTGCTGCTTTGAAACCACGGCATTAAACAGCGAATATCTAGGTGATAGCGTCAATGTTTTCTTCGATGCGGCACCAATGAATATGTTTGTTGGTACTTTGGGGACGGGTGAACCTGACGTTGAGATTGATGAAAAAATCACGTTAGTTATCGATAACACCAAACTTCACTTTTTTGATAGTGATACTCAAGAATCGATTAAATACCCAATCAAAGCGGCTGAGTTCCAAAAATAATTGCTCCCATAACCCTTCCCTCTTGCGTCACATTACGGCGTTATGAGGGAAGTTCTTCACACATTTCGCCTTAACAAAAAGGAGGCATACCTTGATTTTTCGCGGACAACTTCAACGCATTCACGACTACATGTTTCATATTGCGGTTGCCATCGTTATTTTTATTTCGGGGTTTATTATCGCCTATAGCAACCTGCCAAAGCCTTCATTTGAATTCAGCACCTTTGTTGAACAACAAGAAAAGTTCAAACAATGTGTAAACAATGAGGCGCTTTTTCTTTCTGCTAAAGGGTTTGAAAATAGCTATGCAACCCTTTCGCTCGAATCCATTCAAAACCAATTTAAAGCACTTCGTGATCAGATCCCAAGTGACTGTGGATCATTTCATGTAGAAAGCAGCTATGAACAACTTGAAGAGATGGCCTTACCAGTATTAGCAGAAGCACAACGCTTTTATGGTTCAAAAGAGGTCAAAGCGGTGAATGCCGTTTACACCACGCCATCTCAATACAATGCATTACTTGAACAACCACAACCGTATTTATTTTTTATTTCCGATAAACACCAAGAGCGCATTGTCGCCATGAAGGTAACACCAACCAAAGAGAGCCTTCACATCACACCACTTTGGGAATATGAACAGAGCCAAGATCTCGCTTATACCCAAGGTGAAGTACAAAAGTTATTACTAGTTTACAACGAAATTAAAAGCTAACACCCATCGCTATCTGACTTATTGGCCTATCGTAGGCCAAAAAGGCACAAGCTAGCCGGTTAGGTATTTTTTGTCATAAAGGATTTCACATGAAAATCTCTCTTTCTAAAGCTAACTTTCGCGATATGAATCGCCTTGAAGAATCAAATTACTTACTAACCAACGGGTTAGGCGGTTATTCATCATTAACTCTTGCTGGTTCTTGTAGCCGAAATGATCACGCGCTATTTATGGGAAGCCTAGTGGCTCCTAATAGTCGTTTTTGTTTTGTTCGCCATTTAGATGATCGCCTTACACTGGCAAATGGCACATCACACCCACTCTCTTCTCAAGCAAAAGTGAACCCATACGATACGGTTGATTCATCCCTTTTATTTGATAATTTTAGCCAGACTTACTTACCTCAATACACCTATCGTATCGATGGTATTGAAATCACAAAGACCATCGTCATGGCGCAAGGCGTGAACCGCTTAGGGGTTGAGTATCGTGTATTTAATCCGTTAAAACACCCATTCACTTTAGATATCACACCGAAATATCACTTCTGTGCGAAAGGTGAGGCTCTATCAAAAGAGCAAACTTTCATTCATCAAGAAGGCAAGGTGAGCAGTAACGGACAAACATTGCATTACCGTCATAACGGTTCAAATACGGCCCTATCAGCACCAAGCTATGAGTCTGGGTTGTATTTCTCTTATGACGCTAGAGATGGACGTTCGGCAAGTGATGCTCAAGTGGCGCTGCATACCATTACTTTTGATGGTACAGAGAGTAACGAATCCTTTTTTGTTATCTTCGAGGCAGAAGAAGAACGAGCGCATTACTTAGCACCAAGCTCTATTGAAACCATGATCAATGAGGAAGTTCAACGTCAGCAAGCGTGTATTACACAATCAGGCCTAAAGAGTACGTTTGCTCAGCAATTGGTTCGAGCAAGTGATCAATTTGTCGTCATGCGTGATTCAACCGAATCGAAATCCATCATTGCTGGCTACCCATTTTTTGCCGATTGGGGACGCGATACCATGATTGCACTTTGGGGATGTAATTTATCCACCAACCAATTTGAAGATGCAAAACAAATATTCAGAACCTTCATCCGTTATGAGCATAAAGGGATCTTACCCAACTTATTCCCTGAAGCGGGTGTCGAACCTATGTACAACACCATTGATGCCGCCCTTTTATTTGTGGTGAGTCTGTATGAATATTACCAAGCCAGTAACGATCTCGATTTTATTCGTGATGAAGCTTACGACTGCATGGTGAATATTTATCAGCATTATCGCAATGGCACCGATTTCGATATCAAAATGCTAGATAACGGCTTAATTAGCGGTGGTAGTGGTTTGGATCAACTGACATGGATGGACGTTCGTTATGGCGATATTCTTCCAACACCTCGCCAAGGTTGCGCCGTTGAGATCAATGCGCTTTGGTATAACGCGTTATCTATTCTGCATTTCTTTAACCAAAAGTTAGGGAAATCAATGCCAGAATTACCGACTCTGACTGAGCAAGTAAAAGAAACATTTAATCACGCTTTCTATAATGATAAAGGCTATTTAAACGATTGGATTAAAGGTGAGGAGGTGAACCAACAAATTCGTCCAAACCAAGCTTATGCTGTTGGTCTTCCGTTCCCTATTTTAAGTGAAGAAAAAGCGCGTTCGGTTATTTTAAATATCTACCAGCACCTTTATACCCCGCTTGGTTTACGCTCTTTAGCGATGCAAGACCCCGAGTTTAAATCGGTACATACTGGGTCTCATTATGATCGTGATATGGCTTACCACCAAGGTACCGTCTGGGGCTTTATGATTGGTCAGTTCCTGATGGGTATTTTACGTCACTTCCCTAATGACGCGTCACTCATGCACATTGTCGAGCAGTTCATTGCTCATAACCAAGATGCACTATCTGAAGGGTGTATTGGTCAATTAGCTGAAATTTATGATGGTTATTCACCTAACCAATCTCGAGGCTGTTTTGCTCAAGCTTGGAGCGTCAGCGAAGTGTTACGTGTTCTTAAACATTATGAAGAACGTATCTAACCATTACGAACTTAACGCTAAACGGTATTAATAATGATTACAAAAGCAGCGATTTATCATCGATCTCACTCTAGTTATTCTTATGCATATGATAAGGACACGCTTCATTTGCGAATTCGTACCGCAAAAGGAGAAGTAGACAATGCAACGCTAAGAATTGGCGATCCATACGATTGGACCTTTGGTGGCGGTGGCGGCAACTTAAATGCAGAAGACGCAAGCGGCTGGACAGGTGGAACCAATTTACCCATGATAAAAGAGTGTGAAACAGAACTGTTTGACTATTGGTTCTGTGAAGCACAACCTCGCTTTTATCGTGCACGTTACGCTTTCCTTCTTGAAGGCAAAGACAGTGAAAAGTTACTGGTAAGCGAAAAGCTCATCACCCAAATAACCGATGACGCCGATCCAATACTCAGTCAATTACTGAATTTTTATTGCTTCCCATACATGAACCCAACCGATGTGTTTACTGCACCAGAATGGGTTAAAGAAACCATTTGGTATCAAATCTTCCCAGAGCGTTTTGCTAATGGTGATCCATCTATCTCACCAAAAAATGTATTACCTTGGGGATCAGAAGATCCAAAAACCAACAGTTTCTTTGGTGGCGATTTACAAGGGGTTATTGATCATCTTGATTACCTGCAAGACCTCGGTATTACGGGTATTTATTTCACGCCAATCACTCAAGGTGAAACGAACCATAAATACGACACCACCGATTATTTAAAAGTAGACCCCGCTTTTGGTAGTGATGAAACGGTTCATACCTTAATAGATGAAGCACATAAACGTGGCATGAAAGTCATGCTAGATGCGGTATTTAATCATATCGGTGCTAATTCAATTCAGTGGCAAGATGTCATTAAACATGGCAAAGACTCCCAATACATCGATTGGTTTTATGTTGAGCAATTTCCACTGATTGATGAGTCAAAAAAAGCGTACCACAGTAAAGAGCAATTAAATTATCGTGCCTTTGCTTTTGCGCAAAACATGCCAAAACTCAATACAGAAAATCCAGAAGTGATTGAATACCTAATTGAAGTTGGCCGCTACTGGGTGAAAAACTTTGATATTGATGCATGGCGTTTAGATGTAGCAAACGAAGTTGATCAACGTTTTTGGCGACGCTTCCGTGATGAACTAAAAGCCATCAAACCTGAGTTATATATTTTAGGTGAAGTGTGGCACGACTCGATGAACTGGCTAGGTGGCGATCAGTTTGATGGCGTAATGAATTACCCATTAGCGGATGCCATGTTAGGCTTTTTTGCCCATGACAACCTAAGTGCAAATCAGTTTAAATTTGCGGTAAATGACGTTAATGCCAACTACCCTATTAACGTGAATGAAGTGGCCTTTTCATTACTTGATAGTCACGATACACCACGCATTATTAACCGATGCAACGGCAATAAAGAGAAAGCGAAGTTAGCCTATTTGTTCCAATTCACTCACAGTGGTACGCCTTGTATTTATTACGGTGGTGAAATTGGGTTAGATGGCGGTGCTGATCCACTTAACCGAAAATGCATGATTTGGGATGAACGTCAGCATGATATGAACATGAAACATCACATTATGCAGATCATCAAACTACGTAAAGCTCACCCAGCGTTACGTGCTCATGCCATAAACTGGCTAGTGGTTGACGATGAACAACAGTGCTTTATCTACCAAAAAGAATATCAGGGTGAACGTATTATTATAGCTATGAACAACAGTAATGCCCCCGCTTGTATGACGCTTCCTTGTGAGTGGTGTGATCAAGAGGTCACCGATATTTATCATGAAACCGCCGTTAAATTAACGCAAAGTTTGACGGTGCCTGCATTTGGCTTTGCTGTTTATCAGATTTAAACGCTATAAGTAGCAATGTATTGATAAGAAACATAAAATAGCTCTTTTCGATTAGTCTGAAGAGCTATTATGTTTAAATTAATGCTTCAATTCATACAAGTTGCAAAAGCACAAAATGTTACGCAAGCCGCGAACACCTTATGCTTAAGCCAACCGACGTTAAGTCATAATATGCAGAAACTAGAGGAAAAGCTGGGAAGCAAACTGTTTTATCGCAATTCAAAAGGGATCACCCTCACCTCCAGTGGCGAAGTGCTCTACGAGCAAGCCAAAATGATGCAGCATTTATACGAAAATACCCTTCATAAATTAGAAAAAAATAAGTTACGGCACCAAACGGAATTAAAAATTGGTTGCGGTGATGCTTGGTGGCATCTATTTGTTCGTGACTGTGTTCAAGATTTTAGAGATACCAACCCTCACAGCAATATCACCATTGATGTAGGTGACCACTTGCAGTTAATGAACCTGCTCCTTAGTGATGAAATCAGCATTTTTGTCGGCCATGAAATATTAGGCCTGGCTCAATACGAAGATATCCTTTTCCACCCCCTATTTAGTAGTCATGAAGAAGTGTATGTTCGAAAAGATCATCCACTCTTAGAGCGAGTATGTAGTGACGAAGATATTGCCCGTTTTCCTTCAGTTGATTTAGGGGCATCAAAAAAACGCTATGCGCATCTCGTGCAACAACAAAATAATGAATTAAGTACCTTTCAAAAGCGACACTACCTGCAAGAAAAGGTGATTTACAACACCAACTCCTTATTAACGGCTCTTGATTTACTGCAAAATAGTGACGCTATTTTACCTTACCCAGTAGGCATGAAAGCGTATTTTGAAGGTTTTGGGATTGTGCCGTTAAAAATGAAGAAATGCTTTGGTAAAGCGACGATTGGCGCTTATCTGCATAAAGATGGGCAGCAAAATAAACAAAGTATTGCGCTATTAGAACAATTTAAAGAGTTAATAAAAAATAATCCTCAAATTAAAGGCAAAGAATAGAAACAAGAAAGCCCAGAGCAGTGAATCTCTGGGCTTTTATTATATTAACCGATATCTAATAGTGCAGAAGCGATAGCAAAATAAATCAATACCCCTGAGATATCAGCAATGGATGTGATCATAGGGGCACTGGCTGATGCAGGGTCCAAGTTGAGTTTATGCAAAACAAAAGGCAGAACAGTTCCAACCAAACTACCAATTAACACAATGGCTACCATACTGATGCCGACGACCATCGCGATTTCATAACCACCACGATATAGCCCCAAAAAATAAACAGCGATTGCCATACTAAAACCAAGACCTAAAGCAACAAACACTTCTCTTGCTAACATTCGCCCCCAATCATTGGGATGAACATCGCCAGTGGCCAGCGCTCGAACCATTAATGTTGCTGATTGCGATCCCGCATTACCACCGCTATCAATTAATAGTGGTAAAAAGAAAACCAACGCAACATAAGAGGTAATGATCTCTTCAAAATACGCGATTCCTGCTCCAGAAAAAATATTTCCAAAAACTAAAATAACGAGCCAAAAAACACGCTTTTTATAAAGTAAACCAATAGAAGCATTCTTGATGCTGATCCCCAGACTTTCAATATGCGCTTCTTTGTGCATCATCTCTGAAGTATCAGTGTGTGAAGTCGAATTTTTTTGTACAAATTCCATAATACGTCCTCTGCTCTGAAGACGTAATTATCCTCAGAACATCATTTATTTAATAAGTTAAACCACCAACTTGGAGGTTCCTGTAGATGTGTGTTCATGAGGTGTTCCTTATAGAAACGAGAAATAATCTAACCACTCTTGATTGGTTGAGCGATCTTGACGGGGGGACTCTAACGAATTCACTCAGTGGTTACCATTACGGACTGTAAGAAGAAATGTCAAAGTTTGTATTTAGTTACATTATTTGTTCTACCTTATTGATGTTAAAGTTCATCTTATAAATGAGAACGCAATCGATTGATTGGTTTGCTTAATAAAGGTAGAGCTTCTACCATGTAACAACATCATTAAAAAAGAGTTACTTTTATGAAATTACTTTCTCAATTGTTGCTATTCTCTTCATTAACCTTCCCACTAAGTAGCTTCGCTGCTCTTGGTGATCATCCGATTATTTTGATCCACGGCTTCCAAGCAGGACAACTACAAACCAAACCTACTCATGACGCTGTTGTTGCTGATGGTAAAAATTACTGGCAAGACTATTGGCTAGCCAAGGCCGATGACCGTATTGATTGGCCATCTCAAGAACGAGTAGCAGGAAAAATATCTACCGATTACATCTGGCCAAAACTCCAAGAGCTATCTAAAAATAACACCTGTAAAAATGGTTGTATTTTAGTTACTCACTCTACTGGCGATTTAGTTGCTCGTCATTTGTTAGATAACCAAGAAAATTGGCTGACTAATGCAGGCCTAACACCTTTAAAAATCATTGCAACGTTTGATTTTGCTGGTGCTGGTGGAGGTTCTGAATTAGGTGATCTTGCGATTAATATTTCAGAAGGCAGTGGGTATTTAAATGCCCCTCTAAAATACGCAATGTCACTATGGCTTGGGGAAGTGCCATCACCTAAAAATACGGGGGTTCTTAATGATTTAAAAGTAGCGAATGCTCGTCAAATAGCGGCGCTACCTGACAACCGTATCCCCAGAATTCGCTTGGTTGGTAAAGGCAGTGATTATGTTCGTTCAACAAGTCCATTTTTATTAGGTAAAGATGATGGCGTAGTAGCGAGCCACTCTTCATGTGGGGCCAGTCAAGCTAATTCATTTTCAAGCTGTTCAACCACAATTGCGTTTAATGGCAAAGTAACCTATCAAGCTAATGCAGTTACGAGCTTTATGCCTTACCATTATCCATTACTCATGGGAGAGCATTATAGCCACAACGGATTAATTGGAACTGATATTCAAGGGCGAGTTGTTGCAGCAAATAAACAAGCAAGATTACTTGATAATACTCTCCTTGAAGTTACAACAAAATTTGTAACTTATCCATTGACTGAAACCACTTATCGTTATGTAGATCAATCAAACACAAAAACTATATCCGAATTAGTCAGTGAGCTACTATAATGAATAAAAACGCGTTTGTAATTGGAACACTGCTGACTTGTTCAGCAGTGTTTTATCATTGGATAATCCAAGAAACAACACCGACCTCAGCGAAAGCTTCTCCTTTATCTAAAACGGAAAGTGAATCTGCATCGGCAAACACCTTGCTGCCCAAACCACTCCACCAAAAGCAAGAGAGCCGCACCATAAAATCAATAACACCTGAACCTATCGATTCAGAATCAACGCCAGAAGAAGTAAGTCAACAGTTCGCATTATTATCTCAAATATACGAACAAGAGCTTCAATACCCTAGCTACTCTTTGCCATTAACCCCTAATAGCCATAGCTACCTTGAACCCAATCACTTTACTGAAATTGCCTTGCCTGTATTAGATGGAAGTCACTCAGCCTCACTAAGATTAAGTAAATATCGTTTTAGTTACCCTGAGCCTATTAGTGTGACCTTAAATTCTGACCTTAATGTTGACCATATTGAATACCAGCTGATTGATATTGAAACTCAAAAGACACTTGCTAACCTATATACTCAAGAGCTAAGCGTTGAATTTTCACCTAAACAAGATTGGCCACAAGAAATTCGTATAAAAGCAAATATCTCTTTTGACCAAGGTGATGATGTATTAACTGCGGATTTTCAGTTCTCTAACCCAATCGCCTTTGTTAACCAAGTATCTGCCCCTTACTCGCAAGGCAGTGATATGATCATTCCTTTACAAGTTGATGTGAAAGAATCTGGTTTGTACCGAATTCGAGCTAACTTATATCAAAGTAATGGGAAACCAGTCGCTTCTCTTATGAATAAGATGCCTCTTACAACGGGTGAGGTGACATTTGAACTAAAAGCGCACCATTCTGTGTTAAAAGGGAAAGGAAACGATTTTGAGTTACGCAGCATTACCGTAGAAAAAATGTCAGGCTTTCCTGGTGAAAAAGCACATTATGGAATAAGCAAAGAGCAGAGCTACTCTCTCTCTTCATTTGATGTATCTAGCTTAAATGATCAGCCTTATAAAATGTCAGAAGAAGAAAAGGAACGATTAGATTTTCTCGATGAGATAGCCCACCAATAAAAAAGGAGATCGCATGATCTCCTTTTATCATTTAATGAATCCCGAATTAATTCAGCATTTCACCTTTGTACTCACCAGTTAAGGTTTTCAAATAAGCGCTAATATCTTCAACTTCACTTTTAGATAAAGTCACACCAACTTGGTATTGCGCCATAGCTGCAACTGCGTCATCTAGTGTCTCAGCGCTACCATCATGGAAATACGGTGCCGTTAATGCAATATTGCGTAATGTCGGAACTTTAAAGCGGTTCATATCATGTGCTTTACTCGTCACATTAAAACGACCATTATCAACTTCAGATACATTGCCTCGCTCACCAAAGTAATCCGCTTTTAACCCCATGACTTCAAACGTTTGTCCACCCATAGCTTGACCAGCATGACACGTCGAACATTTGTTTTGTTTAAATAATTCATAACCGTGTTGCTCTTGCGCATTCAACGCTAACGCATCACCTTTTAAGAATTGGTCAAATCGACTGTTCGGAGTGATCAAGGTTTTCTCAAACTCAGCAATCGCATCGGTGATGTTTTCACCAGTGCTCCCATCAGGGTAAATCTTAGCAAAGGTCGCTTTCATCTCTTCATCAAGTTCAAGTTTTCCTGTAATTTGCTCCCATGATATTGACCCCATCTCAATAGGGTTCATCGGTGGTCCACCCGCTTGCTCTTGTAAATCATTCGCACGACCGTCCCAGAATTGATGGATATTGTAAGATGAGTTAAACACCGTCGGCGCATTAATTGGGCCTTTTGAACCATTAATACCGGTTGATGTAGTTAATCTATCTACTCCGCCCGTTGACAGTGAATGACAGCTAGAACAAGCTACCGTGTTATCACCAGAAAGACGTTTATCATGGTATAACGCATCACCTAATGCCACTTTTTGCTCATCTACAATGACATGTGCATTAATCGGTTGAACCGCTTCGTATTTATATTCACTACTAGCCAATGAGTGTTTATTCTTTTGTTCCTGCTTTATCCATGTGCGTAGAGTATGTTTTTCTTCATTAGATAAGCTTGATCTCCAGTGCATAGACAAATACGCTTTTGGTGGCATTGATTCATCATTCAATACACCACTGATTTTAGCTAAGGCAACATCTGAAACTTCATTACCAACTTGAAAGCTATTTAATACATCATCAAATTGGAAATGACGTAATCCACTCTCCACATCTTTTTGCATGATCTGTTTAGCGATAGGAAAGTTAGCATAAAAAGGCATTTCGCTATTTTCAGTATGGCAGTAACCACAGCCGTTTTCTGTTAATACTTTAAACGCAGCAGAAGATATAGGGTCATCTTTAATCTGTGCTTGAGCTAATTTTCTTTGGCTAAGCGCTTCATCTGATGAATCAACAATGTAAACCGTTCCAAAATAAGCAACGACGCCTAAACCAACTACTAATCCTATTTTTTTCATTATTATCTCCTGCAATGCGAATATGCGCACACGATAGAGTGAAAAAAAGAGGCTTTCCAAGGAAGAAATATCATGAGAATCATCGCTTTAATCGATACTTCAAAAATGCAACATTAAATAACCTTACTTTTCATAGTGATAAATTACACTCGGCTTTTATATGTGTAATTTTTGTTAAATTATTAGCAACCAATTCCTTATTTTAGATCAATTTTATAAATTCATTTTTTAAACTAAAAATACACAAAAAGCCCATGATATGCATATTACACATCATGGGCTCTTCTATTTTATTTGTGATTTTTATATCGAGCTAATTACGCGACTTTTTCTGCTTTTACGATAATTTCAGGAGCATTAAAACGTTCTTGTGATGCGATAAGTTGCAGTTCATACGCGCCACGATTGAAGGTTTCTTGCATAACAGAATCAACTGCAGCATTAGTACGTTCAAATGCTTCAACGGGTGCATAGCCTGACAATAAATTCGCTAGCATTACACCACTGATTAAGTCACCTGCGCCTACGGGTTGACGCTTTGCATCAAAATCATATAAAGGACGAGAAACGTGATAGCTTCCATCTTCAGTCGTTAATAACATTTCAAAACGATCTTTTTGAATACCAGCACGGCTTAAATGTTTAACCACCACCATTTTAACACCCTTCTCAAGTAATTGATTATTCGCTTCAATCACTTGCTCTAAGGTGTTAATTGTCATGCCTGTTAAGCTTTCTAGTTCTAATAAATTAGGCGCGATAATATCCGCAGAACTTAAAGCTGATTCTTTAAAGAAGGTTTCTACTTCAGGAGCAACAATGCAGCCTTTTTCTGGATGACCCATTACCGGATCACAAAAGTAAATTGCGTTTGGATTATCTTGTTTGATTTTGTTTACCGCAGTGACAATCTCTTGACCTTGTGCAGCTGATCCTAAGTAACCACTTAACACGGCATCACAAACTTGAGTCGCTTCAATTGCTGATAAACCATCAACTAATTCTGAAATGTGGCCAGCAGGCATTGCGATGCCTTTCCAACCTTGTTGGTATTGTGTGTGATTTGAAAACTGTACCGTATTAATAGGCCATACTTCCATTCCCATTCTTCGCATTGGAAAAACCGCAGCACTGTTGCCTGCGCAACCAAATACCACATGAGACTGAATGGAAAGAATACGTTTCATAACATCACCATAATTTAAAATAGAGTAAGGGCTTCCGTGCCCTAAAATAAACGATATTCCATCAAAACCCTAGGGCTTAATTTTGTTTTAGTACTTTCACTGTGTAACTGCCATCTTTTTGAGCATATACACCGTGAATATCAGTCTCAAAACCTGGGTAGTGAGCACCGATTTCACATAGCATTTCTAAGAAATCAAGTACTGGGCGAGATTCAGCTGTTACCATTTCACCTGGAAGTACTAGAGGTACACCCGGTGGGTAAGGTAGGATCATATTCGCACTTACACGGTCTACCAAATCAGCTAGAGGCACTTCCTCTACGTTACCGCGAAGCTCTTCTTGCCATGCTGCATGTGGTGTTACTTTTAGTTCAGGAAGTACATCGAATGCTTTGAACATCAGTTCTGGTAAACGGTATTTACGAGTTAAATCGTGAATGCCTTGTGCCAGTTCTTGTACTCGCATGCCTTCATAGAAACTTGGATCTTCGTTGTACAGTGAAGGAAGGAAGTTTTTCACTGTTAAGTTAAGATCGAAGCCACGTTTAAAGTCCGTTAATGCACGTAGTAATTGCATTGCTTTTGATTTATCAATACCGATAGAGAATAGGAACAATAGGTTATATGGGCCTGTTTTCTCTACTACGATACCGCGTTCATCTAAGTATTTAGCAACGATTGATGCAGGAATACCTGTCTCGCTCATTTCGCTATTTTCGTTCATTCCTGGAGTTAATAGCGTTACTTTGATTGGATCAAGGTACATGTGATCATCATCGATGTCCTTGAAGCCGTGCCATGAATCTTTTGGATCCAGTTTCCAACATTCAGTTGTATCGATGTTTTCTGGTTGCCATACATCAAAGAACCAGCTGTCACTTTCACTTTGAAGACGTTTGATCTCTTTACGGAAACGAATCGCACGGTCAATTGAGTCTTGGATCAGTTTCTTACCTGTATTACCACGCATCATTGCCGCAGCAGTTTCAGTTGATGCAACAATACCGTATTGAGGTGATGTTGATGTGTGCATCATGAACGCTTCATTGAATGATTCTTTATCAAATTCACCTTTTACGTGGATCATTGATGCTTGAGAGAACGCAGCCAGTAATTTATGAGTTGATTGTGTTTCGTAGAACACTTTACCAGGCATTGCTTCGCCACTCATACCACACTTACCTTCATAAATTTTGTTGAAGTTAGTGTAAGGAACCCAAGCACTATCAAAGTGAATGTATTTAGTATCTAGCGTTTCTTTAATGTATTGAGTGTTATACAGAAGACCATCGTAAGTTGAGTTAGTAATAACCGCATAACCTGGCATGGTTGCGTTTGGTGTTGCTGCTACTTTTTGCTCAATCACTTCACGAGTAAATTCGCTTTGTGGGATGCCACCTAAAATACCGTAAGCATTACGTGTTGGACGGAAATAGATAGGCGTTACATCACTCATCATCATCATGTGAGTCAGTGATTTGTGACAGTTACGGTCAACAAGCACTGTACTTCCTGCTGGTGCTGAGTACATGCCTACAATTTTGTTTGATGTAGAAGTACCGTTAGTTACGATGTAAGAGCTGTCTGCATTAAACGTACGAGCAATGTATTCTTCAGCTTCTTTATGAGGACCTGAGTGATCAAGTAATGAACCTAGTTCAGGCATTGAGATTGATACGTCCGCTTTAAATGCGTTTGGACCGTAGAAATCATAAAATATGCTGCCCGCTGGACTTTTTTGGAAAGCCGTACCGCCCATGTGGCCAGGAGTACAGAAAGTATATTTACCCTCTTCTACGTATTTGAATAATGCCTTAGTAAACGGAGGCATGATCTGATCTTTGTACTCTTCAGTCGCTTGATTAATTTTCAGTGCGATGTCGTCAGCCATATCTAACGCATATTCGAAGAAGTGCAGATTTAGACGTAAATCAGTTAATGAAATATCTAATGTTGAATGTTGGTTTGCAAATGCATATAGCGGTAGTTTTTCATTCAACGCATTAATTTCAGAACATAAATCTAGTGAGTATTTATCCCAGTCAAATAACACACCACAAATACGTGGGTTCATTTCAATCATTTTATATAGATCTTGTGCATCTACTGGGTAAACCACTTTGTAGCCTGCTTTTTCTAAAGAAGCATGCAATTCGCGAACTGGCTCTTCTTTAAAGAAAACACCTGAGTGATTTAGGATAGCAAAAATATTCATTTTATATCTCCAAGACGAAGAGAGGCGCTCCCCATCATTTTGATGGTGAGGTAGTGGAGCGCCGCTAGGGGTAAAACTTACTAAGTTGGTAGCGTTAACTGTTTACGCTATCGAGTGACATTAATGGGCTACTGCTTCTGCAGTTACATGTTGCTCTGATTGTTTCAGACCCATTTTTTTTGCGTAGAACATAAGGATGACAAGTGACACGATAAAGGTTGCAGTTAGTGTTGCACCTTCTGCACCAGCCAGTGCAATCATGCAGAACACACAAGCAATACCTGAGAAGAACATGGTAAAGCCGCTGCGTGTTGTCATACCTTCGAAACGAATTAAGTTAATGCTTGAGTAGAAGTAAGGAAGCATTGTTAGTAGTACGGCATCAGTCGTTAACTGATTAAATAAGTCAGCAGTGTGAGCTGATTGAGAACTGAATACAGTTAGTGCAACCATCAGTGCTGTCATTTTAAGTGAAGCTAGGATTAGACCTTTTTTCGCTACACCATTTTTATCTGTTTCGCCGTAGATTTTAGGGAAGTTACCATCGTGAGCTGCACGTTTACCGGCTTCACCTACCAACATCATCCAAGAACCTAGAGAAGTGAAACACGCTAATGCTGTGAATGCTGCAACAAATGGCGCTGACCAGCTACCGAAGATCTCAGTGGTTGCTAGCGCAAATGGAGCACCAGATGCCGCTACTTCTGCAGCAGGGAACATACCGCTGATTACTTGAGTTGATAGAATATAAATCACACCGGCAATCGCTGTACCTAGCATTGTTGCTAGAGGAACGGTGCGTTTTGGATTTTTAACCATACCTGATGATACTGCTGCTGATTCAACACCAACAAATGACCATAAACAGATAAGAACAGCACTAATAATAGCGTGAGTACTTGTACCTGAAGATACATTCCAGTTTTGACTATATAGTGTCGGATCAAAGTGTCCCCAACCAACAATCGCCGTACCAACAACAGGAATAAGGATTAGACCTAAACCTAATGTACATAGACGACTTACCCAGCTACCACCTAGTAAATTAACTAAGGTAAATAACCATACCGATGCAATCGTCGCTGCAGCTGCAGGGATAGGGTCATTCAACGCAGGGAAGAAAACAGATAAGTAAGATACACCAGTAATAGCGATAGCTAAGTTACCAATCCAGTTTGCGTGGTAGTAAAGCACACCAGTTTGGAAACCAAATACAGGAGACACTTCACCCGCATAAGCGATTGGACCACCCTCTTGAGGGTTTTTCGTCGCTAAGCGAGCAAAAACAAATGCCAAACTTAACGCACCAACCAAACAGATAATCCAACTAAAAATAGATACTGAACCAACCGCTGCTAATGAAGAAGGTAATAGTGCAATACCACTCCCCATCATGTTGCCGGCTACAACACCTGTACAGGCAATTAAGCCAATTTTTTTTGTATTCGATTCCATAACATCTCCAAGGATCATCGAATGGGCAATTTTTTACCCGTTATACGAAATTTTTTCTTTAAGGAAGCGAGATGTTATTTGAAGCAGGTCATGCAAACTCTGCTGGGGTAGATAAACAACATCTCGCTCAAATTCTGAGGAGAAGACTACGCCCAACAAAGCGAAAAAAAATCAGGATAAAATTATCAATAAAATAATGATAAAAACATAAGCCTATTGACCTTTATTTTTTTACCAAAAATGAAAAATACACTTAAATTCAATTGGTTAATATTTCATTTTTATATTTATGGTGGTTTTTATAAAAAATATAAATTTATCAAGAAGGGAATTTGCGACGGGATTATAGTGAGGTTTATCTCATCATTATAAGAATATAAAACCAATTTTTGGTGCTTAACTTCTTATTGGCTACTGAAAGAAAAAGCGCAACGATTATTTTGTAAATCTTTATGCTTATACGTAAAAAAAGTACGACATATTGTTTCATTATTATTGACTAATCAAACTTCGCTGAACTATATTAATCGCCGCAAATCCTTAGCAAACGATATTTTATACAACTTTATAACAAAGTTACTTATATTTCTTAAAGGATGGCGCTCGTTATCCATTATTTAAGAAAAATAAATTAACGATTAATAATAAGGAAATTTCATGACAAACACAGATTCAACGCTTATTGAATCGATGAACGAAGTATTACTTTCGATTATCGGTAGTATCAATGGGCTTCTTTGGGGACAAGTCCTTGTTTATTTATTAGTTGGTGTGGGTGTCTACTTCACTCTGCGTCTTGGCTTTATTCAAATTCGCCAACTAGGACACTCAATTAAAATCTTACGTAGCGGCCAAGAAATCGAAAATGGCATCAGCTCTTACCAAGTATTCTGTACCTCTATGGCAGCCCGCGTGGGAACGGGTAACATGGCAGGTGTTGCAGTTGCATTAACTGTTGGCGGCCCTGGTGCTATCTTCTGGATGTGGCTAATTGCTCTATTTGGTATGGCAACAGCTTTCATTGAATCAACACTAGCACAAGTTTACAAAGTAAAAGATGTTGATGGTCAATACCGTGGTGGTCCAGCTTATTACATGGAAAAAGGTTTAGGCCAACGCTGGATGGGTACGCTTTTCTCTATCTTCTTAATCATCGCTTTTGGTCTAGTATTTAACGCCGTTCAAGCAAACACTATTACTGATGCTCTTAATCACTCATTTGGTTTTGATAAAACCATTATGGGTATCGTAATTGTTGTTATCTCTGGTTTCTTTATCATGGGTGGTTTACGTCGTGTTGCTAACGCATCATCGAAAATCGTTCCTGTTATGGCGATTGGTTACTTAGCCATTGCTCTTATCATTGTAATAATGAATATCACAGATGTACCAGCAGTACTGGTTCTTATCGTTAAAAGTGCATTTGGTTGGCAAGAAGCGGCTGCTGGTGGTGTGGCGTACACTATTGCACAAGCTATGCAATCAGGTATCGCTCGTGGTCTATTCTCAAATGAAGCGGGTATGGGTTCTGCAGCTAACATCGCAGCAAGTGCTACGCCAAACCCTAACCACCCTGCATCACAAGGTTTTGTGCAAATGCTAGGTGTGTTTGTAGATACATTAGTTATCTGTACAGCCTCTGCGGCGATGATTATGCTTTCTGGCGTAATGGATCAACCAGATGCAACGACAGGTATCAGCCTACTTCAACAAGCACTAACTAACGAGTTAGGCGGTTGGACAAGCTACTTTATGGCGCTAGCTATTCTTCTGTTCTGTTTTACTTCTATCATTGCAAACTACAGCTACGCTGAAACAAACGTAATGTTCTTGAATGGCAATTCTAAGAAAGGCTTGTTTGGCTTCCGTATGTGTGTGCTAGCAATGGTTATGTTCGGTTCAGTAGCGTCTCTACCAGTAGTATGGAACCTTGCAGATGCGTCTATGGGTATGATGGCTTTAATTAACATTGTTGCTCTAGTTCTACTATCTAAACTAGCGATCAAAGTTATCAAAGATTACGAAGTTCAGCTTAAAGCAGGAAAAACACCTGAATTTGACAGAACTAAGTTCCCTGAACTTGATGATTTAAAAGGTGCATGGCACCCAAAGAAAAAACAACACTAATTTAATCCATAATTAGTTAAAAAAAAGCCCGTCGAACTAGATTCGACGGGCTTTTTTATTACACCAATATACTGCATAAATCGTTAATCACGATTACCCCATCAAGCGAACTTCACTCGGGTTAACGGCACGATACATAAAATAAGCAACAGTTTCTAAGTCACTGTAAAATGCAAGGTTTTCAGCAAGCATATAAGTTTCAAGTGACGTATCCATAAAGAAAGCCTTACTGTATGACTCCCCTGCTTGATCTAAATCGCCATCTAACTCAGCAAGTTTCCCTTCTAATATATAAGAGAATGCCGACTCTCTATCCTTAAACGCTAGGTTAAGATAAGCTCTAGCATCCTCTTTGTTATCTTGCTTAATCGCTATCATAGCTAATGCTTCATAAATACGAGGAGGCAACACACCGACATCCGATAAGGCATATCTAGCTTGAAGATCCTGACTTAGCTTTTCAATTTTAGCGGTGTTTTCATCTAATTCTAATTCAGGGTTAAGCGCTGAATAGGCGTTATAAGCAATGTATAACTCCGAAAGCACATAATCATTATTCGGTTCTGCTAACGCAATGTTCTCTAACAGATCGATCCCTTTTTCAAAGTTTTTTTGATCCGTTTGATTAATAAAGTGATTCGCTCGAACCAACATCTCTAATAGACCATGCTCCTTTGGTAAACCAAGCATTAGCCTATTCATATCTTGTTCGGATGCTTTAACGCCTAAAGTACGCATTAAATCTTGAGATGATTGGCGTAACACATGCGCTAAGTTGGCATTGGTCATTAAATATTGACGACTAAACAGCACTCGATTTGAAATATTACTGCGATACTCAACATCTAAATACGTTTTATTTTGTTGTTCTTCTACTCGAACATTCACCGCTTTTCCGGGCAAAATGCCAGTAGTAAATGCGGTTTTATTTAACTGGACTCGGTAATGACCAACACTTGCTAAATCTGCCATCAATTTTTGACTAATACCATCAGCCAAATATTCTGTTTCATTATTCGAGTTACGGCTTGCGTGATAGGTAAACTCAATTAAATCAGTATCTACAGCCTTGGTTATATGAGTGGTTGTTTGCTGATAAGTAACTGAAAAAATAACCGCAATTAATACGCCAACAAGAAAAAAATCAAACGCTAATAGCTTCCAACGATGTAAAAAGCTAAAACTCTCACCCTGCTTTTTCTTTTCGTTTGATACTTGATTCGAAATATTAGTTACAGCACGTGTTAATGGACCAGCAGGAAAAGAGAGTTGTGCTGTCTCATCTTGTTCTTTTTCTTGCTCTGCGGTGTTCAATTCAACATTATGATTCTGATTTTCATCAGCTTCTGTTGAGGTAAATGTATCGCAAGGTTTCCAATAAGGCGTATCTTCTAATCTTATTTGCTTAGTTTCTGCAACCAACTTATACCCACGTTTTGGTACCGTAACTAAATAACGAGTGTTATCTAAACGACCATCACGCAATACTTTTCGCAGTTCAAATATTGATTGTGTTACCACTTGATCGGTAACAAACGCACCATCCCATACATGTTTAATTAACTCATCTCGACAAAAGACTTCGCCTGAATGCTGCGCTAAAAAGCGAAGTAAATTAATTAAACGTGGTTCAACCGACACTTCCCTATCTTGGCGATATAACTTATTTTCCTCAATAACTAGAGTCCAGTCATTAATTTGAAAACAGATCCCGACCATAAGATACTCATTTGTATGAATTGATATAAATGTAAAAGAAGAAAGGCCTCAAAAATAATAAGGTTTATCTTATTTTCAAGCTCTCCTTTTAAAGAAGTTGGGATTATAGATAACCCTTCTTCTCATTTATATGATATTCCTATTTCAAAAATGGAATCTTAGGATCCAACCACTGTTCAACGAATAGAAAAATTACATAACCATATGAATATAAAGATAACAGACTAATATGGAACGCATTAAAAATAGCCTAATAATTCCATTAACCATCAACAAAAATAAATGAACAGCTCTGTTCTTATCATTAATATTTAACGCATTATATGAATACAACATAAATAGAGTATAAATAGATCAATAAATCTCAACCTATTACTTTTAAATCAACAAAAATAATATTGATATAAAAAAACTAAAATACTATTAACATCTTTATCAAATAATATCAATATACGCGTATCAACAAGATAGAAATAAAAAAGGCCAACCACTTGGTTAGCCTCTAAGAAAACGAATAAATGTTTATTTTTTCACTAAAGCATTGGTCATTGCTAATCCAAACATCATGGCAAATAAGAATACAAATACATCATTATTTCCTAAAGCGATACTTGAAACTACTGGCCCAGGACAGATTCCAGCAAGCCCCCATCCAATACCAAAAATAGCAGCACCTGAAATCAATTTACTATCAATGTGCTTATTGGTAGATAAACAAAACTCTTCCGCATTCAATGGCTTTGTTTTTTGTTTAATAAATAAGAAGTAAGCAGGCATAAATATCAACAATGCCCCTCCCATCACAAACATTAAACTCGGATCCCATGCTCCTGAAACATCCAAAAATCCAATCACTTTTTCAGGGTCAGCCATTCCTGATGTTGTCATTCCAAGGCCAAACAAGCCACCAGAGAGTAAAGCAATAATTCGAAACATAAGATTATTCATGATCACTCCCTTAAAGAACGTGTAATCGGATAAAAACAGTTATTCCAGCCACTAGCATAAATACACAAGTAGCGACAATTGAACGAACAGACAATCGTCCAATCCCACAAATTCCATGCCCACTAGTACAACCATTACCTAGGCGAGTACCAATACCGACCAGTAAACCAGCAATAATCAATAGTGGTGTGTTTGTTGTATATTCCGTAGGAACATGTGCGCCAAAGAAATAAACACCTGCTGCACCACCTGAAATCATGCCTAGAACAAACAACCATCGCCAAGCATAGTCCTTTTTTTTCGGTATCATTAACCCTGTTAATACACCACTTATCCCTGCAATCTTTCCATTTAACAAAAGAAGTAACGTAGCAGAAACACCTAAAAGCATACCGCCAAACAAAGAGAACCATGGAATCGTCATTTATCAATACCTGTTAGATTGTTTTTTGAACATATATTTTAGATTACGGTCACCAATTAAATTAGTCAATACTTATTTAGCAAATTAAAATTTAACAAAACAAATATTAGACAAAGATAATTTAAATAACTATAGTAAAAAACAATTGAGCATAAATTGCTCTGATTTTTTCATTATGAGGGAAATCGGAATGACCAAAATTGTAATTATTGGTGGCGTTGCTGGTGGTGCTTCTGCAGCAGCAAGAGCACGTCGTTTAAGTGAAGATGCACAAATTATCATGCTAGAGCGTGGGCCTTTTGTTTCTTTTGCTAACTGTGGATTGCCATATCATATTGGGGGTGACATCAAAGATCGCGATAATTTACTACTACAAACTCCTGATAGTTTTTTAGCTCGTTTTAATGTTGATGTGCGTGTAATGAACGAAGTAATAAGCATTAACCGTAGTGAAAAAACAATTACAATTAAAAACTTAGTCGATAATACTGAGTACCAAGAAAATTATGATTTTCTTTTATTAAGTCCAGGTGCAGGTCCCATTGTTCCCCCTATCTCAGGTATTAATAACTCACTGACATTTTCTCTACGTAATGTCCCTGATATGGATCGCATTATCGCCTCAATTAGAGACAATAAACCACAACATGCAACGGTTGTTGGTGGCGGTTTTATTGGATTAGAAATGATGGAAGCTTTCCATCAACTCGGTATCAAAACAACACTATTAGAGCTAGCAGATCAAGTAATGACTCCAGTTGATCGTGAAATGGCAGGCTTTGTTCATAAAGAAATCAAAGATAAAGGCATAGATCTTCGATTAGGATCAGCACTTCAAGAAGTCATTGAAACTGAAACTGGATTAACACTTTCTTTGAGTACAGGTGAAGTTCTAAACACCAACCTATTAATCATGGCTATTGGTGTTAAGCCTGAAACCAAACTAGCAAATGAGGCTGGATTACAGCTTGGCGAATTAGGTGGTATTTATACTAATGATCAACTACAAACCAGCGACCCATTTATCTATGCCGTTGGTGATGCCATTGAAGAAAAAGATTTTGTTACTGGTAATCAAACTTTAGTTCCACTTGCTGGCCCAGCAAACCGTCAAGGCCGTATGGCTGCTGATAATATGCTCGGTCGAAATGAGAGTTACCAAGGCACTCAAGGCACCGCTATTTGCAAAGTCTTCGATTTAGCCATTGCTTCTACAGGTAAAAATGAAAAAACATTAAAACGCGAGGGCATTAGCTACGAAAAAGTATTTGTCCATACGGCAAGTCACGCAAGCTACTATCCTGGCGCTGAAATCGTTTCATTTAAACTGTTGTTTTCGCCAGAAACGAGAAAGATTTTAGGCGCCCAAGCCGTTGGTAAAGATGGCATAGATAAACGAATTGATGTTATGGCTGTTGCTCAACGAGCAGGAATGACAGTTGATCAACTTGAGCATTTAGAACTCACTTATGCTCCACCATTTGGCAGTGCGAAAGATGTAATAAACCAAGCCGCTTTTGTAGCAAATAACCTTATTAAAGGAGATACCAAAGCTATTCATTTTGATGAAGTGGAGCATCTTAATGAAAATCAAATCTTACTTGATGTAAGAAATCCTGCTGAGTTAATCAATGTTGGTTATATTAAAGGAGCAATGAATATTCCAGTAGATCAACTTCGCCAGCGATTGAATGAACTACCTAAAGACAAAGAGATCATCATTTATTGCCAAGTTGGACTACGTGGGAATGTCGCCTATCGTCAGCTTGTAAATAATGGATTTAAAGCTCGGAATCTAATTGGTGGTTATCGTACTTATTCTTTTGCTAATGCCTAATTAACCGCTTTCATCTCTAATAAAGGACGTGATCAACGTCCTTTATACACTCGACACTCTGACAATTATGAGGTAAGTTTAGAAGTATAGACGTATAGAAACCCAAAACTTAAGGATAAGTTGTGCCGATCAAAATACCTGACCAACTCCCTGCAACTGAAGTATTACGTGAAGAGAATATCTTTTTCATGCAGGAATCTCGTGCTACCACACAAGCGATTCGACCTCTTAAAGTCATTATTTTAAATTTAATGCCAAAAAAGATTGAGACAGAAACTCAATTTTTACGCTTACTATCTAATAGCCCATTACAAGTGGATGTAGAGCTATTACGTATTGATAATCGCACTAGCAAAAATACACCAACCGAGCATTTAGATACTTTTTATCGTCAATTTGAAGGCATTAAAGATCGTAACTTTGATGGCCTGATCATAACAGGAGCACCACTAGGATTGGTGCAGTTTGAAGATGTTATTTATTGGGATCATCTACAAACCATCATGACATGGGCAAAAGATCACGTCACTTCTAGCTTGTATGTATGCTGGGCAGCACAAGCTGGTTTAAAGCTACTTTATGATTTACCAAAGCGAACACGTAAAGAGAAACTTTCAGGCGTTTATAAACATACTAACCTTGACCAACACCACCCTATTCTACGCGGTTTTGATGATCAATTTTTAGCACCTCATTCTCGCTACGCTGATTTCTCTGCTGATTATTTAAAGTCACATACTGATTTGGATATTCTTGCTACTTCCAAAGAAGCTGGTGTGTATTTAGCGGCCACCAAAGATAAGCGAAATGTATTTGTCACTGGTCATCCAGAATATGATTCATTCACATTACACAATGAATACGTTCGTGACTTAGGAGAAGGAATGGAACCAACGATTCCTGTTAATTATTACCCTGACGACAACCCTGATATCACACCAAAAGCGACATGGCGTAGCCACGGGCACCTGCTCTTTTCTAATTGGCTTAACTACTGTGTTTACCAACAAACACCGTATGATCTTGAACATTTCTCTGAACAAAACTTCACAAGAGATGAGTAACCTTAACTCATTTTAATTAGCGGGTATTATTCTTCATACATACCCGCCACAAGCACAAAACTACCACTACAATCTGATAAATAGAGCACATTTTGTCCTTTTTTGATAAAAAATGAGCTTTGGTTTAATTCAGATCAACCCTGCATCTATTTATAAAATCAACAACAATCTAAATGAGAACAAGCTCAATAAAACCCTATGAAATGTAAGGTATTAATAGCCTTAGTTGATTTTAATTATAATTGCGTTAACGCAGGTGGTTGTATGTTGTATTTTGAATTTCTCTTTTTATTACTCGTTCTCTACATCGGTTCTCGATACGGAGGGATCGGATTAGGGGTTGTATCTGGTATTGGTTTGGTGATTGAAGTATTTATCTTCAAAATGCCACCGACCTCTCCGCCCGTTACAGTAATGCTGATCATCTTGGCAGTTGTTACCTGTGCTTCAATATTAGAAGCCGCTGGTGGTTTAAAGTACATGCTGCAAGTTGCTGAGCGGATTTTAAGAAAGAATCCAAAACGCGTCACCATCATTGCTCCATTTGTAACTTATGCAATGACGTTCTTACTAGGTACAGGTCACGCTGTTTATTCAATCATGCCTATCATTGGTGATGTAGCATTAAAAAATGGTATTCGTCCTGAGCGTCCTATGGCTGCCGCATCTGTTGCGTCTCAAATCGCAATCACTGCTTCACCATTATCTGCCGCAGTTGTGTATTACCTAGCTCAACTGGTTGATATTGATGCTTCTATTACATTAATGTCGATTTTAATGGTTACTGTGCCTGCAACGCTATTCGGTACTTTAATGCTGTCTCTTTATAGCTTACGTCGCGGTAAAGAATTGGAAGATGATGAAGAGTATCAAGCACGTTTGCAAGATCCGGTTTGGCGTGAAAAAATCCTAAATACAACATCAACATCTCTTGATGAAGAGCTACCAACAACTGCACGTAATGCCGTTCTGATCTTCTTAGGTGCCATCGTTTCTATCGTTATTATTGCTATGTGGCCAGAAGTGCGAACCATTACTGATGGCGGTGCACCAATCAAAATGTCCGTTGTTATTCAAATGATGATGTTGGCTTTTGGTGGTGTGATTTTACTTGCAACAAAAACCGACCCTCGTGATGTTCCAAATGGCGTTGTATTTAAATCGGGAATGGTAGCAGCAATTGCTATTTTTGGTATCGCGTGGATGTCAGATACCTATTTCCAATATGCCATGCCTCAATTTAGAGCTGGTATTGTAGATATGGTAACGCTTCACCCTTGGACGTTCGCCCTATCTCTATTTATCGTATCTGTTGTGGTTAACTCGCAAGCAGCAACAGCTCGTATGATGCTACCTGTTGGTTTGGCTCTGGGTTTAGAGCCTGCACTGGTTATTGGTTTAATGCCTGCGGTATATGGGTACTTCTTTATTCCTAACTACCCATCAGATATTGCAACCGTAAACTTTGATAGCTCGGGTACAACTAAAATTGGTAAGTACTACTTTAACCACTCATTCATGTCAGTCGGTTTAATCGGTGTAGTTTCAGCCTGTATTCTTGGTTATGTCTTAGGCCAAATTGTGATTGGTTAATTCTACTCATCATTACAAAAAAAGCCCATGCAAATACCATTGCATGGGCTTTTATTTTCAATAAACGATGTTTTACATTGCTAAGCTAAAGAATAAACCAGCTAAACATGCACTCATTAAGTTAGCTAATGTACCCGCTAATACTGCTTTAAAGCCCATGTTTGCAACGTCAGCACGACGCTCTGGAGCCATCACACCAATAGAGCCTAATTGCACAGCAATTGAACTGATGTTTGCAAAACCACACAGTGCAAAAGTAATAATTACTTGGCTGTATGCTGATAACTGATCTTTATGCTGAACAAAGTCGATAAATGCAACGAATTCATTAAGAACCACTTTTTGGCCAATGTAAGAACCAGCCATTACCATTTCAGCTTTTGGAATACCGATAACCCATGCGATTGGAGCAAATAAGTAACCAAATACGGTTTGCAGTGTAATACCAGCAAAACCAAACCACTCAGCAACCATTTCTAATCCGCTGTTCAGCATTGCAATAACACTAACAAAGGCAATCAACATAGTACCTACAGCAACCGCAATCTTCATACCATTCATTGCACCACTTGCAAGAGCATCAATTACGTTGCTTTGCTCACTTTTATCAATGGTTACATCATGTTGGTCAACAGGCGTTTCTTGCTCAGGAATTAAAATCTTAGCCATTAATAAGCTACCAGGAGCAGCCATAAAACTTGCAGCAATCAGATATTTAAGTTCCACACCTAAACCAGCATAACCACCCAGTACACTACCGGCAACCGATGCCATACCACCCGCCATTACAGCGAACAGTTCAGAACGAGTCATTTGAGCTAAGAATGGGCGAATAAGAAGAGGAGATTCACCTTGAGAAAGGAAGATGTTACCTGTTGCAACGAGAGATTCTACTTTACTGGTACCTAAGAATTTTTGAATTCCGCCACCAAGAACAGAAATCACTTTTTGCATAATACCTAGATAATATAGAGCGGAGATTAGAGCACTGAAGAAGATAATAATAGGAAGGACGCGAATAGCAAAAATAAAACCAGAAGAAGCAAGATCACCAAAGAGGAATGCTATCCCTTCATCGGCAAAACCAAGTAAGCTAGAAACACCGCTACTTAATCCCGCTAACGCTTTTTGCCCCAAAGGAAAATACAATACTAAAGCAGCAAAAGAGAGTTGTAATAAAAAGGCTTTAAATACTAATTTCCAGTTAATTGCTGAACGCTTCTCTGAAAATACCCAAGCACAAAAAATCAGTGCGCACATGCCTAATAGGCTAAATAAAATATTCATAATTATGCCTATGAGATTTTAGAATAAAATGAAGAAACAAAAGGAGCCGCCATCGTAGATGACGAGATCGGTGAAGAATGACTACACCAAGAGGAAGTTATAATAGAAATAAAGATATTCATTGTTTACCCTTTACAAGCTGTTTAACAGTAGCTGGTCCTAGTCCTTGGGGTCATTCACTGTATCCCTGTGACGGCTTGTATTGGGAGAAGGAGTATACATATAGATGATTTAAAATCACGAATTATGTGACATAAATCACCAAATTTTACTTATTTGAAAAAACAGAAGCATCTATTTACTACAAACAAATAAATTATTTTTCTCTACAGTATCCAAAAATACACATAATCAACTAAATTAATACAATAAGATAAAGGAAATATTATGGCGAGTATTGATCATATCGAAAAACTGGATGCGCTAGATAAGCTTAGTGTGGTGACATATCGTACCGGAATCACTCTTTTTGGGAGCGCCCT
The DNA here is from genome assembly GCF_014694495.1 of Aliivibrio sp. S10_S31. Taxonomy (NCBI): domain Bacteria; kingdom Pseudomonadati; phylum Pseudomonadota; class Gammaproteobacteria; order Vibrionales; family Vibrionaceae; genus Aliivibrio; species Aliivibrio sp. S10_S31. Next base: position 66,426 of record NZ_JAAUWR010000005.1, on the reverse strand, counting down.
TATCATTTTTAGTTTTGCGATAGCTGACGATATTGGATTAATCATTATAGAAAACGTTCACTTAATGGATTTTTCATTAACTTTAATCGCAGTATCATCTGCGATGAGTGGGGCTAATCTTCATGTTTATGATAAAAAAGTAAGGCTGATTATCACTTGGGCTGCATGGATAGGTTTGATTTTACTCGTCACGATTGATAGTGAACAATTGATTTGGCTTCCTATTGGGTTTCTCTGTGCTTGCTTCTCAGGTATAGCTCTTAAAGAATCCTTTTGTTTTAAGGTTATTGGTCTAAAAGCCATCCCTTTTCTATTGTGTATATCCATTTTAATGTTGGCTATCGAAGTATGGTTAATCGCTATTATTTGCTTATTTCTATCTGGAATTATCTTCATTTTTCTTGCTATTCAAAAATGGAGAATGCCCCTTCATTTTGATATCGGCAATAAAGCGAATTACCAGATTTAACCTTACACTCGCTATCGATTTACTATATAGCGACTAATTACGCTTATCTCAACTTATACATCAAAGATTTGTAGCAATAAAAAGCCCTAAGTTACCTTAGGGCTCTCTTACTAACTAAAACGTATATTTAAAAAGTGAGTTAGTATTCTTCTACGGCAAATAATGTTTCCATATTCAATCCTTGGTTCGTCATGATTTCTCTTAAACGACGTAGACCTTCTACTTGGATCTGTCTTACGCGTTCGCGAGTTAAACCAATCTCAACGCCTACTTGCTCTAATGTTGCAGCTTCATAACCAAGTAAACCGAAACGGCGAGCAACAACTTCTTTTTGTTTAGGGTTTAATTGCCCTAACCAACCCACCAATGACGTATTAATATCATCCTTTTGTGTTTCTGACTCTGGGTCACTATTTTTAGTATCAGGAAGGATATCTAATAATGCTTTATCTGATTCACCAGCCACCATTGAATCGACTGAAGCGACACGCTCATTTAAACGCAGCATTCGACTAACATCACTCACTGGCTTATCGAGCTTTTCAGCTATTTCTTCTGGTGTTGGTTCATGATCAAGCTTTTGAGAAAGTTCACGTGCTGCACGCAAATAAACGTTAAGCTCTTTTACAACATGAATAGGTAAACGGATGGTACGCGTTTGGTTCATAATGGCACGTTCAATGGTTTGACGTATCCACCATGTGGCGTAAGTAGAGAATCGGAAGCCTCTTTCTGGATCAAACTTTTCAACAGCTCGAATTAGGCCAAGATTTCCCTCTTCCACCAAATCCAATAAAGCAAGACCACGATGATTATAACGACGAGCGATCTTCACGACCAATCGAAGGTTACTCTCAATCATTCGAGCTCGAGCGGCTTCATCACCTTTTAAGGCTAAGCGACTAAAATAAACTTCTTCTTCTGCTGTTAGTAGTGGAGAAAAGCCAATTTCACCAAGATACAGTTGCGTTGCATCCATAACTTTCTGTGAACTGCTTACTTCAAGACGTTCAGACTCTTCTTCAATACTGGTTAATTCAGCATCATTAATTGTGTCTAAATCGAACTCTTCAACTTCTTTAGTTACTGCATTGCTTTTACTCATAGCGCCTCCCCATGGCGAGCCTGCAAGACATTACAACTCAGCTATGTCATCCTTTTATGGTAAATACCTCTGTGGATTTACCGATTTCCCTCTAAAGCGGATCTCAAAATGCAAACGTACACTGCTCGTACTAGAGCTTCCCATCGACGCGATTTTTTGTCCCGCTGTGACGTTTTGGCCTTCTTTCACAAATAATGCTTCGTTATGAGCATAAGCACTTAAGTAATCATCGTTATGTTTAATGATAATTAAGTTACCGTACCCTCTTAATGCATTACCAGCATAGACCACAATTCCTTTTGCTGTTGAGATGATATCTTGACCACGTTGGCCTGCAATATCGATCCCTTTGTTTCCTTGGTCTCCTGTAGAGAATTTAGCGATGATCCGACCTTTTGTTGGCCATAACCAAGAATCCACCTTTTCCGTTTTTTGTTGTACTGGTTTCGGCTTCGGTTTAGGAGCTGGTTTTGGCTTAGCAACCGGTTTAGGTTTTGAAGATGTTATCGTTTTGTTGGAATTAACATACTCCTTAGGTTTGCTGTTTTCAACCTTTTTTGTGCTTTCTTTTTGTACAGTTGATATTTTTTTAGCACTCGTTGTGGTTGGTTTTGGCTTAGGAGCAGGCTTATTTGTTGCGACAGGAACAACGGCAACCGCTGTCGCCGTCGAGCTTGAAGACGAATTAGATGGTGTGACTGAATGTCCGTCACTGCCATAGGCAGGAGCAATATATTTAGGCCCCCACAATTTTATTTTTTGGCCAGGATGAATCATATAAGGCGCTTTAAGCTCGTTGTATGCAATGAGCTCTTTTACGTCTTTATTTGTAACATAAGAAATGAAATAAAGAGTATCACCTTTCTCTACGGTGTAATAACTGCCGCGATAACTACCTCGCTCTGCTCCGTTATATGCAGAACTAGAGCTATTAACACTCGACACTGGTGCAGGACGATGTGGTCCCATAGAACAACCAGAAAGAAACAAGCTAACAACAGCTGCCATTAACCATAAGCGTATAGAAATAAGGTTGATAATCATTTTTCTCATTATATTATGCTAATTCACCTGCAACTAAAGGCACAAAACGAACCTCTTCAATCACTTCAGAGAAAAATTCCTCTCCCTGACGAGTAATTCGTAATAACTGCTGCGACTCTTCCCCTACAGGGATAACTAAATGTCCATTATCTTTTAATTGAAATAACAAGTCATTAGGAATAGATTCTGCAGCTGCAGTTACAATGATGGCATCAAATGGACCTTTTGATTCCCATCCCTTCCAACCATCACCATGCTTTGTTGAGACATTATATATATCCAATTGTTTCAACAATCGTTTCGCATTCCATTGTAACGATTTTATACGCTCAATAGAGTTAACATGCTCAACTAATTTAGCTAATACAGCCGTTTGATAACCAGAGCCAGTCCCCACTTCAAGTACATTTGATGTAGGTGTTAGCTCTAATAATTCGGTCATTTTCGCTACAATATAAGGCTGCGAGATCGTTTGACCTTCACCGATAGGAAGTGCGTTATTTTGATAAGCTTGATGTGATAAAGCTTCTGGAATAAAACGCTCTCTTGGTAACTCTCGAATAGCCGCTAAAATAGCTTCGTCTCTAATGCCTTGTTGGCGCAAAAATTGATCTAGTAATTCAGAACGCGAATTAAGCATTATTTGGAACTCTCTAATGATAACCAATCAGTAATCATACCTAATGAATCATGAGCCGTTAAATCGACTTGTAATGGTGTTATTGATACTCGGTGCTGCTTTACAGCAAAGAAGTCCGTTCCCTCACCTGCATCTTGTTTTTTGCCTGGAGGGCCTAACCAATAGATAGTCTCACCACGAGGATCAGTATCTTTAATCATGCTCTCTGCATGATGCCTTGCCCCTAATCGCGTCACTTCCCAGCCAGTTAATTGCTCGTACTCGCAATCTGGCACATTCACATTCAATACTTTTTGTGTGGTTAGTGGGGAAACTAAATGGTTATTAACTATTTTTAATGCTACTTGAGCTGCTGTATCAAAATGCTCGCGTCCAGCTAGAGAGATTGCAATAGCGGGCAAACCTAAAAAGTGCCCTTCAGTAGCAGCCGCGACGGTACCTGAGTACAAAGTATCATCACCTAAGTTTGCTCCATGATTGATACCTGCAATAATCAAATCAGGCAAGTTATCTTTCATTAATTCATTCAATGCAAAGTGAACACAATCTGTTGGTGTCCCTTGCACTGAATGAATGTGTTCATCAATTTGACGAACACGTAATGGGGATTCAAGAGTTAAAGAATTTGATGCGCCAGAACGATTACGATCAGGAGCTACTATCGTAATATCGGCAATGTCAGCTAATACACGAGCTAACGTATTTATCCCTTCAGCAAATACACCATCATCGTTACTAAGCAAAATGCGTAACTTCTTCACTCTTGTCTCCATATTAATATTAATCGTTTGAGCTATAAGTACGCTCAACTTCAATTTCTTGTAGCAATTCACGTACGATTACCGTAGCAAAACTGCCTGAAGTTAATGAGAAGTTTAGCGTTAACGTATCGCCTTCAGCTGACCATGTTAGGTTTTCAGGATGCAGTTCAATGGCACGACGTTCATGACGCATACGGTTACCACGAATTAGCGCCATTAAATCCGGTTCAGCATCTAAATGAGGTTGTTCTAATGTAAGAGCTGTGCCTGTCGTTGGTAATTGATTATCTCCAGCTAATGCTGCCGTGATAGATAATTCACCATTTTGAATTTTTTGAATACTCTCTTCAGACGTCACATTCTCATTTACGATACGGTCATTGCGATCAAGTAGAATATCACCATCAACAGGTTGAGAGAAGTAACCCTCTGTTATTCTTTGAGAAACAATGTGGTTAAAAATCCAAGAACGAGCTGCTGATAAATAAAAGCTACGCTTGCTGTTATCACGAGTACGAACATTATCTCGTCCCCAACGACGAGCTTCGTTAACGTTATTACCTTCATGTCCAAAACGTTGTGAACCAAAGTAATTAGGAACACCAGTCAATTTTACTTTTTCTAGACGCGCTAACACATCTTCAATATCGGTGACTTCCGTTGCGATAACTTGAAACTGATTACCTTGTAAATCACCAGGACGTAACTTTTTGTTATGGCGAGTAACTTCTAAGATCTCAACTCCTGGATGTGTAGCTTCAAATTTAGCAAAGCTTAATTCATCACTGTTAGCAACTTGAACACTTAGCCATTGCTCAGTCACGGCATGGCGATCTTTCAACCCAGCCCAACTAACATTTTTAGATTTAACACCACAGAATTTTGCCAATTCATTAGCAACATATTTGGTATTTTCACCCGTTTTACGGATTTTAACCATTAAGTGTTCACCGCTACCTGTGAACTCAAAACCTAAGATCTCTTTTACAATAAAGTGCTCAGGAAGTTGTTTTAATTTACCTGTTGCTACTGGCTTTCCGTATAACCACGAAAAATTAGACATGATGTCTGACATAAATCTATCTCTTAAGATGCTTTAACTAACAGCACTACTGCTTCACAAGCAATGCCTTCTTTTCTACCAGTAAAACCCAAACGCTCAGAGGTTGTGGCTTTTACATTAACGTTATCTAACTCTGTTTCTAAATCTTCTGCAATTGCATTACACATCGCTTGAATATGAGGAGCCATTTTAGGAGCTTGAGCAATGATAGTGACATCCGCATTTCCCAATACAAAGCCTTTCTCTTTTACACGGCGATATACATCTCGAAGTAAAGCTCGGCTATCCGCCCCTTTCCACTTATCATCTGTATCTGGAAAATGGCGACCAATATCACCTTCAGCTATAGCACCAAGTAGCGCATCACATAACGCATGCAAAGCGACATCACCATCAGAATGAGCAATTAGGCCTTGCTCATAAGGAACGCTTACTCCACCAATAATGACTGGGCCTTCACCGCCAAATTTATGTACATCAAATCCATGTCCAATTCTCATTATTTGGTTTCCTTTTTCATTTTTTGAAGATAAAACTCAGCCAAATCGAGATCTTCTGGTTGGGTAATTTTTAAGTTATCGGCACGACCTTGAACCAGTTTAGGTTGATATCCCATTAACTCAATAGCTGAAGATTCATCAGTAATAGATAAATTTTTATCTAATCCTGTTTGCAGGGCTGAGTACAATAATTCTGTTGTGAATAGTTGTGGTGTTAACGCATGCCACAGCACACTACGATCAATCGTTGTCTCAATGCATTGTGCTTGAGTAGCATGTTTCATCGTATCTCGCACTGGTGATGCTAATATGCCACCAATGTGTTCGGGGATCACTTCTGCAATTAATTTATCAATGTCAGAATGGCGAATACAAGGGCGAGCGGCATCATGAACCATAACCCACTCACTTAATTGATGCTCTTGAACGTACGATAAACCAGACAACACCGAATCCGCACGCTCTTTACCGCCAGAAACTCGAATCACTCGGTTATCATGAGCAAGAGTTAATTCTGGGAAATAAGGATCACCATCAGTAATAGCAACAACGACTTTATTAACTAAAGGGAAAGCTAATAACTGTTCGATTGTATGTTCTAAAACGGTTTTTCCATTTAATAATAAATACTGTTTAGGGCGGTCGGCTTTCATTCGGCTTCCTACCCCTGCGGCAGGAACAATTGCAGTAATCGACAATGGTGTAGTAAGAGCCATTAATTACCCCTCACTGTTTTCATCAATAATTCGATAGAATGTTTCGCCTTTTTTTATCATTCCCAATTCATGACGAGCTCTTTCTTCAATAGCTTCTGAGCCTTTTTTTAAGTCATCAATCTCAGCAAACATCTGCTCATTACGATTGCGTAAACCTTGATTGACTTCTTCTTGCAAAGCAACGTCATTTGATACTTGTGCATAATCGGACATTCCATTTTTTCCAAACCATAAGGTGTATTGCAACCACCCTAAAGTGATCAATAAGAAAATGGCAAATGTACGCATAATTGCTCCGAAAATAGGAAATGATAAAAGAAGGCTAACTATATCAATCCAGCATTAGAACTTCACTAGCTGTCTGACAGAAATAAAAAAAACCGCCTCAAATGAGACGGTTTTATATCGAAATTCTAATCGAACGATTAAGAATTAAAAATCAAATCTTCAAAAATTGAGATTATTGACCTTTAACTTCTTTAAGACCGTTGAAAGGTGCTTTTTCACCTAGAGCTTCTTCGATACGGATTAGTTGGTTGTACTTAGCAACACGGTCAGAACGGCTCATAGAACCAGTTTTGATTTGACCTGCAGCTGTACCTACTGCTAGATCAGCAATAGTTGCATCTTCAGTTTCGCCAGAACGGTGAGAGATTACAGCTGTGTAACCTGCGTCTTTAGCCATCTTAATTGCAGCTAGAGTCTCAGTTAGAGAACCGATTTGGTTGAACTTGATAAGGATAGAGTTAGCTACGCCTTTCTCGATACCTTCAGCAAGAATCTTAGTGTTTGTAACGAATAGATCGTCACCTACTAGTTGAAGTTTGTCACCTAGTAGTTCAGTTTGGTGCTTGAAGCCAGCCCAATCAGACTCGTCTAGACCATCTTCGATAGAAACGATTGGGAATTGGTTAGCTAGCTCAGCTAGGTAGTGGTTGAACTCTTCAGAAGTGAAAGTTTTACCTTCGCCCTTCATGTTGTAGATGCCAGCTTCTTTGTCGAAGAACTCAGATGCTGCACAGTCCATAGCAAGAGTAACGTCTTTACCTAGTTCGTAACCAGCAGCTGCAACAGCTTCTGCGATAACTTCTAGAGCTTCAGCGTTAGACTTAAGGTTAGGAGCGAAACCACCTTCGTCACCAACTGCAGTGCTGTAGCCTTTAGACTTAAGTACTTTAGCTAGGTTGTGGAATACTTCAGCACCGATACGTAGACCTTCTTTAAGAGTTTTAGCACCAACTGGTTGGATCATGAACTCTTGGATGTCAACGTTGTTATCAGCGTGCTCACCACCGTTGATGATGTTCATCATTGGTAGAGGCATAGAGAATACGCCTGGAGTGCCGTTTAGTTCAGCAATGTGAGCGTATAGAGGCATAGATTTAGCAGCTGCAGCAGCTTTAGCATTTGCTAGAGAAACAGCAAGGATTGCGTTAGCACCGAAGTTTGCTTTGTTGTCTGTACCGTCTAGGTCGATCATGATTTGATCGATTTCAGCTTGGTTTTTCGCATCTTTGCCGATTAGAGCTTCAGCGATTGGACCATTTACAGCTGCAACAGCTTTAAGAACACCTTTACCTAGGAAACGTGCTTTGTCGCCATCACGTAGCTCAAGAGCTTCACGAGAACCTGTAGATGCGCCAGATGGAGCAGCAGCCATACCTACAAAACCACTTTCTAGGTGAACTTCAGCTTCAACTGTTGGGTTACCACGAGAATCGATGATTTCACGACCTAGAACTTTAACGATCTTAGACATTGTGTTTCCTCTTTACTTTTCTTTAATTTAAAAGCTAAAAATAGCCGTCCAACATTGGACAGCTACTCGTAAATCCTATTACTTTTCTAATTCACCGCGCACGCTTTCGCCTGCAGCTTTAACAAAACCTTCAAATAATGGGTGACCATCACGAGGTGTTGATGTGAATTCTGGGTGGAATTGCGCAGCCACAAACCATGGGTGGTTAGGGATTTCGATAATTTCCACCAGCTTCTTATCAGCAGATAAACCAGAAACCTTAAGGCCTGCTTTTTCTAGCTGAGGAAGTAAGTTGTTGTTTACTTCATAACGGTGACGGTGACGCTCTTCAACTGTTGCATTACCGTAAAGCTCACGAGCTTTTGAACCTTTAGCAAGATGACATAGTTGAGAACCAAGACGCATTGTACCGCCAAGATCTGATTTCTCAGTACGCTCTTCAACATTGCCTTCGCTGTCAATCCACTCAGTGATAAGACCAACAACAGGGAATTTCGTGTCTTTAGAGAATTCAGAAGAGTGCGCCCCTTCCATATTAGCAACGTTACGCGCATATTCAATTAACGCAACTTGCATACCTAGACAAATTCCTAAATATGGTACTTTATTTTCACGAGCGTATTGTGCAGCAAGGATCTTACCCTCAACACCGCGGTCACCGAAACCACCAGGAACTAGAATTGCGTCTAGGCCTTCAAGGATTTCAGTACCTTTAGATTCTACATCTTGTGAATCTACATACTTAATAGTGACGTTTAGACGGTTTTTCAAGCCCGCATGTTTTAATGCTTCATTTACTGACTTGTAAGCGTCTGGTAATTCAATGTATTTACCAACCATACCGATAACAACATCACCAGTTGGGTTAGCTTCTTCATAAATTACTTGTTCCCACTCAGAAAGATCAGCTTCAGGAGCTGTAATACCAAAGCGTTGACATACTAAATCATCAGTACCTTGTGCTTTAATAAGTTGTGGGATCTTGTAGATTGAATCTACGTCTTTCATTGAGATAACTGCTTTTTCTTGTACGTTACAGAAAAGAGCAATTTTCTTACGTTCGTTTGCTGGAATAACACGGTCAGAACGACAAACTAAGATATCAGGTTGGATACCGATAGAAAGCAGTTCTTTTACTGAGTGTTGAGTTGGTTTAGTTTTTAGCTCACCAGCAGCACCTAGGTAAGGTACCAGTGTTAGGTGCATGAACATTGCACGCTCACGGCCTAATTCTACTGCTAGTTGACGAATCGCTTCCATGAACGGTAGAGATTCAATATCACCAACTGTACCACCAACTTCTACGATTGCGATATCGTGGCCTTCAGCGCCAGAGATAACACGTTCTTTAATCGCATTAGTAATGTGAGGGATAACTTGGATAGTAGCACCTAAGTAATCGCCGCGACGTTCTTTACGTAGAACATCTGCGTATACTCGACCAGCGGTAAAATTGTTACGCTTAGTCATCTTGGTGCGGATGAAGCGCTCGTAGTGACCTAAGTCTAGATCCGTTTCTGCGCCGTCTTCCGTGACGAATACTTCACCGTGTTGAGTAGGGCTCATTGTGCCTGGATCAACGTTGATGTATGGGTCAAGCTTCATCATAGTGACTTTTAAGCCACGAGCTTCAAGAATAGCTGCTAATGATGCTGCTGCAATACCTTTACCTAGTGAGGATACAACCCCGCCAGTTACAAAAATGTAATTCGTCGTCATACGTTACCTGAAATTGGTGTAATGAGGAATAAAAATGGATTTCATCTGGACGGGAAGTGAATATACCAGAACCGCTTTATCGCCACAACGTGAAAAGTATCACAGTTAATTGATTTATTTTTTGCTCCAAATCAATTCCGCTCACTTCGCTTAATTTTTTCCCACTCAGAATCTAGCTCATTTAAATCACATTGCTCTATTTTTTTACCTTTTTTGGCGACGTTCGCTTCAATTTGACGAAAACGACGCTCAAATTTGTTATTTGCTTTGCTTAAAGCTTGCTCTGGATTTTTTTCTAAATGACGCACTAGATTTACCGTAGCAAAAAGTAGATCGCCTAATTCTTCTTCTACTTTTTCTTCATTTCTGGGTACTTTATAGACTTCTTCTAGCACTTCTGCCACTTCTTCATTTACTTTATTTGCAACAGGTTGTAACTCATCCCAATCAAAGCCGACTTTGGCGCACTGCTTTTGTATTTTATTTGCTCTTAGTAAGCTTGGTAAAGCCGTTGGAATTGTATCTAAGATGCTTTCTTGAACTGGTGTTTGTTGATTGTTTTTCTCTTTATCTAAACGTTCTTGTTGTTTTACTTTATCCCAATTGGCTGCAATTTCAGCATCAGATGAAAAATTATCTTCGCCAAAAACATGTGGATGACGGCGAACCAATTTTTCATTTAAAGTTTCTAGTACGTCATTAAAATCGAACAATTGCTCTTCTTTAGCGATTTGCGCGTAGAAAACCACTTGAAACAGTAAATCTCCCAACTCTTCTTTTAAATTGCTCCAGTCCTTTTTATGAATCGCACCCACCACTTCGTATGTTTCTTCTATGGTGTGTGGAACAATAGAATCAAAGGTTTGTTTTTTATCCCAAGGGCACCCTTTCTTTTCGTCTCTTAGTTGAGCCATGATAGAGAGTAACTGTTCAATATTATTTGGGGTGGTCATATTTATTCCCTGTGATTGGTATAAAAACAAAAAAGCTGTGACCATTATAGTCACAGCTTTCTTAATCTCGATGAATTTTAATTTTTTGACAAATTAGCCTAATAGACTTACTGCCGCATTTGGCGCTTGTTTAGCTTGTGCCAAAATAGATGAGCTTGATTGGCTTAAGATCTGGCTCTTAGTTAAATTTGTTGTTTCTTTAGCGAAATCCGTATCTTTAATCTGGCTATTAGAGTCAGAGATATTTTCGTTGATGTTCGTTAAGTTTTTAATTGCACTATCAAAACGGTTTTGAATTGCACCTAATGAAGCACGGTTACTATCTACGTATTCTAGAGCTGCATCGATAACGTCAATTGAACGCTGTGCGCCGCCAACAGTAGTTAAATCCATTGATGCTACTGTATCATCAGATTCGCCACCCATTTTTAGTTCATTAGCTAATGAACCGCTAAATTCTAATGGAGAAGAGATCGTCTCACCTGACATGAATACTTGAAGTACACCATCTTCAGTAACAGATGCGCTTAGCTCATTTGTTTGACCGTTAATGTAAGTTGCTAACTCTTCAATATCATCACCTGTTTTTGCTGTGATATTAATTTCTTGAGCATTACCATTCTTATCATTGTAAGACACATTGAATTGCGTATTCTCTGCACCTACTTTCCAGTTAATGTCACGACCTTCTTCAGCAAAGTAAGATTTACCGCCCATTGTCGCTTCATCAGCACGCATGCTATTAAGTGTTACTGCAACGGCTTCACCAGAATCTGCACCAATTTGGAATGATTTAGTACCAAATTCGCCGTTAATTAAGCGTGTACCCGCAAAAGATGTTGTTTCAGCAATACGGTTTAATTCATCAGTTAATGAACTTGCTTCTTCTTGCATTGCAGCACGATCAGCATCAGTGTTTGAACCGTTCGCAGATTGAAGAGATAAGTCACGTAGGCGTTGAAGAACGTTAGTTGTTTCCTTCATTGCACCTTCAGCAGTTTGCGTAATAGACATACCTTCATGTGCATTTCGTACTGCCACGTTTAGACCACGACTTTGCGCAGTCATACGGTTTGAAATTTGTAGACCAGAAGCATCATCAGCAGCACTGTTAATTTTCGAACCTGAAGACAATTTTTCCATTGAATCAGTTTGGGCAGCAGTTGCATTGTTCATATAACGTTGTGCTGTCATTGCCGAGATATTTGTATTTACTGAAATTGCCATTGTATTTGCTCCGGTCAGGCTTCATTTATTGTTATAGGGTTGAAGCCTATAATTCATCGTTGATACACATATTTACGGCCTACAATTTCAGAACTTGAGATTTTTTTTCAATAAAAAAGCCGAATATTTTAAAAAATATCCGGCTTTAATCTATCTTATTGATAAAACAGTTAATTTATTTTATCTATGGCGGTTATGACAAGCGAATGGCTTCCATTACATCTTTAACTTGTTCAACTCGTGTAATCAATCGACCGACAATATCGGCATTAAAGACCTCAAGATCAAAGTCCATGATCGTTAACTGCTTCTTGTAATCATTGCGGCTCTTCATGCCTGACACTTTAACTTTTTCATTAGCAAACAGAGTCGTTAGATCCTTTAACAGCCCAGTTCGATCCATTGCTGTAATACGTAAAGTCAGGATATAAGAGCCAACAAAACCACTTCCCCATACCGTATCAATAATACGTTCTGAAGCATGATGACGAAGCTCGTTTAGCTGATCACAGTCACTGCGGTGAACTGAAATACCACGGCCTTGTGTAATATACCCTGCAATTGGGTCACCCGGAATTGGCTGACAACAACGCGCTAAATGCGTCATTAAGTTATCAACCCCTTCAACAACAACTGCATCTTTACGTTGTTTGCTCTGTGCTTGTGCCTGAGCTTGCGCTTTTGCTTCTGATTCTTGAAGTTGCTCAAGCGCCTTTTGATCTTCTTGCTCTGCCGTTGGTTTATTTACTAGCGCATTGATGTGATTTACGATCTGGTTAATACGAAGATCACCACTACCAATCCCAGCAAAAAGCTCATCGGTTGAATTTACATTGAAACGCTTAAGAGCATAACGCTCAGCATCTTTCAATGTTCCACCAATTTTAGCTAATTCAACTTCAAGGATCTCTTTACCTGCATCTAGGTTTTTCTCACGACTTTGCTTTCTAAACCACGCATTAATCTTAGCGCGAGCACGACTCGAGTTAACAAAACCCAATGTTGGATTTAACCAATCTCGTGATGGATTTGGTTCTTTTTGAGTGATAATTTCAACTTGATCACCCATTGATAATTGATGCGTGAAAGGAACAATACGTCCACCAACCTTAGCACCAATACAACGATGTCCTACTTCTGAGTGAATATGATAGGCAAAGTCGAGTGGCGTTGCTCCCATGGGTAAATCGACCACATCACCGCGAGGGGTAAAGGCATAAACACGATCATCAAATACTTGGCTACGAAGTTCATCCAGCATTTCACCCGAATCAGACATCTCTTCTTGCCAATCAAGTAACTTACGTAACCATGTGATTTTTTCATCATAACCACTACGGCTGTTACTACCCGGACCTTCTTTGTATTTCCAGTGAGCAGCAACTCCTAACTCTGAGTCTTCATGCATGTCCTTAGTACGGATCTGAATTTCTATGGTTTTGCCTTCAGGACCAAGAACAACAGTATGAATAGATTGATAACCATTGGGTTTTGGGTTTGCTACATAGTCATCAAACTCACTTGGTAGGTGCTTAAATTTGGTATGAACAACCCCCAAAGCCGCATAACAATCTTGCAGTTTATCAGCAATAATTCGAACCGCTCGAACATCAAAAAGCTCATCAAAGGCCAAGCTTTTCTTCTGCATTTTTCGCCAAATACTGTAGATGTGTTTAGGTCTACCGCTTACTTCAGCATTGATATTACATACTTTCATCTCATCACTTAAATCAGTGACAAAATCATGGATGTATTGCTCACGAACAATTCTTCGTTCTGAAAGTTGTCTCGCGATTTTTTTATAGGTATCCGGTTGTTGATAGCGGAAAGAGTAATCCTCAATTTCCCACTTTAATTGACCAATACCTAGACGGTTGGCAAGCGGAGCATAAATATTATTACACTCTTTCGCAGCAGCACGACGCACTTCATCTGGTTCATTTTTCACTTCACGTAGATTACAAATACGTTCAGCTAGTTTAATGATCACACAACGAAAATCATCCACCATAGCCAGTAGCATACGGCGAATATTATCGACTTGGTTTGATGCTGACTCAGGCCCTACGGTTGCATTTAATTGTCCAATTGAGTCCATCTCTTCGACGCCCTCAATGAGTTTTTCAATTTCTTTACTGTAATGCTCTGTGAGGATTTCTTTATCTAGAAGACCACTCGACACCAATGGGAAAAGTTGTGCAGCAACCAAGGTGGCTTTATCCATACTCAGAGTGATTAAAATTTCAATCATCTCTCGGCCACGCCATAACAATAGCTGGCCATTTTCATGGGACGCCACTAATTCCTGACAATGCAGGTAAACTTCTGTCAGTTTTTTTGAAGTGGGTTTATCTTGTTCGAGGCTGTCTATCCATTCAGCTAACTCGAACGTTTCATTTTCCTTTAGATGTGCTCCGCGAACTGCGACCATGTCCGTTTCCTATTAATTCTCTAATCTGTAATTCTTTTGATCCCGCCTAACGAACTCAAGAATGAGTTAACGTTCAAACAATGCCATAGATTCCAAATGCCCTGTATGAGGGAACATATCAAGCATACCTAGCCTAGTAAGCTTGAAACCGTGTTGAATAAGTAATTGGCTATCGCGCGCAAGTGTTGCTGGGTTGCACGAAACATAAACCACGGTTTGAGGCTTTAATTTTGCCACAGTTTCCATCACACCTGCAGCCCCTGCTCTGGCAGGATCCAGTAAAATTTTTGTAAACTTTGTGCTAGCCCACACTTGATCGCTAGCCTCTTCTTCTAAGTTAGCTTGATAAAACGACACATTAGAAAGATGATTTCTTTCGGCGTTCAATTTTGCACGTTGAACCATGTCATCAACCCCTTCAATCCCCACTACTGTTTTTACTTTTTTAGCTAATGGCAGACTAAAGTTTCCTAACCCACAAAATAGATCCAATACGCTGTCGTTTTCATTTAAGTCTAACCAAGATAAGGCTTGCTCAACCATTTGCTCATTGACTTTGCGATTTACTTGAATGAAATCTTTCGGCGTAAAATAAATTTTGGTTCCATCAATAAGATAAAATGGTTCTTCTCCACGAACATGATTTAATACATCCGCTTCAGGCATTAGGTATAGGATTAAATTGCGTTCTTCACAATAATTAACTAATGCTTGGTGATCCTTCTCATTAAAATCTGCCACATGACGAATAAGTAAAACACTGCCATTATCTGCCTGTACAAGCTCAACATGACCTAGGTTTTTCTTACCTTTTAACTGGTTTAATAAAGTAAATAATGACTCTAAATGTTGATCTAACTCTTGAACAAGAACAGGGCAATGGCGAACATTTACAATTGCCTTACTCTGTTTTTTACGAAAACCGAAATCAAGCTGATTGGTTTGTTTATTAATCATTAAGCTGATGCGAGCTCGACGACGGTAACTTAGTTCTTCACCCATAATAGGCTGAACCATCTCACATTGTGAGACACCTTGCTTTTTCATCAGTTCTTGTAGCTTTTCATTTTTCGCTACAATTTGTTCTTCATGTTGTAGATGCTGTAAATTACACCCACCACATTCATGATAATGCTGACAAATCGGTGTTTGGCGCTTTTCACTTTTCTGCGCTAACTTGATCAGTTTTGCACGAGAAAATTGCTTCTTTTGCTCAATAAACTGAATGATCGCTTTTTCACCAGGCAATGCTCCCTCAATAAACACGGGTTTCTTATCAACAAAAGCAATTCCAGCTCCGTTGTGATCTAATCGAACCACATCAACTGATAGATGTTTTGTGTTTACAGAAGCTTTCTTTTTCGGTTTGAAGAATTGCGCCATTATTACTGCCTGGTTTACAAAAATTAGCTCCATTATACCGAAACCATATGAAGATGCAGTCTTGATTTACGTTCTATCTTGCGCTTTCGACAGAGAATAATTGAGCTTAGCCTCTAAGTTGATTAAGCTACGCCCTCAAGGAAGTTAAACGAATCGAATTTATATGAAAAAATACGGCCTACGTGCACGAGTCATAACGCTAACATTAGCGCCTACATTAATTATCGGGTTACTGCTGAGTGGTTTCTTTACCATGAACCGATACAATGACTTAGAGAATCAATTAATCTCTAGTGGCACAAGTATTATTGAACCTCTTGCTATCTCTAGTGAATACGGAATGACAGGAAAAAACCGAGAAGCGGTTCGTCGTTTAATTAGTTACGCTCACAGAAAGCATTCCAATATTGTTCGTAGTATTGCCGTATTTGATGAGCATCATGAGCTTTTTGTTACTTCTAACTTCCATCCAAACTTTGAAAGCTTAACGTTTCCTAAAGATAAACCCATTCCATTACTTCTTGATATTTCCTTTCAAGAAGAATCTCTGATTTTAAGAACCCCTATTCTTCCTGAAGGTAAGTTCTCAGCTAACTTCGACTCATCTCATATCAATGAGCCATTAGGTTATATCGCCATTGAACTTGATCTTTCTAGCTTACGCTTACAGCAATACCAAGAAATATTCTCAGCATTACTCGTTCTTGCTTTAGGTTTGGGCTTGTCTGGTGTTTTTGCTTATCGGTTAATGCAAGATGTGACTCAGCCTATCTCACACATGGTTAGTGTGGTTGATAGGATCCGTCGTGGTCACTTAGATGTTCGTATTGAAAATAAACTGCACGGTGAATTGGATACTCTAAAAAATGGTATCAATGCCATGGCAATTTCTTTATCTGAATACCACGTTGAAATGCAGCAAAGTATCGACCAAGCAACCTCTGATCTTCGAGAAACCTTAGAACAGTTAGAGATTCAAAACGTTGAGTTAGATATTGCGAAAAAACGCGCTCAAGAAGCTGCGCGAGTGAAATCTGAGTTCTTAGCAAACATGTCACACGAATTAAGAACACCGCTTAATGGTGTGATTGGTTTTACTCGACAAATGCTAAAAACATCACTGTCTGAGAACCAACAAGATTACTTACAAACTATCGAACGTTCAGCCAATAACTTACTGACAATCATCAACGATATTTTAGACTTCTCTAAACTGGAAGCGGGTAAATTACTGCTAGAAAACCTGCCATTTGATTTCCAAGATAGTCTTGATGAAGTCGTTAGTTTATTAGCACCAAGTGCTCATGAGAAAGGATTAGAGATCACCCTAAAAATTGATCAACGTGTACCATCTGGCTTAATCGGCGATCCACTACGTATTCAACAAGTTCTCAATAATTTGGTGGGTAATGCGATTAAATTTACTGAAAAAGGCAATATTGATATCTCGGTTGAGCTCAAACATTTAGCTGACGATTATGTTGATTTGCAGTTCGTGGTTCGTGATACTGGTATTGGTATTTCTGAGCGTCAACAAGCGCAACTTTTCCAAGCATTTAGTCAAGCAGATGCTAGTATTTCTCGTCGTTACGGTGGTACAGGTTTAGGCCTTGTTATTACCCAAAAACTAATTTCTCAAATGGGCGGTGAGATAGGCTTAAGTAGCCGTCTTCACCAAGGTTCTACCTTCTGGTTTACGATCAGAATGCACCCAACAGATCTACCTATGCTGAATGATCATGACATTACTCAGCTAGAGAAGAAAAAGCTGTTACTTATCGAACCAAATATGCAATCGGCTTCTATTTTGCAGCAACAATTTATTAGTCATGGTGTCTTTGTTACTTATCGCTCAACACTACCTGAAATTATCGAGCCACATGACTACGCGTTGATCAGTTTAAGCTCGAACTCAAAACCGAGTATTGAAACGATCCAAGAGATGACATCTCAACTTTCAGCTAACTGCTCAACGATCATCGTTGGTCTACCAAGTACCGAGCTTGCTTTAACTGACGAACTAAACCAGTTCTCGCATATTACGTGTCTATCTAAACCGTTTGCGAAGAAAAAACTATTAGACGCTCTACTTGTTGAGAAAGATCTGCAACCCGTTCCTGAGTTGCCTGATTTAATGGCTCATGCTTCTGAAGAGCAAAAATTACCAATTAAAGTCATGGCTGTTGATGATAACCCAGCTAACTTGAAACTGATTTCAGCACTATTAAGTGAGCAAGTAGAAACCGTTATTACCTGTGATAATGGTTTAGATGCGGTTCAACAAGCCACAGAGCAACACTTCGACATTATTCTTATGGACATCCAAATGCCGAAAATGGATGGGGTAATGGCATGTAAAGAAATACGTAAAACAGCACTGAATGCACAAACACCAGTTGTTGCTGTTACTGCCCATGCAATGGAAGGTGAGCGTGAACGCTTAATTAGCGAAGGGATGGATGACTACTTAACTAAGCCAATCGAAGAACATGTTTTACAACAAGTGATCATTCACTGGAGTCCATTAACGGACAATAGCGATGTTGAAAAAATCACAATATTAGCGGATGCAATCCCTGAACTTCATGTTGAAGAAGCCAATGATAAAGTCATGGGCAGTATCGATTGGGAAGCGGCATTAAAACAATCAGCAGGTAAAGAAGACCTTGCACAAGAAATGCTACAGATGTTGATCGACTTCATTCCTGAAGTAAACGAATGGATTGATAAGGCGTTAGAAAGTGATATTTCTGAAGAAGAACTTTGCCATTATATTCATAAGCTACATGGCAGTAGCTCATATTGTGGTGTCCCACGCTTGAAGCAACTTTGTAATTTAATTGAAACGTCATTGCGACAACATCAAACTATCTCTGATATTGAACCAGAGCTGTTTGAGCTGCAAGATGAAATGGAAAAAGTAACTAAAGATGCAAACCTGCTATTAAGCAATAAATAACTGAACGTCTGATTAAATGATAAAACCAATCTAACCGTAAGTTAGGTTGGTTTTATTTTAAGATTCGAAGATTACGGTTGCTACTGCATAATGACGTTCATCAGAAATAGTAAGATGAATATTCGCAATATGACTTTTTTGGGAAAGCTCTAACGCCTTTCCTGACAAGGTTAACATTGGTTTTCCATTTTCATCATTTGAAATCGTAAAATCATGAAAAGTAACACCATGAGCAATGCCAGTGCCTAATGCTTTTGATGCCGCTTCTTTAGCAGCAAAACGCTTAGCTAAAAACCGCCCTTTCTGTTTTAACTCTTGATATATTTCAAATTCAGACTGACTTAAAATGCGTTCTGCAAATGCATCTCCTGAGCGTGAAAGGGCCTTCTCAACCCTTTCAATCTCTGCAATGTCAGTACCTAAACCAACAATTGCCATTACTTACGAGCACCTAGCATAATACGGTGCATATCCGAAACCGCCTTTTCTAAACCATCAAACATCGCTCGTCCCATAATTGAGTGACCAATGTTTAGCTCGTAAATTTCAGGCAGTGCAGCAATGGCTTCTACATTATGATAAGTCAAACCATGACCAGCATTTACAATAAGCCCTTTACTTGCTGCATAGCTTGCACCAGCTGCAATCTTCTTCAGCTCATCTTGCTGTGCTTCTTCTGTTTCAGCATCAGCATAAGCACCTGTATGAAGTTCGATGAAAGGAGCACCACACTCAACAGCCGCATCAATTTGCTCTTTATCAGCATCAATAAACAAAGATACCTTAATGCCCGCCTCTGTTAGCTTTTGAGTTGCAGCTTTCACTTTTTCTAGCTGACCTGACACATTCAGGCCACCTTCTGTTGTTAACTCTTCACGTTTTTCAGGAACAAGACAAACAAATTCAGGCTTGGTTTCTAAAGCGATTCCAACCATTTCATCTGTAACAGCCATTTCTAAATTCATTCGAGTTTGCAGCGTTTCACGCAGAATACGTACATCTCGATCTTTAATATGACGGCGATCTTCACGTAGGTGAATCGTAATACCTGCAGCACCAGCACGCTCAGCGATTTCTGCTGCGTGTACAGGATCTGGATATTTAGTACCTCGCGCATTTCGAAGGGTTGCTACGTGATCGATATTAACGCCAAGTAAAATTGAACTCATTTTAGAATACTCCTTGTTCTAGGAAGAAACAGTTCCCTACTTTTTAGGGGCTTACCGCCAAGATACGGCTTTAAGGCTATACGTGTAAAGCGTTTTGCCGCTTTTAATTGTTCTGGTGTGGTAAATCGTCGCTCACTAATGGCAATAAGCTCATTACCTTTAAAGCTCATTAAAGGGTCATGACGAATGGACGCCATGAAACCTTGTTGCTCACGGTAACGATAAGTCATTTCAGGAGAGACCATTTCACCACTGCCTGCACAATGTAAGAAATCAACGCCGTAACCCATTGCTGATAATAAAGCCAATTCAAAACGTCGTAGTGCGGGTTCTGGGTTGGTACTCTGAGCTAATTCAGTTAAAGCGGTGAGGTAATCAAGAAAAAGGGCTGGATATGGGGTTTCTTGCTCTACAACTCGCACCAATAATTCATTGATGTACATTGCTGAGTAAAGATTAATGCCAGTAAGAGGAATGCCTAAGCTGATGGTTTCAGCTTGTCGCAGCGTACGCATGGATCCTTTACCTGACCATTTCATCAGCAATGGGGTAAAGGCTTGTAGTACACCTTTTAAATTAGAGCGCTTACTTCTCGCCCCTTTGGATATAATAGATAAACGACCATACTCTTCGCTAAACACATCTAAAATTAGACTGCTTTCACTATATGGTCTACGGTGCAGGACAAAACAGCGTTGTAAGCCTTCTTCCACGTTTCTTACCCATTTAATTAACTATACGCTTCGCTAACGATAAAGCTTTGCTTCTAGAGACTATAAAAGATCTCTTTCGTTATAACAAAAAATCCCAAACAACTTAAAATAATCTGATTAAGTTATTCGGGATCCTGCTCTCGCTCTTATAGTTTCTAGTTTCTAGTTTCTAGAAATTATAAATCGTCGATGTAACCTAGAGAACGAAGTGCTCGCTCATCATCAGCCCATCCAGATTTCACTTTAACCCAAAGCTCTAAATACACTTTACGGTCAAATAAACCTTCCATATCGATTCGAGCTTCGCGGCCAATAGTTTTGATCTTTTCACCGTTCTTACCGATAACCATTTTCTTCTGGCCATGGCGCTCAACAAGGATCAAACCATTGATGTGGAAACCATCCATTTTTGGATTGTAATCAAAACGCTCAATTTCAACGGTTACTGAATAAGGCAATTCTTCACCAGTAAAACGCATCAATTTTTCACGAATAATTTCTGATGCCATGAAACGTTGAGAACGGTCCGTTACGTATTCCTCAGGGAAGTGGTGAACCGCTTTAGGCAAGTGCTCACGAACTAACTTATGAACCACATCTACGTTAGAACCTGTTTTTGCTGAAATTGGCACAACATCAACAAAATCCATTTTATCCGTCATCTCTTGTAAGTGAGTCATAACGTCTTTTTTATCTTTAACGTTATCAACTTTATTCACTAACAATACTGTTGGGAATTCAGATTTTTTCAGTTTGTTTAGAACCATTTCATCGTCAGGAGTCCAGTGAGTACCATCCACAAGGAATAATACTAAATTCACATCACTTAACGATGAGTTTGCAGCACGGTTCATTAAACGGTTAATTGCTCGTTTTTCTTCGATATGAAGGCCCGGAGTATCAACATAAATCGCTTGATAATCGCCATCAGTATCAACACCCATAATACGGTGACGAGTCGTCTGAGGTTTACGTGAAGTAATCGAAATCTTCTGACCTAAAATTTGGTTAAGAAGCGTTGATTTACCTACGTTTGGGCGGCCAACAATAGCAATGAAACCACAATGTTGGTTGTCACTTACTGCTTCTGACTTTCCTTCTGATGCGAAATACGCGTCTAAATCAAATTCTTTTTCATCTGACATTAGTTAAGTTGTCCTAATGCAATGTCAGCAGCCGACTGTTCTGCCTTGCGGCGACTGCTTCCTTTTCCGATAACCGGCTTATCCAAGCCAGCCACGATACATTCAATAGTGAACTCTTGATTATGAGCTTCACCTTTAATTTTAGTTACTGTGTACGTTGGTAATGGCTTACGACGACCTTGTAAGTACTCTTGAAGACGTGTTTTCGGGTCTTTTTGAGATACGCCAGGTTCAATTGATTCAAGGCGAGTGTTATACCAAGATAAAATAATGCCACGTACTGTTTCAGTATCACTATCTAAATAGATAGCACCGATAATTGCTTCTACCGCATCCGCTAAAATAGAGTCACGACGGAAACCACCGCTTTTCAATTCGCCAGGGCCTAAGTATAGGTAATCACCTAGCTGAAACTCACGACCAAGCTCTGCTAATGTATGACCACGAACTAATGTTGCACGCATACGACTCATATCACCTTCATCCACTTTAGGGAAACGGTGGTACAAATCATCTGCAACAACAAAACTCAAAATCGAGTCGCCTAAAAACTCTAGACGTTCATTGTGTGTACCATTAGCGCTACGGTGAGTCAGTGCTAACTTAAGAAAACTTTCATCTTTAAATTGATAGCCAATTTTCTTTTCTAAGCGTTGTAGTGAAGAATTCATATATTTTTAATCAGTCTATGCCACCGATGCGATTAAAACGAACACCAGTAGGAATAAAGGAAGGCAGCATGCTATCGCTACCACGGTCAAATTCAAAGCTGATCCAGATCCCGACCGCTTTACCAACCAAGTTCGCTTCAGGAACAAATCCCCAATAACGACTGTCAGCGCTGTTGTCACGATTGTCACCCATCACAAAGTAGTTACCTTCTGGTACTACCCATTCGTTGTAACCAGGTCGAGGTTGATACATCGACACACGATCTGAACGCATAGGGTTAACCAAAATATCATGCGTTGTATCTTTCGCTAATTGCTCAGTATATTGAACTAAATTAGTGCGATCTTGCATGAATTCACTGTCTTTCATATTCGTTAATGGAATGATGTTACATTGGCTTTCGCCTTTTGGTTTCACACACAATTGCTTAGATGAGCTATAGATAACCGTATCACCAGGTTCACCAACTACACGTTTAATATAGTCGATATTTGGCTGTGGTGGGTATTTAAATACCACAATATCACCACGCTCAGGCTTACCCGTTTCTACAAGTTGTGAACGCCAAACAGGGTCTTTAATTCCATAAGAGAATTTTTCAACCAAGATAAAATCACCCACCAATAACGTCGGCATCATCGAACCGGATGGGATCTGGAACGGCTCATAAATAAATGAGCGCAACACTAAAACAATACCAATTACAGGAAAAATAGAGACAGACTGCTCAATCCACGCTGGTTGTGGGGCTACTTTTTCAAGTGTCGCCTCATCAACTTGTCCATTCGCTTGTTCACGTGCTGCTGCAATTTTTTGCTTACGCTTTGGTGCCCATACGAATTTATCAATTGCCCAAATAACACCAGTAAACAGGGTTACTAGAACCAATATCAGTGAAAAAGTGTTAGCCATTACATTCCCTTCGGTTGTTAAGTGTTGCATAACAAAGAAAGCGAAGACCATGGATCATCGCTTTCTTTGAGTTGTAATAAAGCTTAAATTTACAGAACTCTGAAGATTCAGAAATCAGAAAATTAATCTTTACCTACATGAAGAATCGCAAGGAAAGCTTCTTGTGGTAATTCAACATTACCAATCTGCTTCATACGTTTCTTACCTTCTTTTTGCTTCTTCAACAGTTTTTTCTTACGGCTAATATCACCACCGTAACATTTTGCAATTACGTTTTTACGTAGTTGCTTAACTGTTGAACGCGCAATAATGTGAGCACCAATTGCTGCTTGAATCGCGATATCAAACATTTGGCGAGGGATGAATTCTTTCATCTTCTCAACCAACAGACGACCGCGACCTTGTGCATTATCATGGTGAGTAATGATAGCTAATGCATCTACTCGATCACCATTGATTAATACGTCTACGCGAACCATGTTTGATGCTTCGTAACGCTGGAAGTTGTAATCCAGTGATGCATAACCACGAGATGTCGATTTCAGACGGTCAAAGAAGTCCAAAACAACTTCAGACATTGGAATATCGTAAGTTAGTGCAACTTGGTTACCGTGATAAACCATATCAACTTGTACACCACGTTTTTCAACACATAGACTAATTACGTTACCTAAATAATCTGCTGGTACTAAGATGTTACAACGAGCAATTGGTTCACGAATTTCATCTAAATCGTTAACTGCTGGCAGTTTTGATGGACTATCTACGTACAGTAAATCGCCGTTATTTAGTACCACTTCGTAAACTACTGTTGGTGCTGTAGTGATTAGATCAAGATCGTATTCACGCTCGAGACGCTCTTGAATGATTTCCATGTGAAGCATACCAAGGAAGCCACAACGGAAACCAAAACCAAGTGCCGCTGAACTTTCTGGTTCATAGAAAAGTGATGCATCGTTTAGGCTTAATTTACCAAGAGCATCACGGAAGTTTTCATAATCATCAGAAGATACAGGGAATAAACCTGCATATACTTGTGGTTTTACTTTTTGGAAGCCAGGTAGACGCTCTTCACACCCGCCTTTCGCGTGTGTCAATGTATCACCTACAGGAGCACCAAGAATATCTTTGATACCACAAACAACCCAACCAACTTCGCCAGTATTCAACACATCAGTATCGATTTGTTTTGGAGTGAAGATACCAATACGGTCGATACCCCAAACTTGGCCAGTGCTCATTACTTTGATCTTGTCATTTTTCTTCAGTGAACCATTTTTAATTCGAACTAAAGAAACAACACCTAAGTAGTTATCGAACCATGAGTCGATAATAAGTGCTTGTGTTGGTGCATCAGGATCACCTTCTGGTGCAGGAATAGATTTAACAATAGTTTCAAGAACTTCATCAACACCTAAACCCGTTTTTGCTGAACAGCGCGTTGCGTCTGTTGCATCAATACCAACGATCTCTTCGATTTCTTCAGCTACACGATCTGGATCTGCCGCAGGTAAGTCAATCTTGTTTAAGATTGGTACTACTTCTAGGTCCATTTCTATAGCTGTGTAACAGTTTGCTAGAGTCTGTGCTTCTACACCTTGACCCGCATCGACAACCAATAGCGCACCTTCACAGGCAGCAAGTGAACGCGATACTTCATAAGAGAAGTCAACGTGTCCAGGTGTGTCGATAAAGTTTAGTTGATAAGTCTCACCATCTTTAGCCGTATAGTCGAGCGTCACACTCTGGGCTTTAATAGTGATACCACGTTCACGTTCTAGATCCATTGAATCAAGAACTTGCGCTGCCATTTCACGGTCTGACAGGCCACCACAAACTTGGATTAGGCGGTCAGATAGTGTCGATTTACCGTGATCGATATGGGCAATAATAGAAAAATTACGAATGTGCTTCATGAATGATGTGACAAACTCAATTAGTTAATAGGATTGGATCGTGAGATCAAGTTGTGGGATTCTACCCAATTTCTGAGCAAGTCGCTATCTTATCGTGCAGCATTTCCCAAGTTTGTGTCGGAAAGTGGCTCTCCTAGCACTCTAAGTAAGCTAACTTGTTGTTCTGTTTTTTGCTCAATATGATGAGAAAGTCTTTTTGCTAATTGGTAACCACCAAGGGAAAATAAAGCCGATACAACAATTGTTGTGAGCTCTCCAACACCAATCATTGGGCTTAAAAACCACTCAGACAATAACGCACCAAGCAATAAAAACAGAAGTGGCGTTAAATAAACAATAGCAGCGGACTGCAATAAATTCTTCTCAGGTAGGCCAATTTCAACCAATTGACCTACTGATAACTTTTTCTCAGTATGAAATGCCCAATGATGGACTTTTCCAGGTAGTGCTTTAGAAACAATCCCTGTTCCACAAGAGTCTTTTGATGAGCAGTGGTTACAACTTGTTTTTTGTTGGCATCCCACTACTACAATATCTTCTTGTACTTCAAGAACGGTAGCTAATGCAGTCATCATTTTGATTACTTATCCTCAATAATTGGTTTTGATTCACTAAAAACCACTGATTCAGCAATACGCTTAGCTGTTAATGCTGGGATGTCACCAACAACACTGATTTCATAATCGCCTTTAATATAACTATGTAATGAACGACGACCTTGGCGAACAAGCTGTTCTTTATGACTGAGTTTATCGGCTTCTGAGATATAAACCGAAAAATTAAATAGACCATCAGAATACATCTGACTTTCCACCGCTCTTTGGTTCATGGCTAAACGATAACGATTAAAGTGAATATTTTTAAATCCACTCGGTATCCATGTTACTTCCCACGTCGCTTTATCATTTGTTGAACTCGGAATCGAAATTACTTTAGGTAACTCAGCATCACCTAATCGTTGTGTCATATACGTCGCAATTTGGTCATTTACGGTATAAGAAATCACACGATACTGTTCGATAATGTCACCTTCTCGACTAACTAAGTCAGTACGCATAGGGAGATGACTACGTTCATCAATCCAAACAATATAAGAGTATCTATTACCGTCTTTTGAAACAATTCGCACCACTTGAGATGCTGTACCCGCTTCTCTTGCTCGACCTACCGATACAAAATCATAATATTGCTTTAATTTCGCAATATCTTTATGCAAAAGAGGAATAATAGGCGCAACAATCGCCTCTGATTTAATCGTAAACGGCTTGCTGCCTTGCTCTAAGTAACTGATCTCATTATTTCTACGTATAACCTCACGCATTGAACCACTAAGATAAACTAAGTGAGACAGTGTCATATTCTCTGAATGTGAGTGACGATACATAAAAGGTTCTATGCTACTTTTCTTAACTAAAATATAAGAAAGCTCATAATTTAAATTATGGCTAGCCTCTCCCATCAGATGCAACAAAGCCTCAGCAGAAGGTTTTTCTTCAGCTGAGGCCATTATTGGAAAGAAGCTGACCAATGCAATAAAGCTGATCAGGATACGTTTCATCTATTCTGCCAATGTTGAATTTTGTTCTAATAGCTCTCTATCAATCGAACCATCGTGAGCATTCAAACGAAGTTGTAATTCATAATCTTGTAGCATCGCATTAATACGTTTACGTTGCTCCATTACATCCGCTTCACTTGAGGTTTTATTCACTAATGAATCACGCGTTAAACTCACTGGTTCAGCACTGCCACTAAATGGAATGGTATCAAGTACTTGAATATCCCCACTTGCAGGAATGGTACTTGGCTCTGAACCGTTATACTGCTGAACACCAACAATAACAACCAATGAGAAGCAGGCTGCCATGGCTACTTGGCCAAATTGAGTTAACCAACTAGGTAATGTCTTCTTTACTTCACTTGGTGTAGGTTGCGACGGCATAAACTCCGTCACCGTATCATTCATAGAATGAGCGGGTTCATCCTCAAGAGCGAGAGCAACGTTGGCAGCAATATTCCATTCTTTGCTGTCAGGTGCATCGCCTCTCATAACATCACCAATTAAATGGTAATTTTTCCAAGTCTCTGCATTTTCACTGTTTGATAAGGATTCAATGAACGCATTGTCCATTTCTTCATTATCTATAAACGCAGATATTTGTTCTTTATCAGTCATTGTCTTCACCGTTTGACCGTTGGAAATAATTAACGCTGCATTAGCGGTTGGATTTTTTTCTCAACAACTTCACGAGCTCGGAAAATACGCGAACGAACCGTACCAACCGGACACTCCATTACAGCAGCAATTTCTTCATAACTTAAGCCCTCTAGCTCTCGTAATGTAATTGCTGTTTTTAAATCTTCTGGCAATCCATCAATTGTTGAAAAGACGATTTCTCTTAACTCTTCTGACAACGATAAATTCTCTGGGTTCGTGATTTCCTTTAATGCACTCGCCCCTTCATAATATTCCGCCTCTTCTGCATCTACATCTGATGCTGGCGGCCTGCGTCCTTGAGCAACAAGGTAATTCTTAGCTGTATTGACTGCTATGCGATACAACCAAGTATAAAATGCACTGTCCCCACGAAAGGTTGGTAACGCACGATACGCTTTAATAAACGCTTCCTGGGCTACATCAGGCACATCACCACTGTTCTTTACGTAACGAGCAACAAGGTTACATACTTTGTTTTGATATTTTACAACAAGATGATTAAATGCTTGTTTATCGCCACGTTGAACACGCTCAATTAAAACTTGATCTGTTAACTGCTCACTCATTGGAGCGGGTACTCCCATGTTATTCTTCTTAGATGCGCATTAAGTCTACATAACGCAATAGCTTATAATGAACCAGCTATACCACGATTAACTTGAGCACTATGTATGAGTTTCTAATTCTTAGAAAGTTCCTTTATTATTACATTTTTTTATCAATTTAATATATCTATATCAATCCATGAGGTTTTAAAATCCTTTTTGCTGATATTTACGAACTTTTATTCTTGATATTTAAGATTCCATTCCAAAATGTGACGCAACCGGATAGATTCTGGTAAAATGATCGGATTATCACAGGAAAATGATGAATATATGAACATAACCAATGAACACAGTTGTGACGTTTTAGTCATAGGCAGTGGTGCTGCTGGTCTTTCTCTTGCCCTTAGAGTCGCACCACATGGAAAGGTGATCGTCTTAAGTAAAGGCCCTCGAAATGAAGGCTCAACCTATTACGCTCAAGGCGGTATTGCTGCTGTATTTGATGAAAGTGATACGGTTGAATCACATGTTGAAGATACCCTTGTGGCAGGTGCACACATATGTGACCGAGATGTCGTTACATTTATTGCAGAAAACGCAAAACATTGCGTTCAATGGTTAATTGATGGCGGCGTTCCTTTTGATCACGATGATGAAAAAGAAACCGATATCTCCGATCCTAAATTCCATTTAACTCGTGAAGGTGGACATAGCCACCGTCGTATTTTGCATGCTGCAGATGCGACAGGTAAAGCAATGCAGAATTCACTGCAAGAAAATGTGCTTAACCACCCAAATATTACTATTTTTGAACGCCACAATGCGTTGGATTTAATCACCGAAGATAAAATTGGTGGTGATGCGGATAAAGTTGTTGGTGCTTATATTTGGAATCGTGATGCAGAACATGTTGAAACGGTTCGTGCCAAATTTGTTATTTTAGCCACTGGCGGTGCATCTAAAGTATACCAGTATACATCAAACCCAGATGTATCTTCAGGTGATGGTATTGCAATGGCATGGCGTGCAGGTTGTCGAGTTGCTAACTTAGAATTTAACCAATTCCACCCAACCTGTCTTTTCCACCCTGACGCACGAAACTTCTTAATGACAGAAGCATTACGTGGTGAAGGCGCTTATTTACGCCGTCCAGATGGTACTCGTTTTATGCCAGATTTCGACGAGCGTGGTGAGCTTGCTCCTCGTGATGTTGTTGCTCGAGCTATCGATTACGAAATGAAGCGTTTAGGGGCTGACTGCATGTATTTAGACATCAGCCATAAACCTGAAGACTTCATTCACCATCATTTCCCTACCATAAATGAAAAATTGCTTTCATTTGGTATTGATATGACAAAAGAACCAATCCCTATCGTACCGGCTGCTCACTATACGTGTGGTGGTGTTATGGTTGATAAACAAGGCCAAACCGATATTGATGGTCTATTTGCCATTGGTGAAGTAAGTTACACAGGCCTTCATGGTGCAAACCGTTTAGCGTCAAACTCATTATTAGAGTGCGTTGTGTATGCGTGGTCAGCGGCTGAATATATTATTAAAGATATGGATAAACGCGAACTGCCACCAACGCTACCAGCATGGGATGAAAGCCAAGTTGAATGCTCTGATGAAGAAGTGGTTATCCAGCATAACTGGCACGAATTACGCCTATTCATGTGGGATTACATGGGTATCGTTCGTACTGACAAACGTCTAGAACGTGCACTGCGTCGTATTCAGTTACTAAAACAAGAAACTCATGATTATTATAGTAATTTCAGAGTTTCGAATAACTTAATTGAATTACGAAATCTTTTAGACGTATCTGAACTGATGGTACGTTGTGCAATGAAACGTAAAGAAAGTTGTGGTTTACACTATACGCTTGACTACCCAGAAGCATTGGAAGAGTCAGGCCCAACGATTTTAGTGCCAACCAACTTTAAGTAGGCGCGAATAAGCTTTACTTAATAACGACAACACGACTACTTTAAGAGCACCATTAATTGATGGTGCTTTTTTTTATCTATCGCATCTGAGAACAAATAAAAGAACTGCTTAGTGTAAGCATTTTCAGCATAGATGATGCTTAATGAGCGACTGCTCCACAGCATCCGTTTAACAACCCAATCACGATGATCATCGGTTTCTTTCTTTGAAAAAGTATAGCGGCCTTGCAACTCTAATAGCTGATGGTAAGTAGCACTCACTTGTTTATAAATGAAGTAAAAAAACAGAGGAAGAAGTGGAAATGGGACTATTCCCATCAATAATATCGCCCATCCAAAGCAGAAGTAACTACCATTAAGGAAAAGATAGGCGATATAAGAGAAGTTCAGCGTTATTTTAACGTAACTTGCTGAGGTTGTGCTCAACGATTTTATCTACCATAGATGCATGAGCAAGATTATCACTGCGACCATGCCCCATAATCCATGTAAATAAATCAGGATCATCGCACTCTAACAATGAAACAAAAGCTTGTTGCTCTGCTTCTGTAAGCTCTTCAAAACATTCATCAAAGAATGGCATTATTACCACGTCTAATTCCAGCATTCCACGACGGCAAGCCCACTTAACTCGTGCTTTTTCTTCGGCACTGTACATACTGTCCCCTAGCGTAAAAAATAAAATAACGGCCTTGAGTTTATCAGTCTATTTCAACGACAACCATGATCTAAAGTCATAAGATGAAGAAGATGCGACATGAAACTACTTGTTTCTTTTTACTGACATTTAAAATTTAGACATTTACTATAAAGAACATAATCTAACTTAAATAAGAATTTTATGATGAGTACTCTATTCCCTACATTAAATTTAAATAAAGATGACCAGTTACCAAACTTCACGGTCTCTGAATTAAATGATTGGGCATTAATCACAATGATTGGTGCAGATAAAAAATCATACCTACAAGGTCAAGTTACTTGCGATGTTGTTTCTTTAGCTCAAGATGAGATCACCTTTGGTGGACATTGTGATGCAAAAGGGAAGTTATGGAGTATCTTCCAACTCTTTCATCATAATGATGGCTACGCTTTATTTCAGCGTAAAAGTGCTATCGAAACAGAATTAACTGAAATAAAAAAATACGCTGTATTTTCTAAAGTAGATATTTCAATCAGTGATGATATTTTACTTGGCTTTACTGGTGATAAGGCTCTTGAGTGGATAAATCAACATACTGATTCAAATGCCAATGTCCGAGTATCTAAATTTGGTACGTTTGCCAAAGTTAGCGATACACAATGGCTACTAGTAACAACCGATGATAAAAAAGAAGAACTTCTTTCTTTATTATCAGAAGCCACATTATGCGATGAGGCTATATGGTCTCTGCACCACATTAAACACGCCTTACCACAACTAGATGATCAGCTATGTAACGAACATATCCCTCAAGCATTAAATCTACAAGCCATTAATGGTATTAGCTTTAAAAAAGGGTGCTATACAGGCCAAGAAACCGTAGCAAGAGCAAAATATCGCGGTATAAACAAACGTGCTATGTACTTACTTTCAGGTATCTCTGAAGCACAACCATCTGCCGGCGATGCTATTGAGCGTAGTGTGGGCGAAAATTGGCGTAAAGGCGGAACCATTGTTTCGGCATACCGCTTTGAAGATGGCTATACCCTTGCTCTAGCAATCCTCCCGAATGATTTAGATGAAGATACACAATTCAAACTTCAAGAATCTATCTGGGAAAAAGTAGAATTACCTTACACACTTAATGATGAGTAAATTGCAAACATCTGTGACGGGTCTGCTTGATAAAGAGCAGATCCCTTATCGAATACTTCCACATAAAACCCCCGCAATCAGTGTTCAAGATGCAGCTGAACAACGTGGAGTCTCTCCATCTCAGATGGTTAAGACGATTGTTTTACGAGATATGGGTGGGCGATTGGCTCTCGCTTGCGTTCCTGGAGATCAACAAGTAGATCCAAAAAAAGTACGACAATTATTAGATTGCCGACGCATGACCTGTGTTTCACCTGATGAAGTAAAACTGATTACAGGCTTTGAGATTGGTACGATAAACCCAGTAGTAACCGCGACACCTATGCCTGTTTTTCTAGATATTCATTTCCAACAATATCAATACATTAATATATCCAGCGGCGATAGAATGGCAGGAATTGAATTAACGCTCTCTGACTTATGTCATTTATGCCAACCAACTCTAGCTTCTTTGTGCCGAGAATTGGATTAATTTACATTCTTACATAACGAACTTGATCCATTACTCATTTCGCCACATCAAAAGATGAATTATTATTTATTTTTTATGAATAAGTAGCATTTTGGTTAATTTTTAGTTATTTTAATTATGTTCTTTTCTTACGAAAGAGCGCATAAATTGTTTAACTCCAAACAATTTACTCCAATATACCTATATATATTGGAAATGCATCTGTGACTGTTTGCCCGAACTCTGTTTCGGGCTTTTTTTTAATATTTTTATCTAGATAAAGATCAAATATCAGCATATTAAAATATTAATAATATGCACCTCCTCACCTTATCCCTGTTTTGCAACATATATGTCACATAAATTTGGTTATAATACTATCCAGAGTATAAAAGCTCGTTTGTTTTAATCACTGAAGGATAATGTGATGCGATTTTTTAAGCACTATGCACCGAGCATGATTGCGAAACATATTAGTCGGCTATTTAATGGAAAGATTCATATTCACGGCATTGGCGAGTTTCGATTTAAAGATGGTCGATTAGTTGCTCCTACAGAAGCGGAGCGTGAACACTATAAAATGGTAAAAGAAATTAACTCAGAAATAACTCGGTTGAAAATGGCTTATTAAAAATAAAGGTAGCATTGCGCTACCTTTTTTGTTTTTAGCTAAATATTATTTTTTTGCTATTTCTGGTAAATGCCCAGATAAGCCTAGCGCTCTTTTTAAGCATTCATCTTTAACAGGCGATAGCTCATTCGTTAATGACATTCCCACCCCTCGAATGAATTTCTTAACTGGATTACTTCCAGAAAATAACTCTTTAAATCCTTGCATAGAGGCGATCATTTGAGCGGCTTCTGCTTTTCTCCATCGCTCAAAAGAACGTAAATGAACTTTTAAACCGATGTCTTTACTTTCATTTTGTAACGCTAAAATCGTTTCAGCTAATGCAGCAGCATCGGCAAGTCCAAGATTCACACCTTGCCCTGCTAAAGGATGAATAGTATGCGCTGCATCACCGACTAATACCGCTCGATCACGTACGAAATCTTTGGCATAACGCATCTTTAATGGAAAAGCTTGGCGAGCACCTTCAACAGAACATAACCCAAGCTGATTATCAAATGCCGTAGTTAAACGTTTATTGAAATCGTCTTCAGGCATCGAAACTAAATCTTCAGCTTGTAAAGGATCAAGGGACCATACAATAGAGCTTAAATTCGGTTCACCTAATGGTAAAAATGCAAGCGGTCCTTCTGGTCTAAATATTTGTCGAGCGGTTGCATTATGAGTATCTACAGTTCGAATATTTGCAACCAGAGCGCTATGACCATAATCCCAATGTGTTAAAGGAATATCTAACTGATTACGTAACCATGAATTTGCACCATCCGCACCAACCACCAGCTTTGCGGTAATGGCTTTACCTGATTCTAAATTAATCCAAGCCTCACTTTCGCCAAACATAATATTAGTGCATCGTTCTGGCGCTAATAATGTAACGTTTTCTTGTTTTGAAATTTTATCCAAAAGAGAAAGTTGTATAACTCGGTTTTCGACAATATGTCCTAAATTATGCTGAGCGATATCCTCTGCTTCAAATTCAATCTTAGCAAAGCTGTCTTGCTCCCATACTCGCATCGATGTGTATGGTGCTGCACGACGTGACAAGACTCCCTGCCATGCTCCAACATTATTTAAAATATTTTCACTTGCTCGACTGATCGCTGAAACTCGAATATCAGGTAAAGAGGCTAATTCCTCTTCAGGCAGTTGGCTTTCAATGACTGCGATTCTTAATCCACTGTTTTCTAATGCAGCGGCTACGGTTAAACCAACCATACCGCCACCAATAATCGCAATATCTACACTCTGCATCATAATTATCTTTTCACTCTACCCATTGCTCGTAATGTCACGGGTTTTAATAAAAAACGGAAAGTATCAACCGCATACAAACCAATATTTCGTCCAATTACCATTGGGAATGAATGAGTTGCAAAGATAGAAATTAATCCTGCAGTCATCGTTATGGTTTGCTGTTGATCTGGTTCTCGTCGATTCTGATACTCAGCTAGCACCGAATAATCACCAATATCTTGACCATTCAAAGAAGCTTGAGTAATACATTCGCTTAATGAAAATACATCTCTTATTCCAAGGTTAAACCCTTGGCCTGCTATCGGATGCAGAGTTTGAGCTGCATTACCAATAGCAGCAAAACGATGGGAAACATGCTGTTTTTGACGACGAAGTAACAAAGGATAATGTGCTCGCTTACCCGTTTTTATTAGCTTACCAAGGCGCCAACCAAATTCACTTTGTAAATGCGCTAAAAATTGCTCATCACTGTACTCTAATATTTCCTGCGATGCTTCAGGAGTAACACACCATACAAGTGAGCTACGACCATTAGACATCGGCAAGAGAGCGACAGGACCATGCTCAGTAAAACGCTCAAATGCTTTTCCTTGAGGATGAAGCTCTGTTGTCACATTAGCAATGATAGCGACCTGCTCAAAATCAAACACTTCAGATTCTAATTGCATGCTTTTGCACGTGGCAGATTCAGCGCCATCTGCTGCAACAACCAAAGATGCAGAAATAACCTTTCCTGTAGAGAGCGTTATCTTAGTCAGTGCTAACTCTCGCTCAAGATGAGAAACCGATGCAGGGCAAATAAGTTCTATATCTGAAGAGTTTATTAATTTTTTATGATAAAAGTCACCAATATCAGCAAGCTCAACAACATAACCAAGATCATCAACATTCAATTCTTTTGATGTTAACTCTGTTATTCCTGCGTGTTGCTGATCTGAGATGTGAATATGCTTTATTGGTGTTGCTAACGGGGCGATATCAGACCACAAAGCAATATCTTTCAATAGCTGCGCAGTTCCATTAGAAAGAGCAATACTTCGAGAATCATAGCCTGGGTGAGAATCAAGTTTTGGTTCGACAGCTTCAATAACCGCAATCGAAAGACGCCCTTGATTCATTTTTTCTAATGCTAAAGCGAGTGTTGCTCCCGCCATCGCACCACCAACAATAACTACATCATAATGTGTCATTCTAGAATCCATTAATGCACTGTTTTAGATGCATCAGTATGTATTTGCTGACCTAATTCAGCATGAATAGTAAGAACACAAATACGTACATGCTCTACTATTTGTTCAAAGAGACTTTCTTGTTCTTCAAGATCATCATCTTCATCAATACCTAAGCGTGCAATTTCTTCTAAATCAGCTAACGCTTCTTTCAATGCATCAGATGTTTTATCTAATTTAAGCTCAACTAAACCTAAACCAGAGATAAAATGGTTAACCCACTCACTTAACCCATCAGCTCGATTCATTAAGCTCTCTTTCTCACTAGGAATTAGTAGCTCTAAAGCCAACTTCTCAGCCGTTAATTCAGCAACTGTGCATTGAAATACCGCACTTCCTACTTTAATTGCACTGTCTGGCCATCCCATCCCATCGTTAGTGTAATCATAAATCAATGGCTTCCAGGTTTGATCGTCAAGAGATAGACCACCGCTTATCATGCCAACTAATAAACCATGCAATTCTGATGGTGTAACTGCAAGTCCACTGTCTTTTAAAGCTGACTCAACGGTTAAAAACTCTGGCATTTTAATTTCGCTCATATTTGACGATCTCTAGATTAGGATTAATATCTCCATGCTACCACTTCATGCATTTTCAGAAAACTCACTATCTCTCGCAATTGAGTATCTTTTCATCAGATTGTTGTTTTATTAAGAATATAGTTAACCACCATCAACAAAGCGATGCGAAATACTTGAATCTTTTTACATCATTTCTTATAGTTTCATTCACTTATCACTGGTTATTTATGAAGTCAGTGAATCTTATAGTTTAACGATGAGTAATGTATTGATGACAAGCCAAGCCGTGCAAGTCCAAATATTAGGACGAGCCATCAAGGTTAACTGCCCTGCTGGTCAAGAAGCTGCATTAAAAGAAGCCGCTCAAGATTTAGATAATCGTGTAAATGAATTATCTGAACGAACCAAAGTAACCAATACTGAACAGTTATTGACTATTACGTCGTTAAATATCTGCTACGAACTTCATGCGGCTAAAAAAGAGGCAAGTAAACACTCTTCTGATGTTTATGAACGCATGGGATTGCTTGCAAGCGCATTAGAAGCTGCAATTTCTACAGTTAAGCCTAGCCAAACAGAAGAAAGTACGGCAGAATAGAAACATCGCTAAGGATAGCAAAAGAATAAAATTTACCCTGGAGTGTTTGTAGGCGGATCTATGTCCCTGAGCCGATAAGCACAAATTAGGGTTAGTACTTGTTTGCTATTGAGCATGCTCGGCTTGTACTGAGAAGCCTACGGTAAACTTTGCTGATCCGCCTTGAACCTAGGGTTCAAGGGCTACGACCACTACGGCACTTTGGGGTATTCCATGACATCTCGTCGACTCATTCGACAATCTACACGTCAACGTCGTAACGCTTTATCTCCTATTGAACAATCTCAAGCAGCCAACGCTCTTGTCCAGCAGTGTTCTATCAACCCTGTAATTCAAAAAGCACACTCTATTGCAGTCTATTTATCTTCCGATGGTGAAATTGATACCAATCCACTCATCACTTGGTTATGGGCACAGGGCAAACAAGTCGCTTTACCTGTAATACACCCATTCTCAAAGGGGCATTTATTATTCCTTGAGTACACTGAAAACTCACCGCTTGTTCATAATAAATATCAGATCCTAGAACCCAAACTAAACAAAACTAAAATTATACCGACCTCTGAATTAGATCTAATTTTGACGCCGTTAGTTGCTTTTGATCATACTGGTAATCGTTTAGGTATGGGCGGAGGATATTATGATCGAACCCTCTCTAATTGGCACTCCCATCAGCAAGGTCCAATGCCGATAGGGTTATCACACACTTGCCAGCAAGTTTCATTGTTACCGATTGAATCTTGGGATGTAGCACTTCCTCAAATCATCACACCTCAAAAAACATGGCACTGGTAAATAGTTAGCCGAAACCGTTTGCTTTGCTTGTATTTTATTCATTTTTTACGCTTTACTGACTTATTTTTTCTGACGAAGAAAAAACTCTACGCTATAATCACGCCGCTTTCATTTGCACATTATATTTCTAGGAGAAGGTCATGACTCAAGACGAGATGAAAAAAGCAGCTGGTTGGGCAGCGTTAGAATACGTAGAAGCTGGCAGCATTGTTGGTGTGGGTACAGGTTCAACCGTAAACCATTTCATCGACGCACTTGCGACCATGAAGAATGAAATTAAAGGCGCAGTATCAAGCTCAGTAGCTTCAACAGAGAAGTTAAAAGAACTGGGTATTGAAGTTTTTGATTGTAATGATGTTGCAGGCCTTGATGTTTATGTTGATGGTGCCGACGAAATTAACGGCAAGAACGAAATGATTAAAGGCGGCGGCGCAGCTCTTACTCGTGAAAAAATCGTTGCTGCAATTTCTGATAAATTTATCTGTATTGTTGATGACACAAAGCAAGTTGATGTTTTAGGTCAATTCCCACTTCCTGTTGAAGTTATTCCAATGGCTCGCTCTTATGTTGCTCGTGAGTTAGTTAAATTAGGTGGCGATCCTGCATACCGTGAAGGCGTAATTACCGATAATGGTAATGTGATCCTTGATGTTCACGGTATGAAAATTACAGATGCAAAAGATCTAGAAGATAAAATCAATGCTCTTCCAGGCGTAGTAACTGTAGGTTTATTTGCACACCGCGGTGCAGATGTCCTATTAGTAGGAGCTCCAGAAGGCGTTAAGAAGTTCGACTAAATAACTACCTTAACTTAATGTTCCCTTATTTAAGAGGGAGCAAAAATGTTATTTCATTACAAACGGTGCTCATTAGCACCGTTTTTTATTAACTATTCCGTAATTTTCTTACCCAAACTGATTATTTTTTGATACTTTATAATCAGCAAGCAATAAATCACATCATAATTTTGTTTTTAAGGATAAGAACGACCATGGCAAAAGTATCTCTGGAAAAAGAAAAAATCAAAATTCTTCTTTTAGAAGGATTGCACCCATCTTGTGTTGAAGTTTTCCAAGCAGATGGTTACACCAATATTGAATACCACAAAGGTTCACTCTCTGAAGAAGAACTCTTAGAAGCAGTAAAAGACGTTCATTTTATTGGTCTTCGCTCCCGCACTCAATTAACACAAGAAGTATTTGATGCTGCAAACAAATTGGTTGCTGTTGGTTGTTTCTGTATCGGCACAAACCAAGTTGATTTAAAAGCAGCCGCAAAGCGTGGTATTCCTGTATTCAATGCTCCTTTTTCTAATACTCGAAGCGTTGCTGAATTAGTTTTAGGTCAAATTCTACTATTACTTCGTGGCATCCCAGAAAAGAATGCATTAGCACACCGTGGTATTTGGAAAAAAAGTGCTGACGCTTCTTTTGAAGCTCGAGGCAAACGTTTGGGTATCATAGGTTATGGACATATCGGTACACAATTAGGCATTTTAGCTGAAAACCTAGGTATGCGAGTTTATTACTACGATATCGAAAATAAACTTTCTCTAGGTAACGCAACTCAAATCCCGACCATGAGTGAATTATTAAATAAGTGTGATGTGATCTCTCTACATGTTCCTGAAACTGCTGGAACAAAAGACATGATGGGGGCAGAAGAATTTGCTCGTATGAAACCAGGAGCTATCTTTATTAACGCTGCACGTGGAACTGTTGTAAAAATTCAAGATCTATGTGACGCATTAGAGTCTGGGCATTTAGGTGGCGCAGCGGTTGATGTGTTCCCTGTAGAACCAAAAACAAACGCTGACCCATTTGAGTCACCATTACAAAAGTTTGATAATGTAATCTTAACGCCGCATGTTGGGGGGTCTACTCAAGAAGCTCAAGAAAACATTGGAGTTGAAGTTGCAGGTAAACTAACAAAATACTCAGACAATGGTTCAACATTATCATCAGTTAACTTCCCTGAAGTGTCACTTCCTGAACATACTGATACATCACGTTTATTGCATATCCATGAAAACCGTCCAGGTATTCTAACTCAAATAAACAGTATTTTTGCTAATGAAGGCATTAACATTGCAGCTCAATACTTACAAACATCAACAGATATGGGCTATGTTGTTATTGATGTTGAAACCGCACGAGCTGAAGAAGCTCTGGTTCAACTAAAAGCAATTGAAGGCACTATCCGCGCTCGAATTCTTCATTAAGATAAATAAAAATGGGCAGCTTAATTAGCTGCCCATTTTATTCATATTAAATAATGTAATCAGTTAAGTCGATATACAACAGATACAGAGTCAGAAATTACCATTTGGTTATCCTGATAACTTTCAGCTGTATTTGCAGCGCTATCCATCGCCATGCTTCTCATTAGCACAGGTTGGCTGTAATTATTATGATATGAAACCTTCCAAACCCCTTTAACAGAAGTTCCAAATCCTTTAGCTAAAGATGCCGCTTTTTCATTCGCATCTTTAATCGCTTCTAAACGAGCCGCTTCAATGTATTGCTTTTCTTTACTTGTTTTTAATTCAATATGGTTAATACGATTAATCCCCTCACCCAAGGCTTTATCTAAATAACCATTCAATTTATTCAAATCCATTACAGTAACGGTAATATTTCGAGTGGCTTTGTAACCAACAAGCTCTGGCTTTTTACCTTTTGGATAACGGTATTCAGGGGTTAAACGAATATTACCACTATTAATATTCTCACGTTTAACGCCTTGTACTTCTAAGCGAGCTAAAAATCCAGTTACTGCTTTATCCGCAGCCTGTTTCGCTTTTTCTGCTGTTGCCTTACTTTCAACGACATCAACTGAGAACTGAGCCATATCAGGTACAACAAACACTTCACCTTTCCCTGATACTTCAAGATGAGGAAAGTCTGGTGATGCAGCCATTGCAACAGGAGTTAAGAAAGCTGATAAACACAAAACACTTATTATTTTTTTCATTTTTTATTCTCAAGATAATGTCATATTTCTATGACTCTAATAACAGCAAATAATTCCTTATCATTATGCATGTTAAGGCAAAAAAAATGCTACCCGAAGGTAGCATTTAATATTTTGATTTAAATAAAAAATTAATCTACTTTATTTAAATGAACATCCATTTGTGGGAATGGGATCTCAATACCTTCGTTATCTAGGCCTTCTTTAATCGCTTGAAGCGTATCAAAGTAAACATCCCAGTACTCAGCAGTTTTACACCATGGACGAACAACAAAGTTCACTGATGAATCAGCTAGAGCAACAACACCAACCGTTGGAGCTGGTGTTTTCAATACACGAGGATCTGACTCAAGTACTTT
This sequence comes from Aliivibrio sp. S10_S31, assembly GCF_014694495.1. NCBI lineage: Bacteria > Pseudomonadati > Pseudomonadota > Gammaproteobacteria > Vibrionales > Vibrionaceae > Aliivibrio > Aliivibrio sp. S10_S31. Next base: position 25,843 of record NZ_JAAUWR010000005.1, on the reverse strand, counting down.
TGTAATGACTTCTTTTGTTTTCTTCAGATCCGCACTGTAAGAAACACCAATAACATGATCTACACGACGCGTTGCATGGCGAGAATAGTTTGTAATTGGACTACCAATAACACCACCATTTGGTACTACAACCATTTTGTTATCAGGTGTAGTTAGGATCGTTTGGAAAATTTGAATTGAATCAACTGAACCCGCAACACCACCAATCTCAACATAATCGCCAGATTTAAATGGACGGAAAGCAACAATCAATACACCAGCTGCAAAGTTTGATAGAGAGCCTTGAAGCGCTAAACCAACCGCTAAACCAGCCGCACCAATCACAGCAACAACCGATGCTGTTTGTACGCCAACTTTACCTAATGCAGCAATTAATACGATGATGAATAAAAGGTAACGAACAAGAGTGTGAACAAAGTCAACAACCGCTTTATCCATCTTTTTCTTTTTAAGTACGTTACTTACACTGTTCGCTACTTTTTTAACGATAATGTTACCGATAAAAAGAATCGCGAGAGCTGAAATAATGTTTACACCATAAGTAATAAACAATTCAGTATTATCTGTTAGCCAATGCTCTAAATTAGCTACACCAGTTGTAGCTAAATCAGTTACAGCGCCTTGATCTGCCATTTGATTTGTCCTTTTATAGTTATTCTCAAAAAATTGAGAGGGTTGCCATTATTTTGACATTACGCCGATTTTAACACTTTCTATGTTAACTTGGGGGTAAAATCCATTTAAAAACCAGATTATTTCACGACTTTCTCTTCTATAAGAAGCTGAAAAAGTTTAAATTACAACCACCTAGTTAATATAACTAGTTAGGTACAAATATGAAACACTTTGTTGACATTTTATTTGTTGAAATATGGGGTTATTTATTCTGTTCTTCTCGCTTAAAGACTAACGTAGTCGCCGTAGATTCCGCCTCAACAAAATAATATCCATCACTATCAAAACTCTTTAGCTCTTCAACATTAGAAATCTTATTTTGAATAATAAAGCGAGCCATTAATCCTCGAGCTTTTTTCGCATAAAAACTAATAATTTTATACTGCCCATTTTTACAATCTTTAAAGACAGGAGTAACAATATCGGCTTTTAGCTCCTTTGGCTTAACCGATTTAAAGTACTCATTAGATGCTAAATTAACTAATATTTCAGAATCTTGAGCTTCTAACTCTTGATTAAGTTTATTAGTAATTAAACTCCCCCAAAATTGATACAGGTTTGAACCTCGTCCATTTTCAAGCTTAGTTCCCATTTCAAGACGATACGGCTGCATTAAATCCAACGGCTTTAATAACCCATACAAACCAGATAACATTCTCAAATTGGTTTGGGCGTATTCAATCTCACTTTCGCTCAAACTGTTTGCATCTAAACCAGTGTATACATCCCCTTTAAAAGCAAATAAGGCAGGTCGAGCATTCTCTTGAGTAAACGTCGTTGACCACTCTTCAAAGCGAACAGCATTTAGACTGGCAATTTTATCACTTACTTTCATTAACTTAGCGATATCAACAGGCGTTAATGTTCTACATGCTTTAATTAACTCAGCCGAATCTGAAATGAAATCAGGTTGAGTAAAAGCAGATGTTGGTAGCGGTGTTTCATAATCGAGTGTTTTTGCTGGAGAAACCACAATAAGCATGAGCAAGATATCCCTGTGTATTTTTATATATACAAGATATTAACGATTCAAATAAAAAAAAGCCACGCTCGAATGCATGGCTTTATCTATTTATTTGATGGGCAAAAACAATGACTATTTTTGCTCTTTTGTATTATCCCAAATCCCTTCCTCTAATTGCGAGTGAAGCTCTGGATAATCTTTACTATCAAAGGTAGGTAATTTACCTTCTTTAAGTTGCTTATTATAGTCTTTAGCAAGCTTAATCACGGTTCCTGACAGCAATGCGATAGCTATTAAGTTTACAATTGCCATTAATCCCATTGATACATCCGCTAATGCCCATACCGTAGGTAATGAGGATAACGCACCAAACATTACCATACCCAGAACGATCACTCGGAAAATACCAATGCCTGCTTTATGATTATGCTCTAAGAAGATTAAATTCGTTTCTGCATAAGAGTAGTTGGCAATAATCGAAGTAAAAGCGAAAAAGAAAATCGCTACAGCAACAAAAATACCACCCCAATCACCAACTTGACTTGTTAATGCTAACTGAGTTAATTCAATACCCGTGACTTCACCATGAGGAACATACTCACCAGACATTAAAATGATAGCTACTGTCGCAGAACAAATCACAATTGTATCCATGAATACACCTAGCATTTGCACATAACCTTGAGATGCTGGGTGCGGAGGATATGGTGTCGCAGATGCTGCAGCATTCGGAGCTGACCCCATACCGGCCTCATTCGAGAACAAACCACGCTTAATACCATTAATCATAGCTTGAGCTATTGCATAGCCTAAACCACCAGCGGCAGCTTCTTGTAAGCCAAATGCACTCTTGAATATCAAGCTAATGACACTTGGTAGCTTTTCAATGTTGGTAAACATGATAAAGAAAGCAATTGCCAAATAAGCTAAAGCCATTACTGGAACAACAATTTCAGCAGTACGTGCAATTGTTCTAAATCCGCCAAAAATAACAACGGCAGATAAAATGACAATCGCAATACCAACATACAAAGGCTTCCACCCAAATGCAGTTTGCATTGCACCAACAATAGAGTTGGCTTGAACAGCGTTAAATACAAGACCAAATGCGATGATTAAAAATACTGAAAAGAGCACGCCCATCCAGCGCATGCCAAGTCCCTTCTCCATATAATAGGCAGGACCACCACGATAATTACCGTCATCGTCTTTGGTTTTATATAATTGCGCTAATGTGCTTTCTGCAAATGATGTTGCCATACCTAACATCGCAATCAACCACATCCAAAAAATAGCACCAGGTCCACCTGCGGTAAGCGCAACAGCGACCCCTGCCATGTTCCCTGTACCAACTCGAGCCGCTAAGCTCGTACATAATGCTTGGAATGATGAGATACCTGATGTGTCTGACTTTCGACTGTCCTTCAATACCGAAAACATATGTCCAAAATGACGGAATTGAATAAAACCCAATCGAACAGTGAAGTAGATACCGATAGCAACTAATAAATATACAAGTACTGAACCCCATAATAGGTCATTCAATAAATTAATAAGACTTGCCACTTTTCCCCCTCAGTTACATTCGTAAAAACACATACACACTTAATATCATTAAGTGTCCCCTTCTCGTCCCAACCTTAAACTATCATTCTATTAATTATGGGATTACCCCTTTATTCACTTTCATGAATTATTTATGCATTTAATGATGCTTAAGATTGGCGTGCTGAATGATGATCAGTATTTAATAAAAAATCAATAGAAAACACATGTTCTGAAGGTGACACTTTTTCTACAATTTCAGAAAAAAGCGCTATCAAAGCAACAAATAATACGCATATTAATGACATTTCAATCAACAAAATTACAAAATTAGATTGGAATAATGAACAGTAAATAAAGGTAATTAAAAATAATGCCTAAGAGAAAACAACAAGATACTTACTACTATATTAGATATTGTTTTTTAATCGGCATCTTCATACCAAACCAAACGTTTGCTAATAAACCGAATGATGACAGATAACCAATGGCACTCCCGTTAACAAAAAACAAACACAAAAAAATTAGCTATCTTTTAATTTTTTATTCCTTTATGACGCTCATTTTGAGTATTAATTATCTATATATTGCATTTAAGTGATCGTTATCTCATAAAAAATTCATAAAAAATCAACAAATGAGAAACAGTTCAAGGTCATAATCTATTCTCTATGATACTTAATAGCATGCTAAATGGATGGTTTTACTCTTTGTAATAATTAATAAAATGAGGTGCTTATGGATGGGTACACACTAAACGATATATTAGCAACGAAAACAACAACGACAAAAAAGAAGCAAGCCAAACGTCTATGGCGTGAGATTGAAGAGATTCAAGATCGTCGTCAATTATTACATGAACTTAAAGAGCTCGACCCTTTTTTCAACGGCAATCTAGACGATGTTTATCTAAAATAATCAATAAAAAAGGAGAGTCTAGCGCTCTCCTTTTTTATGAAATGACCTTTACCTAACTTTTTTCGCTAATTCTCGATAACGTTTATCAACGGTCTCACCAAAAACAGGGTCATCTATTTCTTTCCATCCTTTCTCAAGGGCATCCCAATCGTCCGTTGTTAAGTGCGCTTTTAAAAAAGGAAAAATCTCTTGCTCTTCTTGTGTTAAATGATCTTTTATGCGTTTAGTAAATGCCTTCAAATGAGCTTTAAATATGTCTTTAGGCACAATGGCATCATTTAGAATCATATCAATCGTAATTGAGAAATCTTCAGTATCTTGTGAAAGAGTATGGTGCGCTTCAAGCAAGTCACTTACCCCCTCATGTTTACCATAATGATCAATGTAATATTGATAAATCATATCTTCTTTAGGATGATGAGTTTTTTCAGCAAAAGAAGATAAATAATCAACGCCTTCACGAATTACATTATAGTTAACTGTTTTTTCATCCTCTAATCGTTCCAACTTACTATCAAGTAATTGCACAATACGATTTATGTATCCATGCTCCTTATAAATACTTTCAATAAGCATCCTGTCCTCCTTTACTTTGTAAACCATTACAATAGATAAGTGTATATCATCAGTATGAGAGCACAGGATTTAGTTCAAATTTTATCCAGTTAACTTAATGTAACCGATCCCCAATTGATTTCAGATAAGTTTTGTTGGCGTAACAATTCATTCGTTTGTGAAAAATGCTTACAACCAAAAAAACCACGATGTGCTGATAAAGGAGATGGATGTGGAGCCTGAAGAATAAAGTGACGACTTGTATCAATATTCGCTCCTTTTTTCTGTGCGTGAGCCCCCCACAGTAAAAAGATAACGCCTTCCATATCCTCATTGATTTTTTTGATAATGGCATCAGTAAAGGTTTCCCAACCAAACTTGGCATGAGAATGAGCTTTTGCTTCCTCAACAGTCAGAACCGTGTTCAACAACAGCACTCCTTGTTCTGCCCATGTTTTTAAGTAACCATGCTCAGGAATAGTAAAACCAGGAATATCCTCAGCCAGCTCTTTATACATATTACGTAGAGAGGGAGGGATTTTGACTCCAGGTAACACAGAGAAAGACAATCCATGTGCTTGCCCCTCTCCGTGATAAGGATCTTGACCAAGAATAACCACTTTAACGTCATTAAAAGGAGTTAAATCAAACGCAGTAAAAATATGATCTTCTTTTGGAAAAATATGTTTTCCAAGAGAGCGCTGGGCATCAATCTTTTCCGACATAGATTGATAGTAAGCCTTCTTTTTTTCAGCTGATATAATAGAGTCCCAAGTTAATCCCATTACTTTTTCTCACTTAGCGTTCTTAATTGAGCTATCTCATCTTTCCAAATATCAGGATCAATCGTTTCCAAAACTAACGGTATATTATTAAATCGGTCATCCTGCATAATATATTCAAAGCAATCCCAACCGATCGTTCCTTGCCCCAACGAATGATGACGATCAACTCGACTGCCTAATTCGATTTTTGCATCGTTAATATGCATACCTCGTAAATATTGAAAACCAACAATACGTTCGAATTCAGCGAAAGTATGTTCACACGCTTCTTTTGAACTTAAATCGTATCCAGCAGCAAACGTGTGGCAAGTATCAATACAAATCCCTACTCGAGATTTATCTTCGACTTGTTCAATAATTTGAGCAAGTTGTTCAAATTTCCATCCAAGATTAGTTCCTTGCCCTGCCGTATTTTCAATAACAGCAACAACATCAGGAACCGCTTGATGAGCAAGATTGATCGATTCAGCAATTAAAGATAAACATTCATCTTCTGAAATTTTCTTTAAATGACTCCCTGGGTGAAAGTTTAATAAAGTTAAACCAAGTTGATGACAGCGCTCCATTTCATCAATAAAAGCCGCTCGTGATTTTTCAAGCTTCTCAGTTTCAGGCGCACCTAAATTAATTAAGTATGAGTCATGCGGTAGTATTTGCTCACTACTAAAGCCAAATCGCTTACAGTTAGCCTTAAAATCAGAGATGATTTTCTTTGTTAATGGTTTTGCTACCCATTGACGTTGGTTTTTTGTAAATAAAGCAAAGGCATTAGCACCAATTTGATAAGCGCGTTTTGGCGCTTGATCAACACCACCAGCAGCAGATACATGCGCACCAATATATTTCATCTCTGTTATTTCCTTTCAAAATTTATTTCGTCTTATTATTACGGTAAACACTTTATTTGTCAGTACTTCTCTGCCCTACCCATAATTAGCTATATAAATCACGAATGAGGTAAATAGCTAATTTTGTAGTAATTTTACTACAAAATAGAAAAAGACAAACAAAACCAATAACCATAAAAAACGTGCCACAAGCAAGATATATGGAACTTTATTGATTTAGGACAAGATTTTCAATCTGAACTAATTGAAAGTTTTTGTAGTTTTTTGACATATATCAATATACAAAGTAAGGGTATCATGTATATAATGTGACCCATAAGATATTTAGAAAATAACCACAAAGTGGACTAGGAGAAAGTAAAATGATCACAGGTATCCAAATTACTAAAGCTGCAAATGACGATCTTCTTAACTCAATCTGGCTACTAGATAGCGAGAAAAACGAAGCACGTTGTGTTGTTGCAACAGCAGGTTTTGAAGCTGACCAAGTTATCGCAGCAAGCGAACTAGGTGAGTACGAAAGCCGTGATGTAGCTATCGAAAAAGCACCAAAAATTGAAGGTGGTCAGCACCTAAATGTTAACGTTTTACAACGTGACACTCTAGAAGATGCTGTTAAACACCCAGAGAACTACCCACAACTAACTATCCGTGTATCTGGTTATGCTGTGCGTTTTAACTCTCTAACAACAGAACAACAAAAAGACGTTATCGCACGTACTTTTACTGAATCTCTATAATTTTATAGTCGATTTAAAAATACGAAACGGCACTCAATGCTCATGAGTGCCGTTTTTTTTATGCCAATCACAGTAAGTATTTAACTGCTAGGGTGCTCAATTATTTACTACGATTGATATTATTACTTTAGCCATATAAAAAAAGTCCCTTTGATCATTAACCAAAGAGACTCATCTATTTCAACCTTAGTGCTTATTGAACTTTTCTTAATACTGCTTTAAGTGCATCAAAATCATTATCTAAATCTTCAGATAACAATTCCATCGCATTATGCTTGGCTAATGGAGCAGGTAGCTCAATATCATTGCCTAGGATATCTTCAACTACTTCTTTAAACTTAGCTGGATGTGCTGTACATAAGAAAAGGCCAGTTTCACCGTCAGAGAGTTGCTCATTCAATATACGATAAGCAATGGCACCATGAGGCTCACATAGATAGCCAGCTTGATTCATCTCTTTTAATGTTTCAGCACTTTGCTCATCAGTAACTGCACCTTTACCAAGCGTTTCTAATCCCCATCCTAAACGCTGACATAGCTCTTCAATACGAGGCCAGTTATTTGGTTGACTTACATCCATTGCATTTGAAATCGTTGGGATCGTGACTTTAGGTTCCCATTGACCCGTTTCAAGATAACGAGGAACGGTATCATTAACATTCGTTGCAGCAATAAAGCGTTTTACAGGTAAGCCTAATGATTTCGCCAATAATCCCGCAGTCAAGTTGCCAAAATTACCACTTGGCACTGAAATAACGACATCATTACGTTTTTCTTTTGGTAGTTGAGATACCGCCTCAAAATAGTAACAAATTTGTGCCATCAAACGGCTAATATTGATTGAGTTTGCAGAGTTTAATCCAACTTCTTTACGCAGTTCTGCATCATCAAAAGACTGTTTTACTAATGCTTGGCAATCATCAAAATCACCATCAACAGCAACGGTATGGATATTCTTACCTAATGTACAAAATAACTTCTCTTGCAACGGGCTGATTTTACCTTTCGGGTAAAGAATGACGACCTTAATATTGTCCATACCATAAAATGCATGAGCAACAGCCGCACCGGTATCACCCGATGTTGCCGTTAAAATAGTGATTTGTTCATCGCTATCAGTCACAGCACCTAGAGATTGAGCCATAAAACGGCCACCAAAATCCTTAAATGCTAATGTTGGTCCATGAAATAATTCTAACGCATAGACATCATCTTTAACGGCTTTAATCGGTGCTGGGAATTGAAATGCATTCTCAACCATACTTCTTACGGTATCTTGAGGCAGCTCCTCTTTGATAAAAGCAGATAAAATTTTAGTACTACGAGAAATAAAATCCTCAGCAAGAAGTGCATCAACATCATCAAATTTAGGTAATTCTGATGGAAAAAATAGTCCTTGATTGCGACCTAAACCTTGGCGAACCGCTTGGCCAAAAGAGACCTGCTCATCATTTTCTTTTATGTTATACAGCTTCATAGTTTACTTCCTGTCACTTGTGATCCTTGCTTATCTAAACGACAAACATGAACAAATCCTTCATTATTTTGAACGTAATTTTCTTGTAGCCAACGAGATACCCTATCCGCTACATCTTTATCTGTGCATATACTAAAAAGTGTCGGTCCTGAACCTGAAATCCCTGTCGTTAATGCACCTGCTGATGCTGCGTATTCACGAGCTTTAGCAAAGTTTGGTAGCAAGCGCTCTCTATAAGGTTCAGCCACCACATCTTTAATCATCTTTGCTGCGAGTTCTGGTTGTTTTGAGTAACAAGCATGAATAAAACCAGCAAGGTTACGACCATGTGCAATCACATCTTGACGACGGTATTGAGAAGGTAAAATCTCACGAGCTTCAGCGGTTGATACTTTAATTCCAGGATAAGCCATAACCCAATACCATTCATCAAAGCATGGAACTTCTTGACTAATAATACCAAGCTCTTCCACCATTAACTGTAAGCCACCAAGGTAACATGGAGCTACATTATCATAGTGAATACCACCTGATATCTGCCCTTCCATTTCGCCCATTAACGCCAATAGTTCCACGTCATTTAAAGGGTTATCGTGAAATTGGTTTAATGCATCTAACGCCGCAACAATAGAACAAGCACTAGAACCAAGGCCTGAACCAATTGGCATATTTTTCTCTAAAATCATGTGAACATTCTTTAATGCCACATTTTTTTTATTCAATTCACGAGAAAATACAAACCAACAGTCGTAAACAATATTGTCTTTAGGGTTTTCAGGTAATTTATCCACAAAGCTGCCAGCGGTAGCTAATGTAAATGCCTCACTTCCAAGCTCAACTAAAACACGATCACCCAATAGTGTACCGTCAATAGGTGAGACTGCTGCGCCTAATACATCAAAGCCAACACTGACATTTCCTATTGATGCAGGAGCATAAACAACAACACTCATTTTACACTCCTAATTTCCAACCAAGCGTACGCATTAAATCAGAGAACACGCCAGCAGCGGTTACTTCGGTTCCTGCGCCATAACCACGCAATACTAATGGGATAGGTTGATAATAACGGCTATAGAAAGCCAATGCGTTTTCACCATCTTTAATCTTAAACATAGGATCATCGCCATCTACTGCAACAATTCTTACTTTACATTTGCCATCTAAGATCTCACCAACATAACGCAATACCTTGCCATCTTCTGCTGCAATAGCCGATTGCTCAGCAAAATACGCATCCGCTTCAGGAAGTCGAACCATAAACTCTTCAACCGTACCTGAATCGTCAAAGCCCGGAGGTAATGCTTGCTCAACTTCTACATCATCCAGCTCAATTTCAAGTCCAGACTCACGAGCTAAAATTAATAATTTACGTGCAACATCCATCCCTGAAAGATCATCTCGAGGATCTGGTTCTGTAAAGCCATTTTCTTTTGCTACGTTTGTCGCTTCGCTTAATGACATACCTTCATCTAACTTACCAAAGATATAAGAAAGAGAACCAGACAAGATACCGTTGAACTTTTCAAGCTCATCACCTGCTGCAATCAAATTCTGTAAGTTTTCGATAACAGGTAAGCCAGCACCAACCGTTGTTTCATACATAAATTTACGACGAGTACCACGCGCAGCGTTACGTAACTGATGGTAATAAGCCATTGAATCCGTATTGGCTTTCTTATTCGGTGTAATAACGTGAAAACCAGCTGATAGGAAATCAACGTATTGAGCAGCTATACCATGATCTGATGTACAATCAACAATAACTGGGTTAATGATATGATTACGTTGAACCAAAGCAATTAAACGAGCTAAGCTAAATTCTTCAGACGTATTGCTCATGCGATCACGCCAATCCTCTAGCGGAATACCTTTGCTATCCAGTAGCAACCCTCGGCTGTTTGCCAAACCACATACTCGAATTTCAATGCCTTTCTCTGCCAGTTTTGACTGTTGGCGTTTGATTTGATCAACTAGTTCACCACCAACACCACCAACACCAACAACAAAGACATCTAAGAAATGTTTACTATTGAATAGGTTTTCATGACATGCTTTTATCGACTCAGATACTTTATCTTCAGGAATAACAGCAGAAATCGCACGCTCAGAAGATCCTTGTGCGATGGCAATAATATTCACATTAACTTCAGTAAGAGAAGTAAAGAATTGAGAGGCTACGCCTTTCGATGTACGCATACCATCGCCAACCAAAGTAACAATGGCAACATTATCTGTAAATTCAACCGGCTCTAATAAGCCATCTTTAAGTTCTAATTCAAACGCTTCTCTTAGTACTTGCTCAGCCTTGCATTTGTCTTCAGCTTCAATACAAAAACTTATACTGTATTCTGATGAGGATTGAGTAATAAGGACAATTGAGATACCTGTTGCCGACATAGCTCCAAATACACGGCTTGCCATACCAACCATGCCTTTCATACCCGGCCCACTAACATTAACCATGGTTAAATTATTGAGTGTAGTGATGCCTTTAATAGCCAGATTATCTTCACCAGTATCTTGACCGATTAGAGTCCCTGCACCTTGAGGGTTAAAGCTATTTTTAATTAGACAAGGAATGTGGAATTGAGCAATAGGAGCGATAGTTTTCGGGTGAAGAACAGAAGCACCAAAGTAAGAGAGCTCCATAGCTTCTTGATAACTTAATGATTTTAATAGACGAGCATCATCAACTAAACGTGGGTCACAATTATAAACACCATCTACATCAGTCCAAATTTCACAACATTCAGCTCGTAAACATGCTGCAAGTACAGCTGCTGAATAATCAGAACCATTACGACCAAGAGTTACCAACTCTCCTTTCGCATTACCAGCAGTAAAGCCAGGCATAATATTTACATGACCTTGCGGCAATGGTTCATTCTTAAAGTTTAATGTTGATACATCAACATCTACCGCACCTTCAAGGTAATCGCCTTTCGCATATAAATACTTAACAGGATCAATTAAGCTTGCTGGTTGACCTTTTGCTTCTAATACGGCTTTCATCATGACAATAGAAATGCGTTCACCTTTACTGATGATTTTTGCATATACATTATCAGGGCACATACCAAGCAAGGTGATCCCATGAGCATATTGACGTAATTGAGAAATAGAATCTTTCAGCTTATTTTCAAGTAATTTAAGATCAACTTGTGGAAGGGTGTTAGAAATACCACTAAATAATTGAGTAAAAACAGATTCTAGTTCTGAGATTTGTAATTCTGCTTCACCATTGGTAAGAAGATTATCAACCACTGAAACTAATTTATTTGTTACTTTTCCAGGCGCTGATAATACGACAGAAACTTCTTGTTGCTGTGCATTATTGGCAATAATGTCTGCGGCACGTAAAAAACGATCTGAATCAGCTAATGACGAACCACCAAATTTTAATACTCGCATTTCTTCCTCCCTAAAAACGAGTGTTACTGCAATATCCTTACTGCATAACTAACATCATCATAACCTTTTCGTTTGATAATAAAAGAATACAATTAAGAATTAGTAACAAATTTGCAAAAAAAAAAGCCTGCTCTGGTAATCAGAGCAGGCTTTTTCATATACTTATACGTATCAGCCCACCCCAGCAACCATGGTGCCGGTAATTGTTGTGGTAATAATCATAGAGCTGATAATAAACATATAATAAATTCTAAAGTAAATTGTTTTTCTTATGTAACATTTACCTTACTTAGAGCTAATAAGTCAATGAAAAGTTTATTTATTTACTCAATAAAATATACAAACTAATCACCAAGACCTTGAATAATAAAAACAAATATTTTATTTATTTATAAAATTTATTTAAATTAATAACTCTTTACTCATTAATAACCCATTGAGATCTGCATAAATATAATCTCCTGGAGAAATCATTTTTCCATTAATAGTGAGAGAAACGTGTTGCTCTCCTGCACCTCTTTTCTCTGTTTTGAAAGGTGAGGTTCCTAGTGCCTTTAGGCCTAATGGCATGGTTTGTATTGCACCGACATCACGTACAACACCATAGACAATCACTCCCTCCCACTGATTTTCAACAGCTAAGGTAGCAACTTGATCACCAAGTAACGCTTTTTGGCGCGATCCATTTCCATCTATGAATAATACTTTGCCCTTTCCATTCTGCTGGAGCACTTCTCTAACCAAAGAATTATCTTTATAACAACGAACCGTTACAATCTCGCCATAAAAACACGCCTTCCCGCCAAAGTTTTTAAAATCGATATCAACTAACTGCACTTTATCTTCAAACTGATCACAAATATCAGGTAATAAATCCATTTTATGTTCTCCTTGTTTGTAAAATCGACTATACAATAACAACATTTTTCAAATTACTTAGTTAGTATTCGCATAGATATTTACAATTTCAATATAGATATGTTGCCTTATTTATTACTACACTCTATTGTTATCGGTTGCTATTGATATAAATCAATAAAATGTATGGAAATAAAAATCGCTTATTGTTAGAGTGGTGTTAAAGGATTAAAATCCTGCTTCTAATGGAGTTTCAGTAAGTAGCTCACTAAATTAGAGCTTTATCTTGTTATTGACTTTATATTCAATAACAACCACCAAGGATGGCGTACCGTTTAGGTTTGAATTCTTCTATATTACTTTTTATTAACTATTGAAGAATCTATTTTCCTATTTGTAAATTTTTTATTATAGAATTAAAATTTGTTAATTCTACTTTTGACTTTAACCAGTTAGTTAGGTACCGCCCATGCAAACCCCACAGATCCTAATCGTTGAAGATGAACACGTAACTCGTAATACGTTAAAAAGCATTTTTGAAGCTGAAGGCTACAATGTTTTTGAAGCTAGCGATGGCGAAGAAATGCATAAAGTGCTTTCTGAACAGCAGCTTAATCTTGTGATTATGGATATTAACCTGCCAGGTAAAAATGGCCTTCTTCTTGCTCGCGAACTTCGTGAACGAGGCGATATGGCATTAATGTTCCTAACAGGCCGTGATAATGAAGTTGATAAGATTTTAGGTTTAGAAATTGGCGCTGATGATTACATCACAAAACCATTCAACCCACGTGAACTAACTATTCGTGCACGTAACTTATTAACTCGTTCAATGAACCAAAACACAGTTGTTGAAGATAAGAAAATGGTTGAGCGCTATGTGTTCAACGGTTGGACTGTAGAAATCAACAGCCGTTCTCTTGTTAGCCCAAGCGGTGAGAGCTACAAGCTTCCACGTTCTGAATTCCGTGCTCTGCTTCACTTCTGTGAAAACCCAGGCAAAATCCAGACTCGTGCAGATCTACTGAAAAAAATGACTGGTCGTGAGCTTAAGCCACACGATCGTACAGTAGACGTAACTATCCGTCGCATCCGTAAACACTTCGAATCTGTAACTGATACTCCAGAGATCATCGCTACAATTCACGGTGAAGGCTACCGCTTCTGTGGTGACCTAGAAGAGCTATAAGAATCTCTTCTATCTAACTTTAAATAAAATGCCCAGCTATCACTAGCTGGGCATTTTTTTATCTATATAACATAGTATTAATATACTGTATCAACACTCACGTTGGTTTCAATAATCCACTCACCACTTGCTTTAATTGCAATATCTACTTTTTTGCTTGCGTCTAAGGTGTGGAATGTCTGGCCAGCCACTTCCCAATTATGATTATCTTGAACCCGTACTTCATATTCCTCTTCGGTTACTTCCCAAGAGTCATCACCTTGACGTAGTTCAACACGTTCAATATTCAATTCAGGTGCTATGACTTGTTTTGAGCTCAAACCTAATGCAAAGTTAACTTTGCTCTCATCGCTGTCTTCACCAATAGTTGGCATTTGATCTATCCAAATAGCTGAATTCAATTCAATTTTGGCATTCATCATTTCAATTTTATTATCTTGTTTCCAATCCGCTTCTGATTGATTCGTCATTTGACAACCAGATAAAGCTGTTATTAGTGTTGCGGCAAATAGTACCTTCTTCATATTATTCCTTACTTATCTTGCTGCTCTAACCAGCTTTTTAAAATTTGGATATCATGTTCGTATTCATTTTTGATTTCTTCAACCCAATCATCAATATTTTCCCACCACGCAGGTAAATCTGGTGATTGTGCTTTCTGTGCGACTTGTTGGATATGCTTTAACCCAATCGAGCCTGCTGCACCTTTCATTTTATGCGTTTCAAACACAATGCCATCTTGGTCTCTGGCCGTCATGTTTGTATCAAGTATTTGAATGTATTCTTTCATACTTTTTTCAAACATTTCGATATTCGCATAAATAGGTTTTGTTCCTACTATCTCAATATAAGACTCTAACATTTCTAGATCGAGTAAACATTCAATTAGCTGATCATTTTCAGTAGGCTCAGAAGACGCTTCTTGTTCTTGTGGTACCCTTGGAGTTTCTGTCTTCTTCTCTGACATTGAAAATTGCTCAAGTACCTCTGTTAACGCTTTAACACTTAGTGGTTTACTTAATGCTTCATCCATTCCATTTGTAAAGTACTCATCTTTTTCTTTAAGTAAATTAGCCGTTAATGCAATTAATGGTGGTAAATTATCAAACTTATCGCGTAATGCTTTAGCAACATCAAACCCAGTCATATCTGGTAATTGAATATCTAAAAGCGCTAAATCATACTTAGTTGGATCAAATTGCTTTATTGCATCTTCACCGCACATAGCAACATCAACGGTATGACCTAAACTTTCTAATAAAGAACACGCAACAGTGACATTAAGTTCAATATCTTCAAGCATAAAAATGCGTAATGATTTTGAGCTTTTGGTTTCCGGCATTGCCTCTTCTTCTTCAACATGATCTACGAGTGGTACATTAATGGTTACCATGAAAGTACTTCCAAAATCGACTTCACTAGTAACCGTGATATCACCACCCATTAAATTTATCAGCTCTTTTGATACCGCTAGCCCAATCCCGGTACCTACAGCATGTAAATTATCCTTGCCTTGCTTAACTTGATAATACATAGCAAAAACATTTTCTAACTCTTCTTCAGGAATACCGATTCCGGTGTCTTCTATCTCAAAGGTGATCTCTGCGCTATCCTGATGTATATCCGCACTCACAGACATAACAACCCCACCTTCTTTGGTAAATTTGGTGGCATTACCAACAAGATTCCATAACACCTGTCTTAATCGAGTGCTATCTACACTGATATGAGGAGGTAAGTCGGTCAAGCGCTCAAGATCAAAACGTAACCCTTTTTGTTCAGCCATAAGCCCCGAAATATTTTCCATTTCAGTGACAAAACTAATGAAGTCTAGCGGTTTAGGAAAAAGCTCTAATTTACGACGATCGAACTTATCCATATCGATAATATCGTTAAAAATATTACCTAATGTAATGGCGCTGACATTAATGGTTCTCATGTAGTTATGTTGTTCATCATCTAAACGAGAGTCCAACAACATTCGGCTTAAACCGACAATACCATTTAATGGCGTACGTAATTCATGACTGATGGTTGAAATAAAGGTCGTTTTATCACGGCTCGCTTTTTGTAATGCATCTTCATATTCTTTACGTTCAGTAATATTTCGTCCAAAACCAACCAAGCCTAAACGACGGCCATCTTTGCTATAAAATGGAATTTTACTCAATTCAAAACACGCTTTACGACCATCAGGGTAATCAAGCCATTGTTCATAGGTTAATGCTTGGTTTTCTTGTAAAACTTGCCTATCCGTATCAATAACTTTTGCAGCAACTTCGGCATCGTATACATCTTTAGGAGAGAGGCCAATCAGCTCTTTTTCTAACTTGCCAGTCAGCTGCTCCATGGCTTTATTACAGCCAGAGAATAGACCAAGATCGTTTCGGTAATAAATAATATCGGGAGAGGTATCTAAGTAAGATCGTAATAATGCGGTTTGTTCTGCTAATTCTAATTGTGCTTTCTCACGTTGGAATACTTCATTTTCGAGATCTTCCATCGCTTCTTGTCGTGCTTCTTCTGCTTTTTCACGTTCTTCAATTTCTTGATTTAGCTTTTTAACATTTCCTTTAAGCTTTTTATTTAAATCAAGATCTCGAGTACGCATCTCTTCAAGCTTACTCACCAATTTAGATAATCGTTGACGAGAATCTTCTAAATGTTCAACCACTACAGATAAAAAGAACACTGCCCAAGGCGTGATCAATAAACCAAAGAATACAGAACGAATAATATCGAGATCATTCACTTCACCGCTCAGAACAAGCGTCACACCAACTTGAACAATGACGGCGAGTGCAACTAAGGCAATGGCAAGTAATAGACTAAAACGGACAATGCCGAGCCTTACCATAAGGTCGACATAAAATTGCGCGAGAATTTTTAACTGCTTCATAAACATACCCTGATAATATTCACATAAATAATATCAGGGTTAGATGCATTTGAGTTATTTTTTCAGCACTGGGGCAGTATATTTGAAAGGTTGATCAATCAATGAACCTTGAGGACCACTATTATTTAATGCCATACCGACATTGGTTAATCCTAACCATCTTGGTTCACACCATAATGGCGATAATAGTGTTGGTTGACGTGCGGTTGCTGACACTCGGTGATAAACCACTTCAGGTGGCGTTAAACGAATAAGCTCACAAGCAATATCAACATATTCATCCATTTCTGGCGCATCGAGCTTGCCTGCACGCCATGCTTTCGCCATTGTGCTACCTTCAACGATATGCAAAGGATGCAATTTAATACCATCAGTTCCTGTCGCTAATACTTTATCTAACGTTTGACGGTTATCATCTCTAGTATCACCAGGTAATCCAATAATTAAATGCGTACAAACTTTAATACCTAAAGAGCGAGCTTTACGAGTAATGGCATCATAACAAGCAAAATCATGTCCACGATTAATACGTTTCAATGTTTTATCATTCGCAGTTTGTAGGCCTAACTCCAACCATACTTCATAGCCATCATCGACATACCCTTTGAGTAAATCTAATACCGCATCAGGAACACAATCAGGACGAGTACCAACACAAAGCCCGACAATATTGGCAGCTTTTAATGCCTCTTCGTACATATTTTTTAAAACTTGCACTTCAGCAAAAGTACTCGTGTAAGCTTGAAAATAAGCCAAATACTTTTTCGCACGCTGAACTTCACCCGCTCTATCGGTCAATTGATCATGAATCGATTTAAATTGTTCTTGTTCATCAGCAAATGAAGCAACATTACAAAATGTACAGCCACCTTTACCTATTGTGCCATCTCGATTCGGGCAGCTAAATCCACCGTGCAACGTCAGTTTATGTACTTTTTCGCCATATCTGCGTTGTAAATCTTGTCCAAAAGTATTTGCTAATTCGTGAAGTTGCATTGGAGTAACCAGTATTAAATCAAGCACTTACTTTACAAATAAAAAGAAGTTTTCTTGTTATTTATGAAAGTTGCTAACTCGTTTGTAAAAAAAGACCGTAAATAATAACGATATTCCGCTATCTCTATTCTAATTTATATCAATAAAAGTCGCATAAACTGGCAATTATTAGAGAAAAACACCGTTTTATATTAAATATTTATTCATTTTGATGAAAAAAAGTGAAATTTACGTGCAACTTTAGTTGGTATTTAATATGACAAAAATGTAGGATAGTTACATCGTTAATTAGTTCAATTTGCCACCAATATGGTTATTGGGGCGTTTCGATAGTGATATCTACCCTCTTTAAACAAGTACTACGGATAAAAGTATTTGATGGATATCACAATGGATTGGTTAGTTTGCACGTCACAATAAGTGATGCCAGTAAACACCAGAATGGATTCAAACTTGCAACCTCTTGAGACTAACTCACTGCAAGTTCGATTTGAAAATTAGCAAAGGACTAGACAGAAACTTACGTAGAGAAGTTGTGTCTGCATTAAACTGGAAGGAAGTATCTATGGTAGATAGAGAGCAGAATGCACAAGGCATGTATACTCCAGAACTGGAGCATGATGCGTGTGGTATCGGTTTTGTCGCTCACCTAAAGAACCGCAAATCTCATGATGTGGTAACTCAAGCACTTGATATGCTAGCTCGAATGGAGCACCGTGGCGGTCAAGGCTGTGATCCATGCAGTGGTGATGGCGCGGGTATTCTTTTACAGAAGCCACATGAGTTTTTATTAGAAGAAGCCGTTAAACTCAGCATTAAATTACCTTCTTTTGAAAAATATGGTGTTGGTGTTGTTCTATTCCCTAAAGATGAACACAAACGTCAACAATGTAGAGATATTTTAGAGCGTAATGCACAACGCTTGGATTTAGAAATCCTTGGCTACCGCGTTCTTCCTGTCGATAACTCAATGCTAGGAGATGATCCTCTAAGCACAGAACCACAATTTGAACACGTATTTATTTCTGGTGGCCCATCAATGAGCCCTGAAGAACTAGAACGTAAATTATATGTTTTACGTAACTATACAGTTCGTGTGTGTTTAGAAAGCATTTCAAATATCGGTGATGATTTTTACATTAACTCTCTATCGTACAAAACCTTGGTATATAAAGGTCAATTAACGACTGAACAAGTACCACAGTACTTCTTAGATTTACAAAATCCAACGATGGTAACAGCCTTAGCGTTAGTTCACTCTCGTTTCTCAACCAATACTTTCCCACGCTGGCGTTTAGCTCAACCATTCCGTTACATTGCACATAACGGTGAAATCAATACAGTTCGTGGTAACTTAAATTGGATGAAAGCGCGTGAAGCGATCATCGAATCTGATTTATTCACTCAACAAGAAATTGATATGCTACTGCCTATCTGTCAAGAAGGCAGCTCTGACTCATCTAACTTTGATATGGCTTTAGAGCTTCTGGTTCTTTCTGGCCGTAGCTTGCCACATGCACTAATGATGATGATCCCTGAAGCATGGCAAGAAAATAAAAATATGGACCCAACGCGTCGTGCATTTTACCAATACCATGCAAACGTAATGGAACCATGGGATGGCCCTGCTTCTGTTTGTTTCACCGATGGTGTACAGGTAGGTGCAACGCTTGACCGTAATGGTCTTCGCCCTTCTCGTTATACTGTGACAAAAGATGACTTCCTTGTCATGGCTTCAGAATCAGGTGTTGTTGACATTGCACCTGAAAACGTAGAATTCCGTGGTCGTTTACAGCCAGGACGTATCTTTGTTGCTGATTTAGAGCAAGGCCGCATTATTTCAGATGAAGAAGTAAAAGATGGTATTGCTAACGCACAGCCTTATCAAAAATGGGTTGAAGAAAACCTATTAAGTTTGAATAAACTACCTGAAGCAACAAACCAATTCAGTCAACCATCTCCTGAACGTCTACTAAACCGTCAACAAGCGTTTGGTGTGACATCAGAAGAAGTAAACGAAATTATCCTGCCATTAGCAAAAACGGCGTATGAACCCTTAACTGCAATGGGTGCCGATTGGCCATTAGCGATTCTTTCACATCAATCTCAGCATTTATCTAACTACTTTAAGCAATTATTTGCACAGGTCACTAACCCGCCGATCGATCCGATCCGTGAGCGTATGGTGATGTCTCTGAATACCTATTTAGGTAAAGATCAGAACTTACTGACTGAAACACCTGAACACTGTCAAAAAGTAGAGCTTGAATCCCCTGTTCTTTCTAACTCTGAGTTAGAAAAGCTTCGTGCGATTGATAACGAACACTTACAAGCTAAAACGCTTGATATCGTTTTCCAAGCAAATGAAGATGCTGGCAAACTTGAGCGTGCACTTAAACGTATCTGTCAGTATGCAGAAGATGCCGTCGTTGATGGCTACTCTATCATTCTACTAACAGACCGCGCAGTAAACTCAAACCATGCTGCGATTCCTGCAATGCTTGCTGTAGGTGCTGTTCATCATCATCTAATTCGTAAAGGTTTACGAGCTAAATGTGACATCGTTATTGAAACGGGTGACGCTCGTGAAACTCACCATTTTGCAACACTCGTTGGCTATGGCGCTAACGCCGTAAACCCATACCTTGTTATTGAAACCATTGTTGAACTGCAGAGAACAAAGAAACTTAATCCTGAAGTATCAACAAAAGAATATTTTGATAACTACCGTAAAGGGGTTAATGGCGGCCTACTTAAAATTTTCTCTAAAATGGGTATTTCAACACTGCAGTCTTATCATGGAGCTCAAATCTTTGAAGCGCTTGGTATTAGTAAGCCAGTTGTTGATAAATACTTCACAGGTACCGTTTCTCGTATCCAAGGTCTAACGATTGATGATATCGCAAAAGAAGTACTTATCCGTCACCGTGTAGGTTATCCAACTCGCGAAATCCCAGTGCAAGTTCTTGATGTTGGCGGTGTGTATCAATGGAAACAACGTGGTGAAAAACACCTGTTTAACCCTGAAACGATTTCACTACTACAAGAATCAACTCGTAATAAAGATTACGGACAATTTAAGAAATATGCGAAAGCGGTAGATGACCAAGGTGATGATGCGGCAACACTACGTAGCCAACTCGATTTCATTAAAAACCCAGCGGGTTCAATCCCTCTAGAAGAAGTAGAACCAATTGAGAACATTCTGAAACGTTTTGCGACTGGTGCAATGTCGTTTGGTTCGATCTCTCATGAAGCTCACTCAACACTTGCAGTGGCAATGAACCGCATTGGTGCTAAATCTAACTCAGGCGAAGGTGGTGAAGACCCTATCCGTTTTGAGAAGAAAGATAATGGTGACTGGGAACGTTCAGCTATCAAACAAGTCGCATCTGGTCGTTTTGGTGTTACCTCTTATTACCTAACTAACGCTGATGAGCTGCAAATTAAGATGGCTCAAGGTGCAAAACCAGGCGAAGGTGGTCAACTACCAGGTGATAAAGTCGATGATTGGATTGGTGCAACACGTCACTCTACACCAGGAGTTGGTCTGATATCACCGCCGCCACACCATGATATTTATTCAATCGAAGATTTAGCACAGCTTATTTACGATCTGAAAAACGCCAACCGTAAAGGTCGCGTTAACGTTAAGTTAGTATCTGAGGCGGGTGTTGGTACTATCGCTTCTGGTGTAGCCAAAGCAAAAGCAGACGTCGTTCTTATCGCTGGTTTTGATGGTGGTACGGGTGCATCGCCAATGTCATCTATCCGTCATACAGGCCTTCCATGGGAACTTGGTCTAGCAGAAACACACCAAACACTACTGAAAAATGGATTACGTAACCGTATCGTTGTTCAGTCAGATGGCCAAATGAAAACACCTCGAGATCTTGCAGTAGCAACGCTTCTTGGTGCAGAAGAATGGGGTGTAGCAACGGCTGCTCTTGTCGTTGAAGGCTGTATCATGATGCGTAAGTGTCATAAAAACACGTGTCCTGTAGGTATTGCTACGCAAAATAAAACACTTCGTGAGCGCTTTGACGGACGTGTTGAAGACGTGGTGACCTTCTTCCAATATATGGCAGAAGGCCTACGAGAAGTGATGGCTGAACTTGGTTTCCGCTCTATCGATGAAATGGTAGGTCAATCTCATAAACTGAAAGTTCGTGATGATATCGGCCACTGGAAATATAAAAACCTAGACTTAACACCAGTTCTTCATATTGAGCAACCGCGTGCTGAAGATGGTATTTATAACCAAATTCAACAACAGCATAATCTTGAAGATGTTCTGGATCGAAAACTTATCCAAGCCGCAATTCCAGCATTGGAGCGAGGCGAGGCTGTTACTGCTGAATTTGACATCATTAATACAGACCGAAGTGTCGGTACTATGCTGTCAAACGAGATTTCAAAAGTGTATAAAGACCAAGGTTTACCTCAACCGATGAACGTTAAATTCAACGGTTCTGCTGGTCAAAGTCTGGGTGCATTTCTAGCGAAAGGGGTTAAATTTGAAGTTGAAGGCGATGCGAACGATTATTGGGGTAAAGGCTTATCAGGCGGTACGCTAGTACTTTACCCAGATGCGAAATCAACCATTGTCGCTGAAGATAACATTGTTGTTGGTAACGTTTGTTTCTACGGTGCAACTTCAGGTGAATCTTATATTCGTGGTATGGCTGGTGAACGTTTCTGTGTTCGTAACTCCGGAGCTAAAGTGGTCGTTGAAGGTGTTGGTGATCACGGTTGTGAATACATGACTGGTGGTGTTGCACTAATCCTTGGCTCAACGGGTCGTAACTTTGCGGCAGGTATGAGCGGTGGTGTTGCCTATGTTTGGGATAAGTCAGGCGATTTTGAATCCAAACTAAATCCTGAACTTGTTGATTTAGACCCTATTGAACAAGAAGATAAAGATCTTCTATTAGAAATGCTAACCAAGCATGTTGAATTCACAGGAAGTGAAGTTGCTCAGTCTTTCTTAGATAACTTTGAAGCTAACTTAGCCTCTTTGGCTAAAGTAATGCCGCGAGATTACAAAGCGGTACTTCAAAAGCGTAAAGCTGAAGCACAACAAGCACAAACGGAAGAAGTGGAGGCAGTATAATGGGTAAGCCTACTGGTTTTTTAGAGCATGGTCGTGAACTTCCAAAGAAGATCGACCCTAGTGTTCGAATTCAAGACAATAAAGAATTCGTCTTAAACGAAGAGTTTGGCGACAAAATTAATACTCAAGCATCTCGCTGTATGGATTGTGGTGTACCGTTTTGTCATAACGGATGCCCTATCGGTAACATTATTCCTGAATTTAACGATGCCGTTTATCGTGATAGTTGGGAAGAAGCATGGAAGATCTTAAGTTCAACAAATAACTTTCCAGAATTTACTGGTCGAGTATGTCCAGCTCCTTGTGAAAGTGCCTGTGTTCTTGGTATCAACCAAGATCCAATCACAATTTGTAATATCGAGAAAACAATTGTAGAGACGGCATATCGTGAGGGCTACGCACAACCGAAAAAACCTCGTTCACGAACAGGTAAAACGGTAGCCATTGTTGGTTCAGGTCCTGCTGGCTTAGCAGCAGCAGAGCAACTTAATAGTGCAGGCCATTCAGTCACCGTATATGAGCGTGACGAAAAAGTAGGTGGATTACTTCGATTTGGTATTCCAGATTTTAAATTAGGCATGGACATTATTGATCGTAAAATCAATTTAATGGCTGATGCCGGTATTAAGTTCGAAGTTAACGCTCATATTGGTATTGATGTTAATGCACAGCAACTACGCCAAGATTTTGATGTCGTTCTACTTACTGGTGGTTCTACCGTGCCACGAGACCTGCCTATTCCTGGTCGTGACCTCAATGGGGTTCACTTTGCAATGGAGTTCCTAGGTCAAAATAACCGCCGTGCTAATAACATGGATTTAAAAACCAAAGAAATCCACGCTAAAGGCAAACACATTGTGGTTATTGGCGGTGGCGATACAGGTTCTGACTGTGTTGGTACTTCTAATCGCCATGGTGCAGCAAGCATTACTCAGGTAGAGATCATGCCGATCCCACCAGAAAAACGCCCTGCAAATATGCCTTGGCCTCAATATCCGATGATCATGAAAACAACCACTTCTCACGAAGAAGGTTGTGAGCGTCATTGGAATATTTTAACCAAAGAATTTATCTCTGATGATGCTGGTAATGTAAAAGGTCTTCGTATTGCAGATATCGTTTGGCAAGATGCGAAGCCAGGTGAACGCCCAGGCTTTGATGAAGTTGCAGGCAGTGAACGAGTTATTCCTTGTGACCAAGCCTTCTTAGCTATGGGCTTCTTACATCCAGAACCAACGGGTGTATTAGCACAATTAGACATCAAGTTAGACGATCGTGGTAATGTGGCTACAGAGGGCTTTGCGACAAATCAGAAAGGTGTTTTTGCGGCAGGAGATATGCGAACAGGACAATCTCTGGTTGTTCGTTGTATTAATGAAGGTCGTGAATGTGCTCGTGAAATAGATAGCTATTTAATGGGTGGCTCTAATTTAGAAGCAAAAGCGGATTCATTAATGCTTTCTGCTTCATAATTTACTAAATTCAGGTTTCCTTCCAAACCTTTGGCCAACATTTCGATGTTGGCCTTTTTTCTGCTTCATAGCTAAAAACCGACAATTTAAATACGATTTTTAGTTATTTTGTACTTATACTTCTTTAATAAACACCTAAATCTATAATAAAAAGTGGTTAATTATATTTATGAAAAAAATACTTCTCACTCTAGTTAGCACTTCATTACTTGTCGCTTGTAGTCAAAGGACTGAATCAATGGAAGATAAATCAATCGCTCCTTGTGGAGATAAACCCAACTGCATATCAACACTCGACGAGCGTGAGGAGTTTACTGCAAAACCCTTTATATTAACTAGTTCAGCAAATATGAAAGCAATCAGCCATATTGCCAGCCAATTAAAAGGAGCTAAATTAGTCGATATTAATAATGATTATGCTCGCATTGAATGTACCAGCTCTGTATTTCGTTTTGTTGATGACTTAGAGCTACGAATTTACGGTAATACTCTAATTGTTCGCTCTGAATCACGAACAGGTTATTCAGATTTTGGCGTAAACCGTAAGCGAGTGGAAAAACTAAGAGCATTATTAGAAGAAAAGGGACTTATTTCCCAATAAAAAGCCTAACCAACTGAACTACCGCTTCGCAGTATCCAACTTCACTCATTCCTGTTTCTACAAATGTAAAAAAGCCCTAATCTTTCGATTAGGGCTTTTTCAAATAAGTGGCTACGCTCACGGGACTTTCTATCAACCTTGAAAGCAACACGTCCCCCGGCGTGACAGGCCGCTAAGCTCTCCAATAAAAAGCCTAACCAACTGAACTACCACTCCGCTCTGCTTATCTCATTCTATTTTCTACAAACGTAAAAAAGCCCTAATCTTTCGATTAGGGCTTTTTCAAATAAGTGGCGGAGTGGACGGGACTCGAACCCGCGACCCCCGGCGTGACAGGCCGGTATTCTAACCAACTGAACTACCACTCCGCAGTGTCTATTCAGCATAATGCTATTTTTGATTTTACTTTTATTAAAAAGTAAAAATAAATAGGAGCCTGGCGATGTCCTACTCTCACATGGGGAAACCCCACACTACCATCGGCGCTATTACGTTTCACTTCTGAGTTCGGCATGGGATCAGGTGGGTCCATAATGCTATGGTCGCCAAGCAAATTCTTTCTATCTACCTCAATAAGAGATAAATAATAATCTGGAAAGCTGTTTCTCTATATAAAGAGCTGTTCTTAATCACATTCAATTTGTTTCTTGCAACTTCAAATCCGTTCAAAACCCCTTGGGTGTTGTATGGTTAAGCCTCACGGGCAATTAGTATCAGTTAGCTCAATGCCTCGCAGCACTTACACACCTGACCTATCTACGTCGTAGTCTCCAACAACCCTTTAGGATACTTAA